>NZ_CP128361.1:5210670-5517180 GCF_030345075.1 Solwaraspora sp. WMMA2065
GCATCCGGTGGCCGCGTCGAAGACCTGGCGGGCCCGGTCGCGCCGGCCGGCCAACGCGAGGGCCTCGGCCAGCCAGTAGGAGCAGATCAGGAAGGCTCCTTCGTCCTCTCCGCCGGTCCACCGCTGGACCAGGCCGTCGTGGGTCAGGTCCGCCTCGATGGCGTCGATCGTGGCGACCACCCTGTGGTCGGTGCCAGGCAGGAACCCCATGATCGGCATGATCAGGACCCCGGCGTCGAGATGGTCGGAGCCGAACGCGCCGGTGAACGCCTGGCGCCGGTCGCTCCAACCTTCGTCGAGGATCGCCGTGCGGATCTGTTCCCGGGTCCGGTGCCAACGGTCGACGTCGCGCTCGGCGTGCAGCGTCGGTGCCAGCCCGATGGCCCGGTCCAGCGCAACCCAGCACATCAGCTTCGAGGTGAGGTAGTGGCGTTCGCCCTCCCGACCCTCCCAGATCCCGGAGTCCGGCTGGGACCAGGTGCGGCAGGCCCGGTCGGCAAGGCCCCGGAGCAGATGTACGGTGCCCGTCGCCAGGTCGCCGAGCCGGTCGCGCAGGATCCAGGCACCGTGCATCACCTCGCCGAGTACGTCGAGCTGCCGCTGTCGCCAGGCGTCGTTGCCGACCCGTACCGGCGTCGAACCCCGGTAGCCGCGCAGGTGCTCCAGATCGTGCTCGGTCAGATCCCGCTCGCCGCCGACCCCGAACATGATCGGCACCGGCTGGTCGGTGGGCAGCTCACCGACCGAGTCGGCGATCCAGTCGAAGAACCGGTGCGCTTCGTCGGGGCAGGCGGCCACCCACAGCGCCTGCATGGTGAACGCCCCGTCGCGCAGCCAGGCGTACCGGTAGTCCCAGTTCGCGCCGCCGCCGACCTCCTCGGGCAGCGAGCTGGTCGGCGCGGCCACCACCGCACCGGTCGGCTGGTAGGTCAGCGCCTGTAGCACCAGCGCGCTGCGCCGTACCTGTTCCTGGTAGAGCCCCTGGTAGCTGTGGTGCTCGTCGGCCCAGGACCGCCAGCCGGCGACGGTGTCGTCCACGGTGTACCGCTGGTCGTCGGCCGGCGGCGCGGTGTCGTCGGCGCGCAGGTGCCGCAGCGCGAACCGTACGGTCTGTCCGGCGGTGAGGGTGAGCCGGCCGGTGATCCGGTCCACCCCGACGGACAGTTCGGCCGGCAGCGGGTCGCCGGTCAGGATCAGCCGGTCACTGCCGCCGACCAGCTCGATCCGCCCGTCGTCGCCGGTCACCACCGGAACGACCCGGCCGTACTCGGGCCGCACCACCAGGTCGACGTCGACCTGCACGGTGCCGGTCAGGACCTCGACCCGGCGCAGCAGTACGTGCGGCGAGGCGTCGCCGATGCGGTGACCGCGTTCGCCGGGGCCGAGCGCGAGCGCGTCGGTGAGCCGCAGCTCGCCGTCGGCGGTCCGGAAGTCGGTCTGCAGCACCATGGTGTCCGCCAGGTAGCGGCGGGCGGTGCGGTGCCCGTCGACCGGGGAGATGGACCAGTGTCCGGCGTCGGGGTCGAGCAGCCGGGCGAAGACGCTCGGCGCGTCGAACCGGGCCGGGCACCACCAGTCGACGGAGCCGTCCGCGGACAGTAACGCCGCTCCCTGGCAGTCACTCAGGAGCCCGTAGCTGGCAATGTCGGGCATCGTCACCGGGTACCCGCCCGCCGGAGGCTCATGCCGGCCGTTCGGGTCGGATATCCGGTGACGGGTCAGTCGGTCGGTTCGGCGCCGAGTCGACCGACCCGGCCGGAGCGCAGGAACACCAGGTAGTAGGTGACGGTGCCGGCCGCCGCGCGGTCGTCGGCGGGTAGGGCCACCCGCTCGTAGCTGAGTAGCCGGCCGGTGGCGGTGTCGATCACGGCGGTGTCCCGCACCGGGCGGCCGTCCATGTCACCGGTCGCGCTGACCGCGACGCCGGACCGGCCGGCCCGGTCCAGCACCGGACCGTGGGTGACCAGCTCCGCGTCGGCGAGGACGGCCAGGGCGGCGGCCCGCTGGTCCGGGGACAGGTCGTGAAACCGGTAGAGGCCGACGACTGCCCGCAGCGCGGCCTGCGGGCCTTCGTGCATCGGCTGTTCCTCGGCGAGCTGGCCGGCCAGCACCGTCCGGTCGGCGGCGGGATCGGGTACGGCGACACCGAGCGCGCCGGGCGGGTACTCGACCACTTCGGCGGGCCGGTCCGGGTTCGCCGGGTCGATCCGGGTCTCCTGCCCGGACCGGTCGGCGGCCCACCACAGTCGCCGGTCGTACGCTCCGCCGTCCTGCCCGGTGGCGGGATCGTCGCGCCACCAGGCCCGCAGGTGGACGTAGGTGTAGCGGTCGGCGGTGGCCGGCTGGTCCGGCACCGGTTGATCCAGTGCTGGTTGGTCGACTGCTGGTTGGTCGAGTGAGTGGACGTGCCGGGCGATCGCCGCCAACTGGTGGCGGGCCGGGGCGGTGCCCGCGCCTGCGGTCAGCGGCAGGGGCTGTTGCGGGTCGGCGAGGACCGGGTCGGTGGCGTCCGGTCCGGCCGGCCCGGGCTCGCTGTGCGAGCGGACCACTTCGACCCCGACGATTGGCAGCACGACCAGAACGACCGCAGGGACCGCGACCCGCCACAGCCTGGGCCGCCACCGCCTGGACCGCCACAGCTGCGGCCACCACCGCCTGGACCGCCACCGCCAGCGGGTCGATTCCTGCGACGACTGGCGCTGGTGCGCAACGGCTATCAGGTCCGTGACGTCGATCTCGGGTGGCGGCGGAATCCGTCCCTGCCTGGGCAGCAGGGCCCGGACAGCCAGCTGCACCAGCTCGTCGCGGCGGAACTCGTCCTCGACCGGCTCCTGATCCATGGTCAGTCCTTCCCATGTCTGGCCGGGATGCGCCGGGTACGCCGGCCCTGCACCTTGTCCCGTAGCTTGTGCAACGCGCGGCGGGTCCGGTGTAGCGACCGCCGTACCGCTGCCGGGGTCATCCGCAACATGGCGGCGATGTCGGCCGTGCTGACGCCGTAGCTGGTCAGCAGCAGGCACTCCCGGTCCTTGACGCTGAGCCGTCGGCCGAACCGGGCCACGTCCTGACGCAGGACGCTGGCGCCGGGTTCGCCGTCGTTGCTGACCACCAGGGTCAGTGCGGTGGTACGCCGGGCCTGCTGGCTGCGAGGGTCCTTGTCGAGACGTTCCTCGGCCAGTCGTCGGGCCAGCCGGTAGAGCCACGCCCGCGGATGCCGGATCCGGTGACCGTCCCGACGGTGCAGCCAGGCCCGGACGAATGTCTCCTGCAGAAGTGCTTCGGCGACTCTGGTGTCATCGAGGCGCTGAAACAGTACCGTCCACAGCAGCGCATGATGCTGACTCACCTGTTCCCCGAGCCATGCATCGAGTTCTGCCGCATCCTCTGCATCCACAATGCTCCTCGGTGCTCGTTCCGGTGGCGCAGTGGCAATAGGGGGTGCCGGTGCCGGCATCCGCCCTATAAGAGGCGTCAGCGTGCCAGATCGTGCCCGAAGATTTTTGTCGATCATGGTCGATTATTCCAGGATGTGGAACATGAGAAAGCCGCGCTTTGCGTGGTGGTGGTTGCTGGCCGAAAGTTGCAGCTCACTCTGGGCCCAAAAATGTGATTGCTGTTCGTTTATTCACTGACGCGGATATGGCGATCTCGTTGGTTGATTGGCTATCGTCGGCGGTGTCGTGTCGCAAAGTTTCTGACTGAGTACTGCGGGTGACACCGGCACTGCCGGTACACCCAACCCACTACTGGACGCCACCTGGAGCAACTGGAGCCCGCCATGACGCCACCCACCCGGATCCGTCGCCGGACCCCGCGCCTGAGTCGGCGGTTGGCGCCCGCCGTACTGGCCGTCGCCGCACTGGCCACCGGCCTGCAGCCCGGCGTCGCCGCGGCCGGCCCCACCGCCGTCCAGTCCCGGGTGGACGCCTATCTTGCTACCCACCCCGGCGGCAGCCAGATCAGCCAGACCGACATCGCCTACTCCGGCGGGGTGTTCATCGTCAGCGTTGCCCGCCCCGCCGGAATCGCGCCGCTCGCCGGGCCGGACTGCCCGGGTGGCTGGTTCTGCTTCTACGACGGCACCAACTACACCTATCCACGGGGCCGGCTCAGTGACTGCGGATGGCAGGACCTCGGCCACTGGGGGTGGCGCAACCGGACCGAGTCCGTGCACTACAACCTCAACTACGGCAGCACCACGTTCCTCGACGAGACCGGCCCGACCGACACTAAACTCTTCGTGGTCGACACGGCCCGCCGGACCATGCCCGACGTCTCACCGCACCGCAACCGGGCCGACTACGTCTACCGCGCGTGCAGCTGATGCTCCGTGCGGTGACGGGCTGCCGGTGAGCCGGTACCGCCACCCGGGCCGGGCGGGTAGATGTAGGGAAATGTCCATGTCCGATGGCCAGCGGGCCGACCTAGCGTCGAGACGTCCAACGTCCGCTGCCCGCCGGCACCGGTACCGCCCAGCCTTCGACCCGGTCGTCCGGTGCGGCCATCCGACAAGGAACCGCTGTGTCCCGTACCCTCGCCTCCCGCCTGGCCACGGCGGCGCTCACGCTGGCCGTGACGGCCGGCCTCGGCCTGGCCGCCGCCGGGCCGGCCGGCGCCGTCGCCAACGGCAAGGTCGTCCCCGACGGCAGGTACCAGTTCTCGGTGAAGCTGACGATGACCGGGATCCCGACGGCCGACGGCGGCCGCCGCAACAGCGCCTGCTCCGGAGCCCTCATCGATCCGCAGTGGGTGGTCACCGCCGGGCACTGCTTCCGGACCTTCGACGGCGTACGGGTCGACCGCCCGGTCGCCGACCTGACCACCGCGACGGTCGGCCGGGCGGACCTCACCGGCGACGGCGGCCAGGTCGCCACCGTGATCGCGGTACGCCAGTCGCCCACCAACGACCTGGCGCTGGCAAAGCTGGACCAGCCGGTACGCGGCATAAAGCCGATCGCCCTGGCCCACCGGCCGCCGCGGGTCGGTGCTCTCGTCCGGCTAACCGGATACGGCGCCGACACGTCGGTCGACCCGGTGCCGTCGACCGTGCTGCGAACCGGGCTGTTCGCCGTCACCGAGGTCGCCGACTCGACCATCGGCGTGACCGGTCGGTACCCGCACCCGGACACCAGCGCCTGCGCGTACGACTCCGGTGCCCCGTACTTCGTCGAGCGGGGTCGCCGCGGTCCGGCGCTGGTGTCGGTGGAGAGCTTCGGCCCGGACTGCCCGCACTCCGACGTCGAGACGACGTCGCGGGTCGACAACATCACCGACTGGATCCGCCAGGCGATCCGGGGCTGATCCCCGTCCCGGTGGTCGACCACCCGCCCCGGTGGTAGACCACCGGGACGGCACCGGCTACCGGCCGGGCAGGGTGATGGTCACCCGGGTGCCGGCACCGGAGAGGTCGAGCACCAGCCGGCGGGCCATCCTGTTGATCAGATCGAGCCCGCGTCCCCGGTCGGACCCGTCGTGCGAGTGACCCCGCCAATGTCCCCGGTCGGTGACCTCGATCCGGACCTGCTGCCGGTCGAGCAGCATCACCTGCAGTGCGACCGGGCCGCCCGGACGCCCGTGGTAGGCGTGCTCCAACGAGTTGATCAAGGCTTCGTTGCAGGTGGCCAGCAGTGCGTCGGCCTGATCCGGAGTGAGGTCGTTGCCCGCGGACCAGTCCCGCAGTGCCCGGCGCGCGGCGGACAGGTCGGCGGGGGAGGTCAGGGTCAGCCGCAGCACCGGGGAGCCGTCCGTGCCGGTGGGCAGCCCGTCCAGATGTACGCAGGCCACCACCGTGTCGTCGGTGATCACCTGGCCGTCGGTCATCGCGTCCAACAGCCGGTCGCACCAGACCTGTGGCTCGGTGCCGGACAACCCGGCGGCGGCCCGGCCGAGTCGGTCCAACCCGGCGTCGATCACCTGACCACGCCGCTCCACCAGCCCGTCGGAGTACCAGACCAGCATCGCCGAGTCGGGCACCGCGATCTGGGCCTGGGTCCGGGGCTGCGCGGTCAGCCGCAGCGGCAGCGACCGGGCGTCGGTCAGGTAGCGGCTGTCCCCGCCGGCCACCAGCAGCGGCGGCAGATGACCGGCGCAGGCGTAGGTGAGCAGCCGGTCGGTGGGGCTGTACTCGGCGTACCCGACGGTGGCGAAGTCGGCCCCGTCGATCGTCTGGCAGGCGGTGTCCAGCGCCTCCAGCACCTCGACCGGCGACGCACCGGTCTGCGCCACCGAGCGCAGCGACTGCTGCAGCCGGCCCATGGTGATCGCCGACGACAACCCGTGGCCGACGACGTCTCCGACCGCGATACCCACCCGGTTGCCGGGCAGCTCGAACACGTCGTACCAGTCGCCGCCCACGTCGCGGCCGTGCTCCGCCGGCCGGTAGCCCACGGCGGCCGTGACGCCCGGCAGGTCCGGCGAGATCTGCGGCAGCAACGCCCGTTGCAACTGGTGCGCGGCGGCGTGCTCGGACTCGTACATGGCTGCCCGGTCGACGGCCTGGCCAGCGAGTTCGGCGAGGGTACGGGCGATCGAAACCACCTCCGGGGTGATCGCGTCGTCCCGACGAAACGCGAACGCCAGCGCACCGAGGCACCGGTCGCCGACCTTGACCGGCACCGCCAGCAGACTGCGGGTGCCGGTGCGAGCGTGGGCGTCGGCGAGCGCGGGGTAACGAGCGTCCAGCGCCGCCCGGGTCGGCAGTTGGACCGGCCGGCCGGTCCGGACCACGTCGACGACCGGCAACCGGTCCGACCCGTCGAGCGGGAACGTGGCGAAGCCTCCGGCGACCTGGTCCGCGAGGGCCGCCGTCGGCCAGCTTCGGACCGAGCCGCCGGCCAGATCGGTGAGCGCGACCGCGCCGTGGTCGGCGACCAGGCCGACGCCCCGGTCGACCAGCACCCGGATCACCTGGTCGGACGTCGCGGAGGTGGCCAGCCCGGCGGTGACGTCCTGCAGCGCCTGCAACCGGCGGCGGGCAGCCACCTCACGACGCGACTCGGCCTGCGCCCGGTCCCGTTGCGCCACCGCGATCGCCAGCGCCCAGGCGCCGAGCACCACCACCGCCAGGTAGATCTGCAGCGACGCCGCCTCCAGCCGGGGCTGCCCGGCCAGCACCGACCACGGCCCGTGCCCGGCGGCGCTGAGCAGATTCGCGGCGAACGCCATCACGAATCCGGCGGCCCCGACGGTCGCCACCCGGCCCAGGAAGCCGACCGCGAGCAGCACCGGCACCGGCAGGTAGGACAGCGGCACCTCCCGGGGCCAGAAACCGATGACGGTCAACGCCCCGGTGCCGGCCAACGCCGTACCGCCCCGGACCAGCTGCCAGGGTCGGACCCGGCCGCGGATCGCGTCTAGGCCGACCAGGGCGGCGCCGAGGGTGAGCACCGCGAGCCCGTCGCCGGCCCAGAACCGGCCCAACGCCGGCCACCAGGCGCCACCGGTGCCGACCGCGCTGGTCGTGGCCCCGATCACCGCGCCGACCAACGGGCCGATGCCCACCGGGTAGAGCAGGAACGCCGCCGCGTCGCGGTACCGGGTCAGGTCGATCCGGCCCGGCCGCAGCCATCGCAGCCCGGCGGCACCGACCAGCGGTTCGGCGACGTTGGTGAGGGCGAAGCCGAGTGCGACCGGCGGGCCGATCCCCTGCCACAGGTCGATGCCGAACTCGGTGAGACCGACGGCACCGAGGATCCACGGCCAGTGTCGGCGGCGGGCCAGCACCAGCGCGCCGAGGGTCACCCCGGCCGGCGGAAAGAACACCGCGCCGACGGCCGAGGCGTGGAACAGCAGCCAGGCGCAGCCGGAGCCGAGTGCGTACGCGGCAGCGACGCAGAGCGCGATCAGCGCCGACCGGCCCAGCCGCCCGGTCCGGTGTCGCCAGCGTGCCGGCTCGCCGGCGACCTGTGTCAAAGCTGTCATCCTCCCCGGCCACGCACCAGGAGGACTACCTGGTTGCGCATCAGACGATAATGACAGCGTCGGGTGCCGTACGGCTCACAGGTGCCGTCGGCGCCAGTTGGTCTCCTCGCTCTCCAACGCCTGCTGTTGAGCGAGCTGGCTGCCGCGTAGCGACCGGCGATGGCTGCCGCCGCGTAGGTTGTCCACCGCGGCCGCGGCGACGGCGATCAGGCTGAGCAGGGCGAGCGCGGCGAGCGGCGGCATGAACGGGGCCATCGGCAGCAGCGCGGTGATGACCAGGACGGGCAACGCGCCGAGCGGATCCACGGATCGGACCGTCCGCGCCTGGAATGCGAGCAGGGCCAGCAGGTAGAGCACGACGCCGCCGTACAGCACCCACAGGTGGACCGGATCGAGCACCGCCCTTTCCTGGTCGCCGGTGTCACTGGCCAGGTAGGCGAGGACCTGTTTGGCGCCCAGGGACAGCAGAATGATCCCGAGGACCATCGGGAAGTGCAGCAGGGTGTACGCGTCGCGGGCCAGTCGGAGCCGGGCGGTGCCCTGGGTGCGGTGCAGCACATGTTCGGCCGCGATCGAGCGGGAGTCGAAGTACCACCACCAGAGGGCGCAGATCAGCGCGATGCCGAGCACCACGCCTGCGACCAGGGGCAACGTCAACGGTGTTCCTGCCAGAAGTTCGGCGCCGATGCCGATCGAGATGACCGACTCGCCGAGAGCGATCAGCACGATTTGGGCGTGTCGTTCCGCCCAATGCCCGGCCGAGACGACGGCGAGGGCCTTGGTCCGGATCACCACCGCGTAGGCGATGGCGACGGCAAGTCCCCACAACGCGACAAAGGCAGCTATCCGGGCATTGCCGGTGAACTGTCGCGGCAGGAGCGCGGCCACCACCAGCAACCCGCAACTGAGGAGCAGCGCCGGTGCGCTTCGCCACCACATCTCACGCAACGAAGGGTGGTTTCGCGCGGCATGCCGCAGCGCCACCATCTCCAACGCCCAGATGATGAAATAGCAGGCCGGGAACACGAGTTGCCCGGGGATCGAGAGCGGCGCGGACGACGACGGCACCGCGACGTCGTCCTCGGTGCCGGGCAAGGTCGCGACGGAGACGAAGACCGCCGCCATGATCGCGAAACCGATGATCGGCATGATGCCCTGGTCGGCCCGCAGGTTGTTGCCGAGTACGGCGAACCGCGACCAGGCCAGCCAGAGCGCGGCGAGCAGCAGGATGACGCCCAACAGGATCAGGGCGTCGAGGTCCTCGACGGCCAGCGTGTTCAGGTGGATGAAGGCGAAGACGAAGACCAGGTCGAAGAAGAGCTCCAACCGGGTCACCTTGGCACCGGGCGCCGCCGGCTGGACCCGGGACCGCCCTGCGTCACTCACCCCACCATGATGCGGAGCTGACCGAATCTCATGGCATCTTTCGACCTATTTCATGACGATCATCGTTCACCTTTCGGGCCGAGACCCCGTTCGGTGCGCAGCACGCCCTGGCGGTCGGCCTGCTCCTGCAGGATCTCGTTGGCGAGCTCGTCGGCACCCGCGTCGTTGGCCGTACCCGAGTTCTCGAGATCCTTACGCAGCCGGGCGCGCTGGTTGTCGTATCCCTTGCTGCCTGGTCGTTTCCCGGACATCGTGCCTCCTCGTGGTGACCTGTCCGATTCGTGTGACCGGTCGACTCGTGTGACGGTCCGACCGGGCGGGTACCCGGGATCGCCACGGCTATCCGTCGGCCGGCCCCGGGTACCCGACCCGTCACGGCTCCGGGAACTCGACCAGGTAGACCGGCGCGCCGGCCCGGGTCGTGTCGGCCGCCTCACCGACCCCGTTGACCACGTGGTCGATGGCGCCCGCGCTCAGGTTTACGGTCATGATGTGCCGCAGCCGTACGCCCGGACGGTGCGGCACCTCGAAGCCGTTGCGGGTGCGGATCGACGGGTCGTTCTGGTTGAACACGTACACCCCGCCGCCGTACAGCTGGTGGTGCCGCACGTGGTCGGCGACCTTGTAGCCGGCCCAGCCGGGGGTGTCGCCGTTCATCCAGTCGGCCTGGGTGGGCGGGTCGTACGGCAGCTCGTTCTGGTACAGGACCGTGGTGCCGTGGTCGCCGTTCCAGACCGTGTTGTACCGCTGGAAGTGCTCGACGAACAGTCCGGTCGCGGTCACGTGGTCGCCGTTGACCACGACGCCGTACCGTCCGGTGTTGGTGTGCCAGCGGTCGGTGTCGCCGTTGACGCCCTCGGTGAACCCTTCGACTCCGTGATCGGCCCGCCACACCCAGGTGTGGTCGATCAGCACGTGGTCGCTGTTGATCTGCAACGCGGTGTCGGTCCGGCCGATGTGCGGGCCGCCGAGCGTGAGAGCGCTCTCTCGGTGTCGCCCGCCGGCACCTACCGGTGCCGTCGGGGAATCATCTGTTTCTACCCGCTGGATCGGTCTTTGGCTATGGGGTGCTGGCCGGTCGCCGGCCGACGACGGTGCCGGATCCGGCGAAATACGCATTCCCGGTAGGGGTAGGCTCAGCGGTCGAGTCGGATCGCAACGAGTCGCGAGGGAGAGACAGATGGCGGTCAGCACCTACACCGTGCAGGGGATGACCTGCAGCCACTGCGTCGGTTCGGTGTCCACCGAGATCGGCGGGATCGCCGGGGTCACCGAGGTGGACGTCGACCTGGCCACCGGCAGGGTCACCGTCACCAGCGAACAGCCGGTCAGCGACCAGGCGGTGGCCGCCGCCGTCGAGGAGGCCGGCTACGAGCTGGTCACCGGCTGAGCACCACCGGCCGGAACCGGCGCAGCCGCAGACTGTTGGCGACCACGAACGCCGAGGACATCGCCATCGCCGCACCCGCGATCATCGGGTTGAGCAGGCCCGCCGCCGCCAACGGCAGCGCCGCGACGTTGTAGGCGAACGCCCAGAACAGGTTGCCCTGGATCGTCCGCAGGGTGCGGCGGGACAGCCGGACGGCGTCCACGGCGGCGGTCAGGTCGCCCCTTACCAGGGTGAGATCGGCGGCCTCAATGGCGGCGTCGGTGCCGGTCCCCATCGCCAGGCCGAGATCGGCCTGGGCCAGGGCGGCGGCGTCGTTCACCCCGTCACCGACCATCGCGACCACCCGACCATCGGCCTGCAACCGCTTGACCGCGTCCACCTTGTCGGCGGGCAACACCCCGGCGATCACCTCGTCGACCCCGACCTCGGCGGCGACCGCCCGGGCGACGGTGGCGTTGTCCCCGGTGAGCAGGACCGGGGTCAGACCGAGCCGCCGCAGCGCGTCGATCGCCGGCCGGCTGGTCGGCTTGACCCGGTCAGCGACGGCCAGCACGCCCCGGGCCCGACCGTCCCAGCCGACCATGACCGCGGTCCGGCCGGCGGCCTCGGCGGCGGTCAATCTGCCGGCCAGCGCCGCGTCCACGGTCAGGCCCTCGTCAGTCAGCAGCGCCGGCCGACCGACCAGCACGGTACGCCCGCCGACGGTGCCGCGTACACCCAGTCCGTGCCGGCCGGCGAAGTCGGTCACCGCCGGCAGCGGCCCGACCCGCTCGGTGGCGGCCCCGGCGATCGCCCGGCCGATCGGGTGCTCCGACCCGGCCTCGACCGCGCCGGCAAGCCGGAGCAGTTCGTCGGGATCCGGGTCGGCGCCGTCGACCAGCACGTCGACCAGCGTCATGGTGCCGGTGGTGACCGTGCCGGTCTTGTCCAGTAGCACGGTGTCCACCCGACGGGTGGACTCCAGCACCTCCGGGCCTCTGATCAGCACGCCGAGCTGGGCGCCGCGTCCGGTGCCGACCAGCAGCGCCGTCGGGGTGGCCAGGCCGAGCGCGCACGGGCAGGCGATGATCAGTACGGCGACCGCTGCGGTGAACGCCACCGCGACGCCCGTCCCGGTGGCGAGCCAGTAGCCGAGGGTGCCGACGGCGAGCGCGATGACGATCGGCACGAAGACACCGGAGATCCGGTCGGCCAGCCGCTGCGCCGCTGCCTTTCCGGTCTGCGCCTGCTCCACCAGCCGGACCATCTGGGCGAGCTGAGTTTCGGCACCGACCCGGGTGGCCGTCACCATCAGCCGGCCACCGGCATTGACGGTGGCGCCGACCACCGGGTCGCCGGGAGCGACCTCGATCGGCACGGACTCACCGGTGACCATGCTGGCGTCGACCGCCGAGGACCCCTCGGTCACCACGCCGTCGGTGGCGATCTTCTCGCCGGGCCGGACGACGAACCGGTCACCCACCGCGAGCTGATCGACCGGAATCCGGGTCTCCGCGCCGTCGCGCAGCACGGCGACATCCCGCGCGCCCAGCTCGAGCAGGGCCCGCAGCGCCGCACCGGCGCGGCGCTTGGCGCGGCTTTCGAAGTATCGGCCGAGCAGGATGAACACGGTCACCCCGGCGGCGACCTCCAGGTAGATGTTGGCGGCGGCTGTGCCGTGACCGATGGACAGGCTGAACGGGTGGGTCACGCCGAGGGTGCCGGCGGTGCCGAAGAACAGCGCCCACAGCGACCAGCCGAGGGCGGCGAGGGTCCCCATCGAGACCAGGGTGTCCATGGTCGCCGCGCCGTGCCGCAGATTCGTCCACGCGGCGCGGTGCAACGGCAAGCCGCCGTAGAGCACCACCGGGACGGCCAGCACCAGACTGACCCACTGCCAGTAGGTGAACTGCCAGGCGGGCACCATCGCCAGGACGACCACCGGCACGCTGAGCACCAGCGCGACCCGGAGCCGGGTACGCAGCGAGCGGAGGTCGTCGGAGACGGCCGGCCGCTCGTCGCCCGCCGAACCGTCGGAAAGCGCTGCGCCGCGGGCATCCTGCGGCGGAGCGGGCAGCTGGGCGGTGTAGCCGGTACGGCGTACGACGTCGATCAGCTCGTCGGCGGTCACGGCCGGATCCTCGACGGTGACGCTGGCCTTCTCGGTGGCGAAGTTCACCGTCGCGGTCACCCCGTCGATCCGGTTGAGCTTCTTCTCGATCCGAGCCGCGCAGGACGAGCAGGTCATCCCACCGATGCTCAACTCGATCCGGGTCGCCGTCTTGGGCCGGCCCGGTGCGGTGCTGCTCATGCCGTCCTCCTCGCCTGCGGTGATGGCGGGACCCACCATACCCCTAGGGGGTAGATCGTCACGGGTCGGGCAGTGGGTGTGACAAGGTCAGCCGCGCTTCATCAGCCGACCGACCGCCGCCATCATCTCGGCGGCCATCTCGTCCGCGCGGCCCTCGGCGGAACCCTCCTGCATGCAGTGCCGGGCGTGTCCGTCCAACAGGCCGAGAGCGACCTTGTCCAGAGCCGCCTGGATGGCGGAGATCTGGGTCAGCACGTCGATGCAGTACCGGTCGTCGTCGACCATCCGCTCGATCCCGCGGACCTGCCCCTCGATGCGGCGCAGCCGGGCCTGGAGCTGGTCCTTGGACGCGGTGTAGCCGCGGGTGGTCTGGCTGGTCATCCTCGTAGGCTAGCAACCCCCAGGGGGTATATGCGAGGAAACCGCCGTCGGGCAGGTACGGTTGCCGGACATCGTCGGACGTCGGATACCGGGACGGAGCAGACATCATGCGGGTGCGGTCGATGATCATCAGCCTTGTCGTCGCCGGCTCGGTGGCGTTGGCCGGCTGCGGCACTTCGGCTGACGGTGACGGCACGCCACCCCCGTCCGGCGGGGACACAACCGGTGCCGGCACGCCAGCCGGGGACACCGACCCCGAAACCGGTGCAGACACCGACAATGGTGCCGGCACCGACGGTGGCGGTGTCAGCGCCAGCTATGCCTTCACCGCAGACACCCTGGCCGGCGACACTTTCGACGGGCGCAGCCTGGCCGGCAAACCGGCGGTGCTGTGGTTCTGGGCACCGTGGTGTCCCACCTGCCTCGGCCAGGCCGCCCGGGTCAACTCACTGGCCGCCGACTACGCCGACACCGCCGGTGTGGTCGGCGTGGCCGGGCTCGACGGGGTGCCGGCCATGCACGAGTTCGTCGAGCTGGCCGAGCTGTCCGGCTTTCCGCAACTGGCCGACGAGCAGGGCGCGGTGTGGCGGCACTTCGAGATCACCGCGCAGAGCACCTTCGTCGTCCTCGACGTCGATGGCGAAGTCGTCGACAAGGGACATGTCGACGTCGACTCGCTGCCCGGCATGCTCGACCGGCTGATCGCCGGCTAGCCGACCTCCGCCACCCGATCCGATGACCGACGCACCGCTCGCGCTCGCCCTGGCGGCAGGCACCCTCGCCGCCGTCAACCCGTGTGGGTTCGCGCTGCTGCCCGCGTACCTGTCCTTCCTGGTGAGTGGCGACGCCGCGGCCGGCACCGGTCGGAGTGCCGCCGTCGGTCGGGCACTGACCACGACGGCCGCGATGACCGCCGGATTCGTCGTCGTCTTCGGGGTGTTCGGCCTGGTCGTGGCCCCGGCAGCCGGGGCAGTGCAGCGCCACCTGCCGTGGCTGACCATCGGCATCGGGCTGCTGCTCATCGGGCTCGGCGGGGTGCTGCTCGCCGGCCGGCAGCTGCCCGGCATCGGCATGGTGCCGTCCCGCGCCCCGGCCACCAGTCGGTCCGTACTGTCCATGGTGGTTTTCGGGATGGCCTACGCCGCCGCGTCGCTGTCCTGCACGATCGCTCCGTTCCTGGCGATCGTGGCGGCCAGCTTCCGCGCCGGCTCGGTCGCGTCCGGGGTGGCCCTGTTCGTGGCGTACGCCGCCGGGATGGGGCTGACCGTCGCGGTCGCAGCCGTCACCGTCGCGCTGGCCCGCGACGGGCTGCTGCGCCGGGTCCGCCGCGCGGCCCCGCTGCTGTCCCGCGTCGGCGGCGCGTTGCTGGTGGCTGCCGGCGGCTACGTCGCCTGGTACGGCTGGTACGAGATCCGGCTGCTGCGCGGCGGGTCGGGCGGGGACCCGCTGATCGACGGCGCCGGCATGGTCCAGCGGTGGCTGGCCGCCACGCTCGATCAGGCCGGGGCGGCCGTCCTGGCCACGGTCCTGGTCGTGCTACTGGCCGGTGCCGGCCTGCTCAGGCTGGCCCGGTCCCGTCATCGGGGCCGCAGGTAGCCCTCCGTCGGAGTTTCGACACATACGGGTCGGAGTCAGGACGCGTGCAGGTACGACGGGTCGTCGAGCCATTCCCGACGGTCCAGGATCGCCCGGTGCAGCCGCTGCACCAGCAGGTTCGGTTCCAGGCCAAGACCGTCGACGAGGTTGGTCCGCAGCAGGTTGTAGACCATCAGCGACTCGGCGGTCCGGCCACCTCGGTACAGGGCGAGCATGAGCAGGTAATGCAGCCGTTCGGACATCGGGTACTCACCAACTGACCGGTAGAGATCAGCGACGACGTGTCCGTGCCGGCGCAGGACGAGCGCGGTCTCGAAGTAGCGTTCCTGGATGGCGACCCGCCGCTCAGTGATCACGTGCGCGGTCGCGGCAAGCACCGGCAGGTCCCGCAGGTCGGCGATCTGAGGGGTGGGCCCTGCCACAGGGCGAGCGCCTCGCCGAGCAGGGCGGCGCTGCCGGGCAGGTCGCCGATCGACTCCGCCTGCTGGGCGCGGATGGTCAGCTCGTCGAACGTCCGCAGGTCGAAGGCGTACCGGTTCAGGTTGAGCAGGTAGCCGGGTGGGCGGGTGGCGAGATCGTCGGACGCCGACCCGGCCGCCTTGAGACGCTGACGCAACCGGCAGACATAGACGTGCAGCGCGGTGAGCGCGGTGCGTGGTGGGTCGCCGGCCCAGATGGCATCGATCAGATGGTCGGTGGAGACGGTCCGGCCTGAGCGTACCGCCAGGTACGCGCGGCAGCTCAAGTTGCGGACCGAGCGGCTCTTCGCGCCGCTGACCGACATCTGGCAACTGTTCTCGCCAGTGCACCGGCCAGAGGAGGTCGACGTGCCGCTGCTGGTGATGCACGACTCCGCCGACCGGGAGATCGCCGTGCGGCGCGCGCACCGGCTGGCCGCCGCCTACCCAGCGGCCCGGATGGTGATCAATCACCGAAGGGCTCGGCCACCGGCGCATCCTGCGTGACCAGACGGTGATCTCGACCGTGTTGGACTTTCTCACCAGTCGAGCAAACCGTGACACCCCACAATGACCCGCCCGCCGGGCCGCCTGCGCCGATCGCCGTCGTCGGAATGTCCTGCCGGCTGCCCGGCGCCGACGGCATCGCCGAGTTCTGGGCCCTGCTGCGGCGCGGCGGCACCGCGTTCAGCGGGGTACCCGAGGTACGCCGCCGCGACTGGCCGCCGGACGCGCTGCCGCCGGCCGACGTCGGCACCGATCCGCAGGGCGGCTTCCTGAGCTGGGTCGACCAGTTCGACGCGGCCTTCTTTGGCATGTCGCCCCGGGAGGCCGCCGCCCTGGACCCGCAACACCGGCTGACGCTGGAGCTGGCCTGGGAGGCGCTGGAGGACAGCGGCCAGCCACGGCAGCGGTGGGCCGGCAGGCGGGCCGGGGTGTTCGTCGGGGCGATCGCCGACGACTATGCGGCCCTGGTGCACCGGGCCGGGCCGGCGGCGGTCGACCGGCACACCTTCACGGGCCTGCAACGAGGGCTGATCGCCAACCGGGTGTCCCGCCTGCTCGGCCTGACCGGCCCGAGCCTGACCGTCGACGCCGGCCAGTGTTCGTCCCTGCTCGCGGTGCACCTTGCCTGCGAACAGCTGTGGGCCGGCGATGTCGATCTCGCGCTCGCCGGCGGGGTGCATCTCAACCTGGCCCCCGACGGCTGGCTGGCGGCCGCCCGGTTCGGCGTGCTGGCCCGCAGCGGCGCCAGCGTCCCGTTCGACACCGCCGCCGACGGGTTCCGCCGCGGCGAGGGCGGCGGGCTCGTCGTGCTCAAGCCGCTGCGGCTGGCCGAGGCGGACGGCGACGACATCTACTGCTCCTGCTCGGCGGAGCGACCAACAACGACGGCGACGACGCGGATCCGGCGGTACCCGCCGTCTCCGGTCAGGAGGCGGTGCTGCGTCGGGCGTACCGGCGGGCCGGGGTGTCGCCGGCCGACGTGCAGTACGTCGAGCTGCACGGCACCGGCACCCGGCGGGGCGACCGGGTGGAGGCGACCGCCCTCGGCGCGGTGGTCGGCCGGGGCCGGCTCGCTGACCAGCCCGCGCGGGTCGGCTCGGTGAAGGCCAACATCGGGCATCTCGAAGGTGCGGCCGGCCTCGCCGGGCTGGTCAAGACCGCGCTCTGCATCCGCTACCGTGGCCTGCCCGCCCATCCAGGCTTCACCGGCTCCGGCTCCGGGTCGGCGACGGGCACGAGCGCGGGCCGGGCCGATGACGGCGACGACTCGGGGGCCGGCCGGCTGCCGCTGGCCGACCTCGGTCTGCGGGTGCAGCCGGAGTACGGGCCGTGGCCGGTGCCGGAGCGACTGCCGGTGGCCGGCGTCAGCTCCTTCGGTATCGGCGGCACCAACTGCCACCTGGTCCTGGCCGGGGTGTCGCTGCCGGCCGCGCCGCTGCCCCGGCCGACCGTCGGGCCGCCGGTGGTCTGCCCGCTCAGCGCCCGGTCCGACGCGGCACTGCGGGCGCAGGCCGACCGGCTGCACCGCTACCTGCTCGGCCACCCGGAGGTGGATCCACGCGACGTCGCGTACTCGCTGGAGACCACCCGTACGGTGCTACCGGTCCGGGCCGCGGTGGTCGCCGCCGACCGTGGTGAGCTGCTCGCCGGGTTGGTCGCGGTCGCGGCCCGCAGTCCGGCAGCCGGCACCGTGGTTCCCGGCACCGCACCCACCGGCGGGTACGCCGAACCGGTCCGGCTCGCCCATCGCCACGTCTCCGGTGACCCGATCGACTCGCCCGAGGCTCCGGCCGTTGGTCAGGGCCGGCGGATCCGGCTGCCGAGCTACCCGTACCAGCGGGACCGCCACTGGCTGCCGGCAACGAAGCCGCCAGCGGGCAACCGTACGGAACCTGGCCGTGGACTCGGCCAGCTCGGCTGCGGGATCGCTGCCGGCGACGATGCCGGCACCCGCGTACAGGCGGGCTGTGTGGTCCCGGGTGACGGCGCAGCGCAGGGCGACGACCCACTCGCCGTCGCCGGCGGCGTTCTCCCAACCCATCACACCAGTGTAGAAGCCACGGTCGAAGGTCTCGTACTCCGCGATGGCGGCGCGGGCGTCCCTGGTCGGGGTGCCACACATCGCCGGTGTCGGGTGCAACGCCGCGCCGAGCGTCAGCGAACTGATCGCCTGGTCGGGAACCCGGCCAGTGACCAGAGTGGACAAATGCCACATGCCGGATCCGGGCTGCGAGGCGGAGTAGAACGGCATGTCCGGGCGGTACCCGGCGAGCAGAGCGAGGGCGTCGGCGCACGCCGCGTCGGACCGTGCGGTGGTCATCGGCGAGTAGCCTCCCGGATCTCAGGCGCGCAGGGTTGCGCCGCCGTCGACGTACAGGTCGTGCATCGTGATGTGCCGAGCCTGATCGGAGGCGAGGAAGACGACCGCGTTGGCGATGTCGGCGGGTTCGACGAGACGGCCCAGCGGAATGCCGGTCCGGTAGGTCGCCAGGGAGCCCGCGATCACCCCGGTGGCGTCGTCCGGGCCTGTCCACAGCGCACGTTGCATCGCCGTGTCGGTGGAGCCCGGCGCGACCACGTTGCACCGCAAACCACGGTCGGCGAGTTCGAGGCCGAGGCACTTGGTCAGCAACGTCGTGGCGGCCTTGGCCGCAGCGTAGGCGGCCATCCCGAGGCGGGGTATCCCGGCCGCGTTCGAACTGACGGTGACGATGCTGCCCCGGCCGCGGTCGGCCATCCGCCGCCCGGCGCAGCGCAGCACGTGGAAGACCCCGGTGGTGTTGACGTCGAATGTGGCCCGCCAGTCGGTGTCGGTGGTCTCCAGGAGGTAGGCGGGCCGCAGGATCCCGGCGACCGGGACACAGATGTCCACCGGACCGAGGTCCGCCTCGGCGGCCGTGAAGACACGTTCTACGGCGGCGCAGTCGGTGACGTCGAGCCGGTACGCGCGTGAGCCGTCCAGCGTCACAGCAAGTCGGTGCGCCGCTTCACCGTCCGAATCGGTCAGCGCAACGATCGCGCCCCGCGAGGCCAGGGCAGTGGCCACGGCTGCGCCGATGCCCTGCGCCGCTCCGGTGACCAGAGCGGTCCGGCCGGCGATGCCGTCGGGTGTCATGCGTACGGTGCTCCTCACCTGATGACGGGAACCTCGTCGAGCCGTGTCGATCTTATTCGTCCGTCAACAAGATCCACCTACCTGGTGGTCTCGACGCGCCACCAGTCCTGCACATCGGTCGACCTGTCGGGCCGGAACTCCAGGGAGGTCCCGGTGCGAGTCCCGGGGCCCGTCCGATCTCGCCAGGGCGAGGTCGCAGAGAGCCGGACGGCGACCGGGTCGGATCCGCCGCGTGACGCAGTCTCGCTCAAGGAACGCTGGAACTGTGCTTGAATACGAGCAAGGAAATAGATGCTTGTTGACATAGAACTGAGAGTAAATCTAGGCTCGCTCACACACCAGACTGTTCCACTGCCTTTCCGTCGACCGCATCGGGGGGGTGAACGACGTCCGGTGGACTGCCGGAATCCGTCGTGAGAGGAGCCGAGTGGCTGAGATGAGGATGGCCGACTATCTCGACTTTGTTGGCGACCCCGGTCGGGATGACGTGGAGGGATGGCTGTATCCCACGGATGCCCATCTGATGAGCGTCGTCAACGACCTGCAAGTCGACCGCGGGTTCCGTGGCGACGTTCTGGAAATCGGTGCCTACAAAGGAAAGAGCGCGATCCTCCTGGGGTTCTTCCCCGAGGCTGGCGAATCGCTTACAGTCTGCGACATCTTCGACTCCGGAGCCCCGGTGAGTGACGGGAACGCGCGGGAAAACACGGCGTTCTATCCCGGTCTGCTCCAGACAGACTTCGAGAAGAACTACCTGCGGTTCCACGATCGTCTGCCGCGCGTGCACGTTGGGCCGTCCGAAGAGCTCGGCGAGATCGTAGCGCCGGGTTCGTGCCGGCTCGTGCACATCGACGGCGGGCACACCTACGAGGTCGCCCGCGCCGACATGGAGACTGCCCGCCGGGCCCTCGGTCCCGCCGGAATCGTCGTGGTCGACGACTGGTCGAGCGCCCACATCCCAGGCGTGGCAATGGCCTTGTGGGAGCGGTATCTGACCGGTGAGTTGATTCCGTTGGCCTTCACCAAGGGCAAGTTCTACGCCACCTGGGATCCGGCTGGTCTGACCGCCGGGGAGGTGGCGGATGCGGTGGCCACCCGCCCGGGCATCGAGGCCAGCGGCACCGTCCGACTCGGCCGGTACGCCGCTGCCGGCGTCACCATGACACCGGGCGACTGGCAGCGGTACAACGCCGGTCTACGGGCGGTCTACTCCAAGCTCTACGCCGACGGCGGAGCGTCCGCACCCCAGAGGGTGGGGTTCTGAAATGCGCGTGGCCGTCACCACCCACCCGAATCCCAGCCACCTGGTCGGTGCCCTGTCGGTGGCCCGCGTCGCCCGGCGCGCCGGTTACGAGGTGGCCGTCGTGTCGGGCCCCGGGGTCAGCGATCTGATCGAGGCGGCGGGGTTCCACACGCTGACCGTGCCGAGCATGCGGACGATAGACGAACTGCTCAGCGCCCGGGCCGCCGTCGTTGCCGGTGTACAGGCCCCGACACCGGCGGTCCCGCGTCCGGCCGGGGCCGGGATGCCGCTGGCACCCGCCCATCCCTTCGTCACCCCGTACACCGGTCGGCAGGCGACCGAGATCATCGAACTGCTCGGGCAGTGGCGACCCACCTGCGTCCTACGGGAGTGCACCGAACTGGGCGGCTACCTGGCGGCCGAATCCCTGGCATTGCCATATGCCACAGTGGATATAGCGCCGCTTTCGCCGTGCGCCCGGCCCGGCGCCCTCGATGAGCTCAATCGGCTGCGCGCCGAGGTCGATCTGCCGGCGACCGAGGATCCCTGGCACCCGGTACGACCGTTCCGGGTGGGACTGGTCCCGGCCGCCTTCTACCCGGCCGAGTTGCGCTGGCCCGGCGCCTCCTACTACCGCCCGTCCGTGGCGGACGAGCAGGAGGAACAGGTTGCCGCCGTCGACGTCTGCCTGCCCGACGGCGAGGGGCCCGTCGTATTGATGAGCCTGGGGATGAACGCGCCACGCTTCGACCCGCGGGCCGTCGACCTCATCAACGCCGCCGTCGAGGCGCTGGGGCAGCTCCCGGTGCGAGCCGTGGTGGCGATCGGATCGGATCAGGATCCAGCCGGGTGGGACGGAGCACGGGCTGCCAACGTACGGCTGGAGTCGTTCGTCCCGCAGCGCCAACTCCTGCCTCTGTGTGATCTCTTCATCACCCATGGAGGGTTCAATGGTGTCCGGGAGGCCATCGACTCCGGCGTACCGATGGTGACCCTGCCGTTGTTCGGCGACCACCCGGCCAGTGCAGCGCGCCTGGCTCAGCTCGGGCTGGCCCTGGAGGTGGACGCCGACACCGTCACCACGGCGGCGCTACGCGCGGCCGTGGCCACCGTCCTGAGCGACCCCGGCTACCGGACCCGCACCACAGACCTGCGTCGGTGGATGCGGGCCCTGCCGCCGCTGGACCGTCTGGCCGGCGACCTGCTTTCGCATGTCGCGGCTGCGGCCCGGTGACCGGACCCGATCGGCCGTGAGCATCAGTCGGACTCGAAAGGACCGCCATGAAGGTCGGAGTGACCGGAGCCTGTGGGTTCATCGGCACCTACGTCTGCGAGGAGCTGGCACAGCGGGGCCATGAACCCGTGGCCTTCGACCGCCACCGCCGAGTGACGGCTCCGCCCTGGGAGGTGATGCTCGGCGACGTCCGGGACGCAACCGCGATGCTCGAACTGGCGGCCCACTGCGACGCCGTCATCCACCTGGCCGCCGTTCTCGGCACACAGGAGACGATCGGCAACCCGCGCCCCGCGGCTGAGATCAACATATTCGGGGGACTGAACTTTCTCGAGGCGATCACCCAGTACGACCTGCCCGGCATCTACATCTGTGTGGGCAACCACACCATGAACAACTCGTATTCGATCACCAAGACGACCATTGAACGGTTCGTCCGGATGTACGGCGTGGAACGCGCTACCCGGGTCAGCAGCGTACGGGTAGTCAACGCATACGGGCCGCGTCAGCTCACGGCCGCGCCGTTCGGGTCGAGCAAGGTCCGGAAGATCACCCCGGCCGTCGTGTGCCGGGCACTGTCCGGCATGCCTGTCGAGTTGTACGGCGGTGGGCACCAGGTGTCGGACATGGTGTGGGTCGGCGACGTCGCCCGTGCCCTGGTCTCCGCTCTGGAGACGGTGGCGGCCGGACATGTCGTCGACGTGGTCGAAGTGGGTCCGGTCCGGTCGGCCACCATCCGCCAGTTGGCCGAGATCGCGATCGGCCTGGCCGCCGACCGCGGCTTCAGCCGGGTTCCCATCGTCGACCTGCCGATGCGACCGGGCGAGGACCCGCAGGTGCCGGTCAGAGCGGACGCACAGACGCTGCGCAGCATCGGCATCGATCCCGGCTCCCTGCGGGAGTTGTCCGACGGCCTGGCCGAGACGGTCGACTGGTTCATCAAGACCGAGGGCGAGCACTGGACCGCACCGAACGGTCTCCGCCGCGCCGGCTGACCCGGCACACCCACGTCGCCGAGGAAGGAACCATCCGTGACAGACCTCCCGCCAACGGGGGCGCACCACGACGGCCCGGTCCAGCTCTACCTGGATCTACTCAAGCGTTGCGTGACGAACGTGATCTACCAGGACCCGCCGATCTCTCCACCGTGGGTGCCGCAGACACCGTTCGATCTCGAGGCCCGTGTCGACGGGCTCGACTGCCCGAGCCAGGCGCACACGATGGTCGGCTTCGCCCGGCTCGACAATCTGCGCGAGCTCACCGAGCGGGTGCTGCGCGATGGCGTACCCGGGGATTTCCTCGAAGCCGGAGTCGGCCGCGGCGGTGCCATGATCTTCCTGCGCGGTGTGCTCAAGGCGTACGGCGTCGCGGACCGCCGGGTGTGGCTGGCCGACTCCTTCCAGGGCTTCCCGGAACCTCCCGCCGAAGCCCGGTACCAGCTGCGCGACGTGTACCCCGAGCTGGCCGGCGAGGCCGACGAGGGACGCCGGCAGGCCGCCGAGGCGATGAAGGCGCTGTTCCTCCGAGGCGGTTCAGCCGACGACGTACGGGAGAACTTCCGCCGGTACGACCTGCTCGACGAGCAGGTCCGACTGCTACCTGGATGGCTCGCCGACACGCTGCCGACCGCAGCGGTGCAACGACTGGCGATCCTGCGGGTCGACAACGACCTGTACGACTCCACGTACCTGACCCTGGAACACCTGTATCCCCGGGTCTCGCCCGGCGGGTACGTCGTCGTGGACGACTACCACTTCCTGGACGAGTGCCGGCAGGCCGTGCACGACTATCTCAAGGCCACCGGCGAGCCGGAGCCGGAACTGATCACCATCGACCGGTGCGGCGTGTACTGGCGTAGGGAGTCCTGAGCGGCTCTCCGACGCCGTGGGCCCCGGCCCCGGCGTCGCCCCAGGGGGGCGGGGCCGGAGCCGGGGCCCACGGCATCCGTCCAGTTCAGTCGTGAGGCCGTAGCCGCACCTCGAGTCGGGCGGGCCTGCGGTTGAACCGATTGCTGGCGATGGCCACGTCCGCCACCGGAGTGACCAGCGCGAGTGCGGGAAACCGGCCGAATAGCCGGCCGATGGACTCCTGCAGCTCGACCCGGGCCAGCGGCGCGCCCAGGCAGAAGTGGGCACCGGCGCCGAACACGAGGTGGCTGCCGACCGACCCACGGCAGAGGTCGAACGACTCGGGGGCCGTCAGCCGCAGCTCGTCGCGGCCTGCCGAGTCGATCGACACCAGCACCGCCGCGCCCGCCGGGACCACGACGCCGGCGACGGTGACGTCGCAGGTGGCGTACATCATGCCGGCAAAGCCGGTACTGGCTTGGGCGTACCGGAGAATCTCCTCGACGGCATCGTCGAGCGCCACCTCACCCGACCGCAACCGGGCCAGCTCGGCGGGGTGCTGGAACAGCGCCAGCAGCCCGTTGCCGAGCTGGGTCGCCACGGTCTCGTAACCGGCGACCGCCAGCAGAAGCACCGTGGAGACCAGCTCGTCGTCGGTGAGTTCACCCGGCTGTCGGATCAACTGGGACAGTGGACCGTCGCCGGGCCGGGCCCGGCGGACGCCGAGCAGCTCGACGGCGGCGCGGTGCAGGCGGGACATCACAGCACCGAAGGCCGCCATCGACGCACCGCTGTCCAGCAGAGACGCCGCCCACTCCTCGAAGGCGGGACGGATGTCGTCGGGCACCTCGAACAGCGCGTACAACACCCGCAGCGGCAGGCGGAAGGCGAAGCGCTCCATCAGGTCCACCGGCGGCGGGGTCCTGGCCAGCTCGTCGAGCAGTTCCTCGACGAGCTGTGCGACCTGGGGTCGCATGGCTTCGGCCTGCCGGACGTTGAACACCTGGTTGACGTGCCGGCGCCAGCGGGCGTGGTCCGCCGGATCGGCGATCGACAGCCCGAAGTCGAAGGCGGGTGCGGCGGGCCGGGCACGGCCTTCGGGGGACCCACCAGCCTGGCCGTCGACGGCCCGGGCACGCACCGGCCGCCGGCTGAACCGTTCGTCGGTCAGCACCTGCCGAACATGCTGGTAGCTGCTGACCAGGTATGCGGGTGTGCCGGTGGGAAGTCGGACCTGAGCGACTGGGGCTTCGCGGCGCAGCCGACCCAGAGCCGGCGGGAGGCGGAACGGGCATTCGGGTGGGAACGGATACGTCGGCGCAGGCTCGGCCGATGAACCTGAACCGGCGTGTCCCGGAGCGCCGCCGTCCGCTGAGGTGCCTTCCGTTTCGGTGCTCATTTCAAACTCCGCTGACAGGAGGATTGGTCCGCTGGTCATGAATCCCTGTAACGGACGAGAGTACGGGCCGCCCGCCAGTGAATCACAACATAACCCGGCCATCCCTGATCCGCAAGACATCACGGCGATGGTCGATGGCTAAGGTGCCTGCTCGTGTACCCGATAGTTCCCCCCTCACCTGCGGATTCTTGACATTGGCAGGGTGGTGTGGGCCGCCTGGACGGTCTCCTGGTCGGGTCCAAATGAACGCGACTATAGCGAAATATGACCGAGATCTTAGGTGATTTCCAGGGCGATCCGACGTGTGGTCGTGACGGGGGGATTTCCGATCGCCTCACGGCATTGTCTGTTCGCCCTCCTGTCTTCTAGGATCATTGGTGACTGTATTTTGTCGAGGAGGACGCCGTGGCGGCGAAGGGTCTTTACTGCTCCATCATCCTGTGGGATCTCTCCCAATCGGAACAGACGGTCACGTCACTGCGGAAACACCTTCGCGACTACGCTGTCGATGCCTATTCACGGATCCCCGGGCTACGCCAGAAGGTCTGGATCTCCTCGACCGGCCCGGAGGGTGAGCTCTGGGGCGCGGTCTACCTGTGGGACAACGAGGAGTCCGCGTACGGCAGACCGCCGGCCGTGTCCCGGGTAGGGGAGCTGATCGGCTACCGGCCGACCAGGAGGGAGTACTTCTCGGTCGAAGCAGCGGTCGAGGGCGTCAGCGCGGTCGGCGAGCTGATGGCCGGCCTCGGACTGGCGTACCAAGGTCCTGCGGCAGTGCCGCTCGGCCGGCCCAGGGAGTACGCCCCCGGTGCCGACGCGCCGGTCATTCCGATGGCGGAGATTGAGCCGGACACCCGCTCCTGACGGTCGAGTCCGTCCCGCTGCCCGAGCCGCGGCCTCACCGGCCGGTGGACGTCGGATAGGTCGCCGGGGACGCTGACGACAGACTTTCCAGGACCGACAGTGCATCGGTGCCACTCAGCGTCTCGCAGCTGCGGCTGACCAGGTAACACAGGAGGTACCGCTCCGCCATGGTCAGGCCGGCCGTGTGCAGTCCGAGATAGAGCAGGCTGGTACACAGGCGAACCGCTAGGAACGCCGGGTCGCTCTGGACGTACCGTTGGAGTGCCTCGGAGGCTGCCGCCCTGCGGTGAAACCCGCTCCGTGCCAGGTCGTTGTCGTGCGTACGGGGATCGACCGGTGCGGCCACCCGCACCACGCCCGACCGGAAGGCCGCCTCGAACTCCTGCCTCGCCGCCCGGGCGGTCCGGTACCACAACCCCGCCGGACCATCGGTCAGCAGCCCGGCGTCAGCAGCCCGGAGGACGCCCTTGACCGTCGTGTCCACGACGGATCGCGCACGCTGGTAGCGCTCGTCCATCGACGCCCGTGCGGCGGTCGGATCACGGCAGGTGCTGAGGAACGCCTCGGCGTGGGACCGGAAGCTGACGAAGCCTACCGGCACACCGTTGAGTGGCAGCTCCGAGGCGCCGGGCGCGGCCGATGGTCCCTGCGCCGCCAGCTGCGCGGCCATGACGGACAGGGCTTCCTTGACGAGAGCTTGCCGCTGCCGACGGCCGGCTGCGGCCAGCTGGATCAGGACCGGTCCGACCTGTCGCAGGAAGGTGCGGGTGAGGGCGGGCAGGGCCGGTCCGTCGAAGACCGGGCCGGCAAGCGGGACCAGGCTGGCGGGGCGTACCACCGCGGTGTCGGGGGTCGCGACGAGCCGGTGGTCCGTGCGATCGCGCGCCGTCGGGTACGCCGGGTCGACGGTCGCGTCGGCGGCGGCCGGCGACACGTGCTGGAAGCTGCCGCGCACCGCCCGGTAGACCTCCGCCAGGTCATCGCCGGAAGCCGCCCGTGCCTGCAGATACAGCGCGGGCGACCCGTGTGCGGTGACGTCACGGATGAGTACGGGGTCGGCGATCGGTACCGCGCCGTCCGAGGCCGCACGCAGTAGCGGCTCACCCATCTCGACGACGGTCGCGCACCAGTGGTCCGCCGCGACGACGAGCTCCAGCTCCCACCATCGGCAATCGGCGTCGGTCACGCCAACTCCGGCTGGGACATCGCCATCTCGAAGGCGAGCTCGATGAGCGTCACTCCCACGTTGCGTACCGGCAACCGGATGCCACGTTCGTCGCAGATGAGACCCCGTCCCCGCAGGAAGTCGGTCAGCGGCGCGATGGCTGGACGAGTGAGTACCTCGTCGAGGTCCGTGCCGGTGGAGACGAGCCATTCGTCGCGCAGGATGCCGTCGAACATCGCCAGGCCGGCCTGAAGGAACGAGATCAGGACCCGGTCCTGGCTGGCCGGGACCGCGATGTCGAAGCTGGTGGGGGCGTCGACGTAGCTGTGCAGCAGGCCCTTGCGATGCGCCAGGAACCGCTGATCCACCAGGGATATCGCCCCGGAGCCGAAGCCGACCGTATCGGCCCGCAGCTGGAAGTACATCGCCGCGAACGGCGACACCTTCCCGAAGTAGCCGGACGCGTATTCGCTCAGCCCGGCGGCGGTGATGAGCCGGCGGGCCTGGGTGAACAGGTGCTTCTGGTCGCGGAGGTAGCCGCGCTTCTCCTCGGGGTCCATCCGACGTCGCATGAACGTGCCAGGTGTGGGGCGGAACGAGTAGAGGGACAGATGGTTGATCGGCAGTTGCAGCGCCTTGTCGACCGTGTACCGCAGCTCGTCGAGTCGCTGATCCGGAAACCCGGACATGATGTCGATCGACACGTCGTCGAACCCCACCTCGCGGGCGGCGTGGGTGAGCCGGATGGCCTGGTCGGCGCTGTGCCGGCGGCCCAGCCGCCGCAGTCGATCGTCGTCGAACGACTGCACACCGCTGGACACCCGGTTGAAGCCGAGTTTCCGGAAGAAGGCCAGCCTCTCCGCGTCGACGGTGTCGGGACTGCACTCGATCGTGGCCTCGGCGACGGTGCTGAGATCGAACGCGTTCCGTAGGGCTGTCATGACGCGGGTGGCCTCGTCGTTGTCGAGGCTGCTGGCGGTGCCGCCACCCCAGTAGATCACGTACGACAGGGCGTCGGTCTCGGCCAGCTCGGCACCGCGCTCGCCGATCTCCCGGCAGAGCGCGTCGATGTACCTCTCACGGACGGAGTCGCCGGGCTTGCGGAGGAGGTCCTTGTTGGGGATCGCCTGCACCCAGTCGCAGAACGTGCAGCGTGAGTGACAGAACGGTACGTGCACATACAGCAGCAGGACGCGCCTGTCCGCAGTGCTGCTGGGAAGGCCGAGCTGGTTGTCGGCGGCGGTGGCGGTCCTCATCAGCCGGTCCTTTCAAGCGTCTGCGGGTTGGCCGCCGTCCGAGCGTGTCCCGTGGCGGTGGGGCCGTCGACCACGGGACACGCTCAGCCGTGCGAGCGTTCTCTACGCCGAATCTCCGGCCGCTGCCGGCCGACCCAGGCGGTCGAGGGTGATCAGGAGGAGCAGCTGCAGCTGCACTCGCAGGTGGTGCAGGACGCCGACATGACCTTCGCGACGACCTCGCTGTCCTCGAGCCGGCTCTCGTCCAGGAACTCCGAGATCTCCAGGTCGTCGATGTCGAGCGTCGAGAGTTCGTTCTCCATTTCGCCACCTCTTTCTCTGAAAGTGGTTCCGGATGTGGCCCCGAGGCTGAAGTTATGGATCGACGGGCGGCCCTGTCAAGGTTTGCCAAACAATTCTTGGCAAAGTAGATCCTGCCTACAAAGATGCTAAAACCCCGTTATGATCCGGCTCTACAGGCACCATCGGCGACGTCAAGTACGGCCATGGTCCTGGTCTGTCCTCGCAGCTGGAGCCCTTCGGGTCTGGGTAATCGACGAGCTTTTACCGGCGTTTATGCGCATTGTCAAGCGTGGTTGCGTCTCATGGCTCTGCGGAGGTAGCCTCGCTGAGGCCACCCAGTGGGATGCGTAAATTCTCGTACGTCGTTTGTCAACGGGAAATTGCGCCGCCACCGACTGTCGGAAGGGGAAGTCGTGAGGGATCAGAGCGGCACAGCCACATCGGACTACGTAAAACCGGACTTCGGTGCTGTGCAGAAGGAGGCCGAGACGATCGACGCGAGGGCCGCGCTGGCGCTGCCCGTCGGTCAGGTGCCCACCGCCGGCCGGCCCGCCGTCGCACTGGCCCTGTGGCAGGACCGGACGATCTCCACAGAAGAACTCCTCGCCGCAGCCGAGGCCCGGTGCGCGGCCCGCGAGCCGCGGCTGCACACGTTCGTACCGCTCTACACCACCAACCACTGCGACTCCGAATGCAAGATGTGCTCGATGCGTAAGGGCAACACCCGGATGGAACGCAAGTTCTCTGGCCGTAACGAGATCCTCGAACAGCTCGACATCCTCTACACCCATGAAGGCGTTCGTGGCGTGGGCCTGCTGACCGGCGAGTACCAGGACAAGTACACGCGGCTCAGCACGGCGTTCCGCATTGGCTGGGCCATGCGGGCGGCACTGGACATGGGCTTCGAGCGTATCTACTTCAACATCGGCAGCATGGAGCCGGACGAGATCGACGTCCTCGGCGAATGGATCCGTCCCTCCGAACCCGTCACCATGTGCGTCTTCCAGGAATCCTACGACCGGGAGACGTACAAGCGGTTCATGGGCCGGACGCCGCAGGAGGTGCCGAAGGCCGACTTCGATCGCCGAGTCGTCTCCTTCGACCGCTGGCTCGACGCCGGTTTCCGGTACGTCAACCCAGGCGTACTGGTGGGCCTGCACGACGATCTGGCCGCCGAACTCGTCGACCTCGTCGCGCACGGTGCCCACCTGCACGACCGCGGCGCGGTGGTCGATCTGTCGCTACCGCGGATGCGCCCCGCCAACGCCTCCCGCGACACCACCCGGGTAAACGACGACGACTACCTGCGGATGCTCGCGGTCGTCGCGTTCACGTGCCCGGAGCAGCGGCTCGTACTCACCACCCGGGAGCCGCAGGAGTTCCAGGACAAGGCCGTCGGCCTGGCCGGCGTCTTCAGCCCCGGTAGCCCGGACGTGGCACCGTACCGTGCGGGCACCCAGGCGCAGAACGACGCAAACACCTCGCAGTTCCTCGTCGCCGACCTTCGCCGCCCTCGGCACATCCTCAGCCGGTTGCAGGCCAATGGCATGCAGGTCGAGCACTTCGTCGACCCAGCTGGCGTGCCGACCGTCGCGATCGGTTGAACCGGCGGGCCGACCAGCCGCCCGTGTACCTGCTGCATGGGCTGCTGGGCACCGGGTACGGACACTTCAGCGGGCAGATCCGGGCATGGGAGGGGCGGTACCGGGTGGTACCTGTCGACCTTCCCGGGCATGGCCGGTGCCGCCTTGACGCTGGCCCCGACTACCTCGACACCGCGTTGAACTACGTCACGACGATCATCGAGCGGTTCGGTGGCCCCGGACGGCTGGTCGCCGCGTCGTACCTCGGCGGACCGCTGGCCGTGCGGTGCGCTGCCGGTCGTCCGGACCTGGTCGACTCGCTGGTGCTCACCGGCTTCGCGCCCGGCCTGCGGCGGGACGTCTTCGTCACCCTGCTCGCGGGATTCGGCACGTTGGTGGAGGCGGACCTCGCCCTGATCGCCGAGTACGACCGCCTGCACGGCACCCGGTGGCGGGCGACGCTGGCCGCCTTCACCGAACACATCGAGCGGGCGTACGAGGACACCGCGCTGGTCCGTCCGGAGGCCTTGGCCGCGCTGGACACCGACACGCTGCTGATCAACGGGACGCTCAAGTCGGTGGAGCTGGCGGCCGCTCGCGACGCGGATCGGTACGGACCACGGGTGCACGGACATGTCGTCGACGGCGCGGGACACATCGCCAGCCACGACGCGCCGGACGAGTTCAACAGCGCCGTCGAGGCGTTCTGGCGGAAGGAGCACGGCAGTGAGCGATGACGTGCGAGCCCAGCTCTGCGATCTGGTGCAGGAGGAGGACCCCCGACGCACCCTCGATTCGCTGGAGTCGGTGGTCATCCGGACGTACCTGACGAATCAGGGCTACGGTACGCCCTCCGAGGACGGGCCGCTGACCATCGAGGGGTGGGTGGCATGGGTCAAGCAGCATTCCACCGTTTCCTGACCGCACCGTCCGCCACCACCGGGGTGTACTGGGGCGGCGAACACGCAAGCTGGCGGGATCTCGCGGCCCACCGGGTCGCCGGGATCCGGCCGGGCGGGGCCTACCTGGTCGATCCGTCCGTGGGCCTGGCATCCATGGCGGCGCTGCTCGCGGTGGCGTCGATCCCGGACACCACCCTGCTGTGGGCGACCCCCGGCACCGTCGGCGGTACGCGCCGGCAGCTCGCGCCCGGTCTGCACGAGATCGATCCGCCCGTGCCCGGTCCCACCGGCCGCCCGCACTGGGGCGTGGCCACCTCCGGTAGCTCCGGGGCCGCGAGGATCGCGATCGGTCACGCCGACGCCTGGGAACTCGTCGCACTGCACTACGAGCGGGCGATGCTCCAGCCAGCGTTCGACGGGCGCACCCCGGCGGTTCTCGCCACCTGCCTGCCGCTGCAGTTCTCGGCGGCGTTCTTCATGGTCGTCCTGCCCGGCCTGTTCCTGCAGCGGGACATGGTCGTCTTCCCGACACACCACTGGGCGCCGGTGTCGGAGTCGTCGCGCGAAACCTTCGTGCTGAGCGTGCCGGCGGTGACCGCTGCGGCCTGTGTCGGCACGGCAGCACCCGTCGACATGCGGCATGTCCGCCTCTTTCTCGGCGGTGGCCATGTCACCAAGACCCGGGTCGACCTGATCCGGGACCGGTTCCGGGGGGTCTCGCTGGCCAACCTGTACGGGACGGCCGAGACCGGGGCCGTCACCGTGGACCACGATCCCGGCCACAACCAGCACGTCGGTCAGCCCATTCTCGGTAAGACCGTGTGGATCGACGAGCCGGACGAGCGGGGGGTGGGCAGGGTCGCGGTGGCCGGACCGGACTGCTGCCGCTATCTCTGGCGCCCCGGGACACCGCCGCACGCCATGGGCGACCATGTCGAGGGCATGGACTACGGCCGGTTCGACGCCGCCGGGAACCTGTGCCTGGAGGGCCGGGTCGACGCTGGCGAGAAGCTGCACGGGGTGCTCATCTACCCCCGGGCGATCGAACGGCACCTGTTGCGACTGGCCGGTGTGTCGGACGTGCGGGTACTGGTCGAGCGACGCGATTCCGGCCTGGAGCGGCTCGTCGCCCGGATCGTCGGCGACGTCGACCCGGCCGCTGTCCGGGCGCACTGCCTGGAACTCGACGAGCTGGAACGGCCGGTCGGCATCGAGGTCTTCGCCGAGCAGGCGGCCGGTACCGCCTACAACGCTCACGGGAAGTTGCGATGACGGCATCCGACTCGCGGCGGTTCCGCGTCCGGCCGGACGCGTTCTTCGTGCGACGCCCTGACGGAGTACGGCTCAGTAACAACTCCGGTTCGTTCACCATCCGCGGATCTGGCGCGTACCGGCTCGTCGCCGCCGTCTTCGGCAACCTCGACGGCGAACGCACGCTGGACGATTTGGTGTGTGGGCTGCCCGACGCGGCCCGCCGTTCTGTGCTGGAGCTGGTCGCGACCCTGGATGCGAACGGCTTCCTCGCCGACGTCCGGCATCCGGCGGAGCCGGTGGCGGACCAGCTCCGCCGGCTCTACCCGGCCCAGCTGGACTTCCTCGACCTGCACGCGGAGGACCGGCCGGTGGCGCGGTTCCACCGCGCCCGGTCGGCACCACTGCTCGTGGCCGGTAGCGGCGTTGCGCTCACCGCGCTGCTCGGCGCGCTGACCGACTTCGGGCTGGCCCGACTGCACGTCGTGGCGGGCAAGTCGGACGACGAGCGGGTCGCGCAGGTCCTCACTGCGGCCGAACGACGGGACGACCAGGTGCGGTACGACGTCCACCAGGTCGACCAGGTCCAGCCGTTGGAGCTGGTCGACCGGGCGGAGCAGTTGAACGCGCCGATGGTGCTGCTGGCCGACGAGGCGGACGACGATCCGGTGGCGGTCGCCCACCTCGCCGACGTCCAGGCCCGGCTGCGAGACCAGGGCCGGCTCCTGTCGGTTCTCGGCCGATGCGGCGACTTCACGGTGGCCCTGCCCGGCGGCTCCCGCAGTTGCTGGGCTTGCGTGCACCGCTGGACGGCGGCTCGGGCGGTGGCGACCACCGGTCAGCCACTGCCGATGGCAGCGGCGCCCGCCGCGATCGCCGCACTGCACCTGGCGCAGCACGCCTTCACCGTCCTCGCCGGAGTGCCGCAGCCCGTGTTCGAGCGGATCACGACCGTCGAACCGATCGCCCCGGTGGTGCGGTCCCACCAGCCGCGCCGACACCCGCGCTGCGCGTCGCACGGGCCGGACCCGGCGGCACGGCGCACCGCGTACGGCATCCGACCGGAGCCCACCGCAGACGAGCAGGATCTGGTCCGTCCCGATGTTCCGACCCCTGAGGACACTGCCGACGTCCTCGCCGTCGCGGACCGGATCGTCGCTGCCTGCGCCGGGTGGACCGACCCCGTCGTCGGGCCGGTGCTGGCCCTCGGTGAGGAGAACATCGACCAGGTTCCGCTGGCGGGCAGCGTGTGCCGGGTCGTCCGGTTCGACAGCAGTGTCTTGGTGCCCCGCGTCGTCCGGATCGTCTGCCGCGCGGTGTCCCCCAGGGAGGCCCGCAACCAGGTCGTCCTGGCAGCGTGGGAACAGCTGGCCCGAGAGTTGGTCGGCCCCGCCGGGCTGCCCGCCGAGGGCTGGTACGTCGGTGCGGGCTGGTCCCGGGCGGAGGCCCTCTACCGGGCCCGGCTCGCCGTCGCGGAAGCCGCCCCGGCGGAGGTGGTGCCGGCCCGCGCCTTCCCCACCGTGGACGAGGTCACAGGACCGGTGGGTACGTTCCTCGCCGGCGAAGTCGCCACCCGTGGCTCCTGGCGGACGACCGCCGTGACCGACGACGTGACGGGTTTCGTCCGGGTCGTGCTCGATACCGGGACGGGGACCGTCACCGGCCAGGGTCTCAGTGCCGGTCATGCCCGGGACAACGCGCTGCTGCGGGCGGTGGCGGACGGCCTGGTGTCCCCTGCTGACGAGGGGGTGGTCCGGGCCGCCCATCTCGCCCCGCCGGTGCGTACCTGGCCGGAGGCCCTGGCCTGGCTCGACCGGCGGACCCGGTGGGCGGACGGCCTCGACCTCGGTCATCTGCTGGGCTTTCTCGACGGACAGGCTTTCGTGGTGGCCGTTGCGGGGGTGCCGGCATGACGACGACGGTGGTGGCACCGGTGGAGGTGGTCGGCGTCGGTTTCCTGGCCCGCCACCTCGCGGCGCGGCTGACCTGGCCAGCCGGCCAGGGCACAGGGATCCGGCTCCTGGTCGCCGAGCTCAGCGATGTGGACAGCCATCACGACACGATGGTGGAATGCGTCGGGCTCGGCCAGTCTCTGCTGTTCGTAGGCACGTGGCGCGCCCTGGTGTACGTGGGGCCGATGTGGATTCCCAGCCGATCCGGCTGCCCCCGCTGCCTGGTGATCCGGGTGGCGAACTCTCCGTTCGGCCCGGACCTGGACGGCGAGAAGATGCCGGAGTCGTCGGGCCGGGACACCCGGACCTGGTCGTTGCGTCCGGCCGCGCTGGGAATGGTCGAACGCTACGCCCAGGCTGCCCTGGGCGGCGCACTGCTGGCCCCGGGGCGGGTGCTCGTGCTGGACACCGAAGCCGGGACGGCCGAGCCTCAGGTCCTGCTGCCCGATTCGACCTGCGCCGGCTGCGGCCGGCCGGCGTCGTCGACGCTGCCGTCGTTCACCCCGACCGGCACCGCACTGCCGAAGTTGGCGCCGGAGACCCTGCGTACCCGGCAACTGGACGTCGCCACCCTCGGCACGGACTACCTGTTTCAGGGCCTGGGGTTGTTCAAGGAGCTCCGGCAGGACCTGCAGAGCCCGTACGGGGCCTGCTCCGTCGAGTTGACCACCCGCTGGGGACGGCGGGAGCCGGCCATCGGCCGGGCCCGCAGCTACGCGGACAGCCGCACGATCGCCGTGCTGGAGGGTCTGGAGCGTTACGCCGGCCTGCATCGGGGCGGTCGGCGGGCACCGGTGCGCGCGGCCTACGCCGATGTCGCGGACCGGGCCCTCCACCCACCCCGGCTCGGCGTGCACCCCGCGAGTTCGTACGCCCGGGAGGGCTTCCGGTACCGGGCCTTCGATCCGGACATCGTCGTCGACTGGGTGTGGGCGTACTCGTTCCGGACGGGAGGCCCGGTCCTGGTGCCCGAACGGTCCGCCTTCTGGGGGCCGCGGCACGACCAGGAGGTGTCGTTCTGTTACGACACCTCCAACGGATGCGCTCTTGGCAACTCTGTCGAGGAAGCAGTCCTGCACGGCCTGCGAGAGGTAGCCGAACGCGACTCGTTCCTGCTCACCTGGTACCGACGCCTGGCCCTGCCGGAAGTGGAGCTGCCCACCGACGGTGAACTGGGCGCGCTGCTGCGCAAGGCGAAACTGTTCACCGGCTTCGACGTACGCTGCTTCCAGTCTACGATGGAGTACCGACTGCCGACGTTCTGGCTGGTGGCGTGCCGATCGCAGCCAGGCGACGGGCCGGCTCTTCTTGCCGGCTCCGGGGCCCACCCGGATCCACGGCAGGCTGTCGCCGGCGGACTCCACGAACTCATCGGCAGCATCCTGGCCACCCGGCACAGCTATCCGCGTCGGCGGCCGGAGGCGTTACGGATGTTGGCCGATCCGACGCTGGTCCGGCGGATGGAGGACCACTCCCTGGTGGGAGCCCTGCCCGAGGCACGCGACCGTTACTCGTTCCTGCTCGACACCGCCCAGCCGACCGTTGCGCTGGACGAGGTCGCGGCCACCGTCGCGGTGCACGACCCGGACATTCGGGGCGATCTGCATCAGGCTGTCGGTGACCTGCTGGCCGTCGGACTGGACGTGCTGGTCGTCAACCAGACGATGCCCGAGCTGGCCCGCAACGGGCTGCACTGCACCCGGGTGATCGTGCCCGGCCTGGTGCCGATGACCTTCGGCCATCTGAACCGGCGTACCGAAGGGCTGCCGCGCCTCACCGACGGCTCGGACCTGCCCTACCGCAGTCAACTGGCCGGCGGAGAGGAGGTGGGGGATGTACCGCACCCCTTCCCCTGACCGGATCACCGAGCACCTGCGGCGGCTACGTGAGGATCCGCAGTCGGTCAACGCACCCGAGTGGCGGGTGGACTACCCGGACGGGCCGTGGCCGGTGAAAGTGTACCAGGGCGGAAGCCGGGTGCCGCCGGACGGGCCACTGGCCCGGGTGTTAAGTGGATCGGTCGCGGTCACCGCGGTACGGGGTCCGCGGGCCACTCTGCGTCGCGCCGTGCCGTCCGGCGGTGCGATGCACCCCACCGAGGTGTACGTCCTGTGCACCCGCACCGATCGGCTCTGGTACGTCGACCCGTACCGCATGGAACTGCTCGCGCTGCCGGCGGACCGACCGAGCCGTCTGCTGCGTGCGGGTCTGCGGCTCCCGCCCGAGGCCGCCCTGCCGCCCGTCATGCTGATCCTGACCAGCCGCTTCTGGAAGAACTTCTACAAGTACGGAAACTTCTCCTTCAGACTCGGCTCCGTCGACGTCGGCGTCGTGCTCGGTCGGCTGCTCCGGCTGGCCGAGACCGAGTTCGGGGCGGCCCTCGTCCGTACCGACTTCGTCGATGCCATGGTCAACGCCGCCGTCGGCCTGGACGGCCGGACCGAGAGCACGTACGCCGTCGTCGGTTGCGGCCCTGCGGAGGCGGCCGGCGGGGCAGGACGGGCCGGTCCGGCTCCGGGCGAGGCACCCCGCCTGTGGGAACGGTCCCGGCGCGTCAAACGGTCCCCGCTGTTCGACCTCGTCCAGGTGAGCGCCCAAGCGCTGCCGCCGGACCCGGTGCCGGTCCGTGTCTGGTCGGAGGTGCCGGTCCGCGCCGGGTCGGAGGTGCCGGTCCGCGCCGGGTCGGAGGTGCCGGTCCGCGCCGGGTCGGTGGCGCTGCCTGCGGCAACGCCGGTGGACCTCGACGACCCCCGGGTCCTCGTGCGTCGCCGCTCCGGCGGCCGCGCGTTCACCGGCCGGCCCGCCGATCCGGCGCAGCTGTCCACCGTGCTGCGCTGCGCCGAGGCCGCCGGCGTGCTGCTGCGCGGCCGCGCGGACCCGGCTGTGCCGGACGTCCGACTGTTCGTGGCGGCACACCGGGTGCGGGGCGTGCCGACCGGCTGGTACGCATACCGTCCGGATGTGCTCACCCCGGCCGGTCGGTGCCCCGACCCCGAAATCGGTCCCCGCCTGCAGTCCGCCCTGTTCGGCAGCAGCGTGAACGCCGAACTGGCGGCCTTCACCGTGCATGTCGTCGCCTCCCCCCGCCAGGGGTGCCGGTCGGCCCGGCACTACCGCACCCAGCAGCTGGCGGTGGGCGTGGCGTTGGAAGCCACCGTCCTGGCCGCGACGGCCGTGAACCTGGGCAACCATCCGTTTCTCGGGTTCGACGCCGGTGCGGTGGACGCGGCGTACGGCCTGGACGGGCAGGACGGCGGCACGCAAGCACAGATCTGTGTCGGAGCCGTACATGCCGGTGACGAGTGGGAGGTGGCGGTGAGGCCCCGATGACCGGTGATTTCAGCCCGTACATGCTGTTCCGGCGGGGCACGTTGGGACTGCCCGCGCTGCGCGGTCTGGTGCCCGAGCGGTTCTGGGCGCTGCTGGACGAAGCGGAGGAGGCGGCCCGACGGCGGGTGCCGCTGCGCGAGAAGCTCGCCGACGCGTTGTACGCCGCAGTCCCGCTCGGTGCGGCCGAGCACCGGCGGGAACTGCTCGCGATCCGGCGGGCGGTGCACAACGACCGAATGCCACCCCCGCCGTCCCGCCCGGACCTGCTCGCCGACCCGGTCGGGGGCCTGCTCGACGAGTGGCGCGTCGAACGCGGCATCGCCGACGGGCTGGCGGTCCGGGCCGAGGAGGCGCTGGCAGCGGAGCTGACCGCAGGACGGCAGGCGTTGGCCGAGGTCGCCCGGGGTGAGGACTTCCAGCGCGGGGTGCAACTGTCCGGCGAGGACGTCCACCGAGAGGTGATGGCCTACGCCGCGAACCCGTTGGAAGCCAGGCGCAAGGCCAGCCGGACGCGCCGAGCCGAGAGCACGGTGACCAGCTTCGCCTACCGGGTGGCACTGAAACCCTCGCCGTTCGGCGCGTTCACCGAAATCGGCGCCGGTTCGTGGGAGCCGATGCCCGCGGCGGCGGTTCGGCGTACCCAGGTCCGGCTCAGTGTCGGGCTGGTCATGTGGATGCTGCACCAGTTGCACCGGATCGACGGGGCGGACGATCTGCTGCGGGTCCGGTTGAACAACTCGCTGCGGGTCCAGGACGGCCGTGCTGTCTTCGTCCGCCGACCCATCGAGGGCTCTGAGGACGGGTTCGAGCCGGACAAGGTGGTCGTCGCCCGACACACCGACCTGGTGCGGGCACTGACGACGATCCTCGGAACGGGCGATCTGAGCGTCACCGAGCTGTGCGGCCGATTGGTCGCCGTGGGACTGCCGGCAGCGTCCGCCCGGGACACCGTGGAGAAGCTGATCCGGTTGGGGCTGTGCCACCGCGGGCTCGGGCTGCCGGACCAGACCACCGACCTGGCGGGGGAGGCCGCCGTCCGGCTGCGCCGCCTCGGCACCCCGCAGGCGGTGACGTGCGCCGAGATCTTCGAACGTCTGCGAGGGATCGAACGGACGTACGGCGCGACGGGGGCCCGACATCGGACTGAGCTGCTCGCCCAGCTCAGGGCGCTGGTGCGGCGGTTCGCCGAGGTGTGCGGCGGCCCACCTCCGGCACCGGAGGCGATGCGGGCGGCGCTATACGAGGACGTCGGCACCACCAATCGGCCCAGGTCCTGGCGGCCGCAGGTGCTCGCCGCCAACCGGGCCAACCTGGACCTGCTGCAGCGGCTGGTCCCCGTTCTGGACGACGCCACGATCGAGAAGCTGGGCCTGTACGGGTTCTTCGTCCAGCGGTTCGGTGCCACCGCGCAGGTGCCTCTCGTCGAGGTGTACCGGCAGTTCTCCGAGCTGCCGCCGGCAGCGGCCAGCGCGGTGATGTGCGGTGTGGACGATCCCACCAGTGCCACGGTGCTCGGGCTGCGGGAGGACTTCTTCCGCCTGCTGCGGTCCCGGCTGGCCGCCGACCCGACGGCCGAGCGGTTGATCCTGGACCCGGCTGACCTCGCGGCGTTCGTGGACCGGCTGCCGCCCTGGGTGGCACCGTGGCGTTCGGCGGCGTACCGGGTGCAGTTCGACGCCGGGAGCGGCACCGCCGTTGTCAATGGCATGACCACCGGGCGAGGGGTGTTCTTCTCCCGTTTCTGTGAGCTGATGGAGCCCGAGGACCCCGACGGCTGGAGCCTGGCGGCGGTGTTGCGCCGGCACGTCGCCCGCAGCGCTCCCCGGCAGACCGACCTCACGGTGGTGCTGGGCCTGAACTTCAACCTGCATCCCCGGCTGAGTCCGGTGGAGCTGGTGTACCCGGGTTCGGTGGCGGTACCCGGCGGTGCCGCGACGCTGACCCTGGCTGACCTCAGCGTGCGTGCTGACCGGCAGGGGCACCGACTGGTGCTGGTGTCCGACCGTGACGGGCAGCCGATCGACCTGGTGCCGTTGAACTTCCTCTACCCGGCGGCGGCACCCATGCTGTACCGGTTCCTTTGCGTCTTCGCGCCGACGCGGACGTACCGGGGCGGGCTGTGGGACCAGCTGGAGCGTGCCGACGGGCCGTACGTGGGCCCGCGGCCCCGGCTGCTCCTCGGTGATCTCGTGCTGGACCGCCGGTCGTGGCGGTTCGACGTTGACGACCTGCCGGCCCTGGCGCAGCTCGAACGGTACGAGGTCGGCGGGTTGGCGGATTTCGACTCCTGGCGTCGATCCGTTGGCCTGCCGCGACAGATGTTCTTCCGGCTGGTGCCACCGCGGGTGGTGCCGCACGGTGAGCGGGACCTGCTCGCCGAGACGCGGCAGTGGGCGCTGGCGGCCCGCAGCGCCCGCCTCCACAAACCGCACTACCTCGATACGCGCAATCCCTTCCTGGTCCACGTCTTCGCGAAGCAGGCGAGGGCGCTTCGCGGGGGATCCGTGGTGCTCCACGAGTGCCTGCCCCAGACAGCGGACCAGGACGGGGCGACCGGGGCCGAGGAGTTCTTCGTGGAGTTCAACCGGAGGGTGACCGATGTCGGGTGACGTCTGGCGCAGTCTGCACGTGCACCGGCTCGGCGGGCAGGACGCGCTCCTGACCGACGGGCTGGGTCCGGCGCTGACCGCCCTGCGGGCGCAGGGCCGCGTCCGCAGGGCGTTCTTCCTGCGGTACTGGGAGGGCGGGCACCACGTCCGGGTACGCGTCCGGTGCGCCCCGGCGGTCGCCGACTCCGTCGTGGCGGACCTGGCCGGGGCGCTGACCCGGTACCTGCGCACCCACCCGGAGGACCGTTCGTTCGACCTCGACGAGTTCGCGCGGATCGCACAGCCCACGATGGCCGCGCTGGAGGGGGTTCCAACGGGAAGCACGTATCCGCCGGGCACCGTCCGCGAGGCACCGTACGTCCCCGAGTACGACAAGTACGGTGGACCTGCGGGGGTGGCCGTCGCCGAGGAGTTCTTCGACCGCAGCGCCAGCCTGGCGCTGAGCGTACTGCCGCAGGTGGTCGAACGGCCCGGACGTCGGCTTGGTCTGGGCTTCACGATGATGCTGCGGGGTCTCGATGCGGCGGGGTTGTCGCCGGCGGAAGCCGCGACGTTCCTGCGCCACTACTGCCTCATATGGTCGCCCTACGTCTTCGACGAGTTCCTCGATACCTGGCCGCAGCTCCTGGCGCAACGGCGGGACCCGGTGGCCGCCCTGACCGGGCGGCTGCTCGCCGCACGACCGCTGACCGACGGCTACAGCACTGCGGTACGGGCCGCCGTCGCCGCGGTGGCGGTTGATGCGACGGTGCTGCCGGCGGTGACGTTGGCCGGCCCGGACGCCGACCCGGCACGCCGCCGCCGGGTGCTGGTGGTCAGTTTCCTGCATACCCACAACAACCGGCTCGGTCTGACCCCGGAACAGGAGGCGTTCCTGGGCTACCTGGGGCACCACGTGCTCGCCGAGTGGGCCGGCACCGCCCCGGACCAGGAGCTGCTGCAGCAGACCCGCGCCGAACGGGCACAGCGGCTCAGTGCCCTGAGTCATCCCGTTTCCTGACCCCACGCCGGAGGACGATCATGGACGTGACCGCCACCCCCTACCCGTTCGCGCGCACCAGGCCCTTCGTGGAGCCACCACAGTGGGCCTGGATCCGCGAACACGCCCCGGTGACCCGGGTGAAGTTGGCCAGCGGCGACCCGGCCTGGGTGGTCACCCGGTACGAGGATGTCCGGACCGCCCTGGTCGATCCCCGCTTCAGCCGTTCGATCAACCGGGCGGACGCCGCCCGGGTCGACACGGGATACCAGGCCGACCGGTCGAGCCCCGCGTTCACCTTCGGGTCCTCGATCTCCGAACCGCCGGGACACACCCGATGGCGACGGATCGTGGCGAAGGCGTTCACCCAGCGGCAGGCGGATGCGATGCGGCCGCGCATCGCCGAACATGTCGAAGAGATTCTGGATGGGATCGCCGCACGGGGTGACCAGTTCGACCTGATGGCGGACTTCGCCTACGAGCTGCCCATCCGGGTGATGGGCGACCTGCTCGGCGTCGAGGTCGAGAACCGGCCCGAGTTCGTGGAGCTCGCGACCAAGCTCACCCGGCGGGACATGCGGTCGTCGTTCGCCGAGTACGGCGAGGCGATCAGCGGCATCGGCCGGTATGCTGCCCGGCTCATCTCGCGCAAGCGTCGCGATCTCGGCGAGGACCTGCTGAGTCGGCTCATCACGCTTCGGGACGAGGACGAGTCACAGCTGTCCACCGAGGAGCTGATCTCCACGGTGATCCTGCTTCTCATGGCCGGATACGAGAGCACCGCCGTGCAGTTGGGCAACGCGTTCTTCGCACTGTTCCTCAACCCCACCCAGCTGGCCCTGCTCCGGGAACGGCCCGACCTGATTGGCACCGGGGTGGAGGAACTGCTGCGGTGGGCACAGATGGGCACCGGGTTCGCGGTGGCGAAGTACGCCACCGCCGACATCGAGGTGGGTGGAACCACGATCCCGGCCGGCGCAACCGTCTTCGTCTCGCTCGGGTCGGGCAACCGTGACACCTCCGTCTTCGGCGTGAACGCCGACGTGCTGGACCTCGCCAGGCCGTCGGCGACCAACCAGCTCGCCTTCAGCCACGGGCCGCACTTCTGCCTCGGCGCAGCCCTCGCCCGGTGCGAGATGCAGGAGTGCATATCCCGGGTGCTGGCGCGGTTTCCGCACCTCCGCCCCGCCGGCGAACTCTCCGACGTGGTGTTGGCGAGCAACCTGTTCACCTACTACCCGGGGGAACTGCGGCTGACGATTTCCGGGGACGAACGATGAGCGCTACGCCGTTGGCCGCCGGCACGCTCCCGGCCGGTCTGCTCTGGGACGCGGACCGGGGACGGCTGAAGGTCCGTGACCCTCGGCTGGCCGAGATCGTGCTCCGGGATCAGCACATCATCACGGGCGTCGACCACGGCAAGTCGGGCCGGGTGGGTGAGCTTCCCCCGCCCGGAGTCGCGCCGACGATCACGCAGTTCTTCGAGATGTGGTACACGGTCGGCGAGCACTATGCCGTGTTCAACAGTGAGTTGCGCAAGGTGTTCATTCCCCGTGCGGTGCAGGCGTTCGGTGCGGCGTTCCGGGCCGAGGCGGACCGTCTGGTGGCCGGCATGCCGGCCCGGGGCGACCTGGCTCGTGACTATCTGTCGCCGTACCTGACGCACAGCACCTTCCTGATGCTCGGCGTACCGGGGCAGGAATGGGGTCGCCTGGCCAAGGTCTCCCGGCTGGTGATCCACCTGTTCAAACAGCAACTGCTGGGCGTCACCGAGTACGGCGAGCGGGAGCAGACCGCCTTTGCCACCACCATGCTCTATCTCAAGCGGCTGACCGACGAGCTACTCGCCGGACCCGGCACCCAGCCGTTCCTGACGGCGGCCCGCCAGCTCGCCACGGTCGACTCCAGCAACTGGCCCATCGCCGCCCTGATCGGGCAGCTCCTCATGGCCGGGATCGAGCCGATGATCGTTGGGTCGAGTATCGCGTGCCGCGAGATCTGGTCGTCTCCTCACCTGCGGGAGTCGATCCAGCGCGAGCTGGTGGACACCGGCGAGATCGCCGAGGAGATGCTGCGACAGAATCCTCCGTTCGGCAACATCTTCCGGTTCGTCAGCCAGCCGTGTGACTGCCTGGGTGTCCAACTGCCGCCCGGCACGATCGTCGCGGTGGACACGGCTGCGGTCAACCTCAGCCACCACCCTGCGGCCGATCCGGCCCGGGGCTGCCCGGTCCGGCCCAGTGAGCTGCTCACCTTCGGTAAGGGCACGCACTACTGCCTGGGCGCGCACAGCGCACGGCTGCAGATCGCCACCGGGCTGCGCCAGTTGGTCCACGGGGCTCCCGGCCTGGAAGTGGACGTCGCTGCGGTTCGCATCGACACGAGCAACAACCTCAAGGAGGTACGGACGATCCCCTACCGGATCGGGAGCGACGATGTCGGCTGAACCGGACCGGTGCCCGGCGGACACCACCTATCCGGTCGCCGCACCCGGCGATCCCACCGACGGTGCCCCGACCCTGCCTGCCGGGCTGACCCGGCGCGTCGACACGAAGCAGTGGCTGGTCCGAAGCCACGACCTCGCCGACGTCGTGCTGCGGGACCCGCATATCGGCATGGAGCTGGCACCGGACCGGGATTCGGTACCGCTACCCACACCCGGCGAGATTCCGTCCGTGGCCCAGTTCTTCGAGCTGTGGTACCGGCGGGGAGCGAACCATCCGGCCTTCGGCCGGCGCCTGCGTCGCGCGTACGCCCCCGCCGCGGTCGCCGACTTCGCCCCAACCTTCGTGGACCTGGCCATGGCCCGGGCCGGGGCGCTGCCGCCCGCAGGCGACCTGGTCGCAGACTTCGTCGAACCGTTCTGCCTGGACAGCACGTTCCAGCTGATGGGTTTCCCTCCTGCCCGGTGGCCGATGCTGGCCAAGGTCTACCGGATCATCATGCTGGTGATCCAGGCCCGCTCGCGCGGAGTCCTGGACCTGCCGGCCCGGCAGGCGGCGGCGTTCAGCACCGCGTTGCGCTACCTGCGGGCGGCAATGGACGAGCTGACCGCCGGCACGGCGGTGACGCCGGTGGTGGCGGCTTTCCAGGCACACGCCGAGGCGGAGGGACCGGACCCGTGGGCCGACGTGGCGGCGGTGGCGCAGCTGCTGGCAGCCGGCGTGCCCCAGGTGACGACGGGTACCGCCGTGGCCTGCCGTTGCGTGTACGGGGACGCTTCGCTGCTGGCCGCGTTGCGAGAGGGCACCGTCGACGCTGCGGACGTGGCCGAGGAGGCGATGCGGCTGTCGCCGCCCTTCCTCGGTGTCTTCGGCTGGGTGCTGGCGAACTGCGACTGTCTCGGCGTCCGGCTGCGCCCCGGTGAGGCGGTGGTCGTCGACCTGGTGGCCGTCAACCGCGATCCGGGCCGAATGACCGATCCCCTCGCTTTCTGCCCGGGCCGCAGCCGCAACCTCAACGTCACCTTCGGCAAGGGTGCCCACTACTGTCTCGGTGCCGCCAGTGCCCGGTTGCAGGTGGTGGCTGGACTGGTGGGGTTGGTGGGCAACTCACGCGTCCACCCGGACGTGTCGGGTTTCCGGCTGACCGACGACGGGTTCGCCCAGACGGCGCGGGCGTTCCCGTACCGCGTCGCGGACCGGGTGCCGGGCGGCGGGGACGATCGTGGTGGTCGGGCCTGATGCCTGAGTCAGGGCGTGCGGACGTGGCCTAGCCCGGGCCGCCGACCGACCATGGCGCGGTCGCGACGTCGGTCGGGATCCGCTGCTGTGGAACGGGCCGCTGTGGCGTGCCCTGCGGGCCCTGGATCCCCAGCGTGCCGGGTGTCCCCAACGTGCCCTGCCAGGGCTCGATCAGGTTCGTCGTCGCCTGGTCGGCGCTCAGCATCGAGCGGTGCAGGCGCCGCAGGGCCGGCGAGGGCTCCAGCCCGCGCTTGTCGACGAGGTTGGTGCGGAGTCGCTGGTAGGCCTCCAGGGCCTCGCACCGGCGGCCTGACCGGTAGAGGGCGAGCATGAGGTGCGCTACCAGCCCTTCATGGGTTGGATGTTGCGAGGTGACCACGGACAGTTCGCCGATGAGTTCGTGGTGTCGCCCGAGACGTACGTCGGCCTCGATTCGACAGGAGAGGGCGTTGAGCCGGCCCTCGCTCAGGTTCTGCGCGTACAGCCGTAGCCGTCGGCCGGCCTGAACGTCCGCGAGGGCCGGTCCCCGCCACCAGCTGAGTGCCTCGGCGAAGGCCCGAGCGGCGGCTGCGTGCTCCTGCCGCTCCCGCGCCCGGTAACCGATGTTGGCCAGCCGCTCGAAGTGGCCGGCGTCCACCGAGTCGCGGCGTACGCGGAGCAGGTAGCCGGCCGGGGTCGTTACGAGAACCTGCTTGGCGTCGTCGGTCTCTCCTGCGACCGCGGTAGCGTTCTGCATCAGTTTGCGAAGGCCCAGAATGTACGTTTGAATGGTGGTACGGGCATGTCTGGGCGGCGAATCGGGCCAAAGCTCGGAGATCAGAACATCCACCGGGACCACATCATTGGCATGTACCGCCAACACGGCAAGAACTGTTCGTGGTTTGATGGCTGTGGGAACGACGGGCTGGCCGTGGTGAGTCGCAGCGAGTGGGCCAAGGATTGCAATACGCACGTTCACTCCCCAGGTGCAACGAATGCGAACCGGTTCTCAAGCTGCGAGAATTCGTGTCGACGGTATGACTCGGGCCGGAAGGCGCAAAGCGCGCACTCTCTGGGCGAAAGGTGACCTTTCGCTGGGCAGCCAAAATTCCGCGACCAATGCGGTGCCTCATTCAAGGCAAGTGGTGTCAAGTTCCCTGTCCTCGCTTGGCTCTGCGCCTCCAAGCCGGCGGGCTCGAGGTGAGCGTTCACCCGTGTCTCCATATCGGTCGACACAAGATCGGCTTCGATGCGATTCGACGAGCACGAGACAGTCGTTCATCAATGCGCCAAGCTGAACACTCCCGTCGGCATTCTCCAGGCGCCGCCCGTCGGCAACGTTCTTCGACCATAGCACCCGGTCAGCAGGTAAGTAACCCTCTGCGGTGTCCTGACGACGCTTCGATGCAAGCTTTGCGTAGATTTGTAAGATTGCCGACAATCTATTGAGTCGAGGTTATCCGTACCGGTCCCCGGCGGCCACGCGGCTTGTCACCGGGGTGAGCTCGTCGGCCAGTCGACCGGCAGCGCGATCGGGCCGCGCACGATGGTGCCGGCGCGCCACCGTACCCCGTCCGGGTCGGCCAGCCGCAGACCCGGCGCCGCCGCGACCAGCGCGCCGACCACCTCCTGGATCTCCATCGTCGCCAGCCAGGCCCCGAGGCAGCGGTGCGGACCGTAGCCGAAGGTGACATGCCGGGCCGTCGGGCGCCGGTCCGGGTCGAAGGTGTCCGCGTCCGGGAACACCTCGTCGTCACGGTTGGCGGAGATGGTCGAGGCGAACACCGCCTCCCCGGCCCGGACCGTCACCCCACCCAGCTCGACGTCCTCGGTCGCCACCCGGGGCAGCCCGCTGCCGCCGTTGAGCGGCACGAACCGGAGCAGCTCGTCGACCACCGCCGGCACCCGGTCCGGCTCCCGGCCCAGAAACTCCCAGAGGTGCCGGTGGCGCAGCAGCAGGTACGCCGAACTGGCCAGCTGGCTGGCCGTGGTCTCGAACCCGGCGGCGAGCAGGGTCACGCCGAACGACACCAGCTCCTGCTTGGTCATCCGGTCGCCGTCGTCGGTGGCCCGGACCAGCATGCTCAGCAGGTCGTCGGTGGCGGACTCGCGGCGGTGCGCGATCAGCTCCCGCAGGTAGTCCTCCAGCGCGGCGGCGACCGACCGGAACTCGTCGGCCGGCATCGGCCCGGGCATCAACAGCGCGTGCGTCCAGGCGCGGAACCGATCACGGTCGGCCAGCGGTACACCGAGGACGTGGCACAGCACGGTCAGCGGCACCGGCAGGGCGACCGTCGCGTACAAGTCGCCCGGCACCGGGCCGGCCAGCAACGCGTCGATCCGTTCGTCGGCGACCTGCCGGACGTACGGGCGCAGTCGCTCGATGCGCCACTGGGCGAACGCGCTGGCGGCGATGCGTCTGAGTCGGCCGTGCTCCGGCCGGTCCAGGTCGAGGATGGTGGTGGCCACCGGCGGCGACTCGGTCTGCCGGGGCACGTCCGGAGTGCAGGCGGCGGCCCGGCTGAACCTGGGGTCGGCGAGCACCGTCGTCACGTCGGCGTAGCGGGTGGCGAGCCAGGCGTCACCACCGTACGGCAGCCGGATCCGGGACACCGGGCACTCGGCGCGCAGCCGGGCCAACCTCGGGTCCAGCCCCAGCTCGTCGTACTCGCGGAACGGGTACAGCGGCGGGTCGTGCGGCTGCGGCTCGTACGGCGGCGGCTCGTGCGGCGCGGACGCGGTCATGGCCGGGGCTGCCTCAGACCGCCACATGCGGCACCGGCCAGTGCCGCATCCGGTAGGGCAGGATCAGCACCGCGTCGCCGGCGGCGCAGGCCAGCCCGGCTTCGACGGCGGCGGCCGCCGCGTCGACGTCGCCCGGCGCCGGCACGCCGGACGGGTCTTCGGCCAGCCGCAGAAACGCGTCGGCACCGTCGGTGATCACCATCCGGCTGGCCTCGACCCCGGGTCGGACGTCCTTGACCGTCACCATTCCCGGCCCGCGACGGTAGTAGCAGCTGCCGTACCGGTAGGCCAGGCCCCATTCGCCGGCATAGGCCCGGCTGGCCCGGTCGGTGCCGGCCGACGGCGCGACCAGGTGCACGTGGGTGTCCAGCGGGAACGACGGCCGCCCGCGTAAGGTCCAGCGCAGCCGTACCGCGTGGCTGGTCACCGCGCGCAGGAACCGCAACTGGGCCAGGTCCTGCTCGGGGGAGTCGCCGAAGTCCAGCGGCTCCGGCAGAGTCACCGTCCGCAGCGACCAGGCGGCCAGACCGGTACGGTCGGTGAGCAGCATCGCCGTACCCATCTCAAGCCACCTTGACCGGTTCGACGGTGGTCGCCAGGCTGATCCAGCGGCCGTTCTCCTCGAAGACCAACCCGGCGTCGTCGAGTTCGGCCAGCCACCGCGCCAGCCGGTCGGTCTCCACCGGCAGTCCGGCGGCGGCGAGCCGTGCGGCCAGGGCCGTGACGGTACGGCCGTGCTCCAGCTCGGCGTACGCACGGCGCAGCCGGGGATCGGCGATACGGTGTTCACGCTCCGGCCAGCCGACCCGTCGGTCGGCGATCACGATCTCGTCCGCGTTTAGGTCGGTGAGCAGCTGCAGCGCGCTGGCCGGATAGCCGTCGGTCCAGCGTTTGAGCAGCTCGTTCAGCGGCTCGGCGTCCTGCTCGGACAGGCCGGCCGGCTCGGTGTCGAACAGGTAGACCAGGTCGGCCAGCTCGTTCTCGGGCAGGTCGTAGACATGCTGATAGAGCCGGGCGGCCCGGCGGGTCGGGAAGCCGAGCACCGGGTTCTCGAAGTACGGGCTGAACCGTTCGAGCAGGATCCGCGACGAGCCGGCCGGTGGCTGCAGGTGCACCAGCCGGGGAAGCTGACGCAGCACCGGGTCGTAGTCGACCCGGCGTTCGCCGGGGAACCCGTACAGCCAGTTCCACGACACGGTGAGCCCGGCGGACTCGCAGTCGCGCAGCGTCCGTACGTTGTGGACGCCAGAGACGCCCTTGTCCATCAGCTTGAGCACTGGGCTGACCAGCGATTCGATGCCGGGCTGTACGTGGGCCACGCCGGCGGCGCGCAGCGCGTCGATCTCGGTCGGCCGCAGGTTGGACTTGACCTCGTAGTGCAGCCGCAGGTCCCAGCCGAGCGCGGTGACGCGGGGCAGGAAGTCTGCGTAGTAGTGGTTGTCGATGATGTTGTCGACCATGATCACGTCGAGGGTCTGGTGCCGGCCGACCAGCTCGGTCATCTCGGCGATCATGCGTTCGGCGGGCTTGGCCCGGAACGTCATCGCGGTGCCGTTGAGCCCGCAGAAGGTGCAGTGGTGCTTCTCGCCCCACCAGCAGCCCCGGGCGCCCTCCAGGACCAGCTTGGGTTCGATGTACTCGCCGACCGGCGAGGCGGCGAGTTGGCCGAACCAGTCGTCGAAGTCCGGGGTGGGGATGCGTGCCGGCGGCAGCAGCGCGCCCTGCGGGTTGTGCCGCGCGGTGCCGTCGGCCCGGCGCCAGGACAGCCCGGGTATCCGCGCGAGCCGGGCGTCACGCTCGTCGCCAGCGCCGAGGTTGCCGCCAGCGTCGAGGTCGCGAGCGTCGAGGGCGTCCAGCAGCATCGGGAACGCGACCTCGCCCTCGCCGCGTACCACGAAGTCGACGAACGGGAAGTTGCGGTGCAGGGCGATCCCCATCGCGCCGTCGCAGTTGCCGCCCCCGAACGCGATCCGTACGCCCGGGTCGAGCTGGCGGATCCGTCGGGCGACCGCGAGGCTCGGCACGTTCTGCATGAACGTGGTGGTGAAGCCGACCAGCGACGGACGGGTGGCGAGGATCTCGGCGGCGGCCAGCTCGACGAAGTCGGCGGCGTACTGGCGCATCGCGGTCGGGCCGGCGATGCCGGTGCCGTACTCGGCCGCGTAGCGGCGCAGCGTCTCCACGCCGAACTCGGGGTCGTCGTGCAGCACCCCGGCGAAGACCCAGTCGCCGAGGCCGTCGAAGAGGCCCACCTCGGCGACCTCGGTGTAGTCAGCTGGGCTCAGCTCGCCATCGCTGCGTTCCATCAGGAACTCGGCCCAGCGCAGGCTGCCGTGGTAGGCGGTCGGGGCGGGCCGCCCGGTGGCGACGGTCACCGCCTTGAGCAACCCGATCGGCAGTGATGGTGATTCGATGGCCTGCCAGGGCATGGCGACCAGACATACGGACATCGGCCGGGCCTTTCAGCTGGTGAGCGCGTCATACCGAGGTGCGCCGGATGGGGCGGGACCGCCCCATCCGGCCGATCACGTCTTCGGCCCTCCACGCGGACTTACCCGCGCCTCGCCGGCCGCGATCACTTCTCGGCCTTCCGAGTCGGGACCAGGTACTTGCAGGTGCCGTGGGCCGGCGTCTTGATGGTGACCTTCTTGATGGTCAAGATGTTCACCTCCCTCCGTCCATGTCGACTCCACCGGCACTCAGGCGGGCCCGGTGCCGGCGGAGAAACCAGTGCCGCAGCCGGTCGGGCTCACGGCCGGTCAGTTCGGCGAGGGACACCGAAATCTTGTCTAGGTAGGTCAGTCGCATGCCGATCTCATGCCACTGCGGCCCGTACTCGCGCCACAGCTCGCGCCCCTCGTCCGTGGCGGACTCGCGGGCCAGGTAGTTCAGCCCGATCGCGACGTGCTGGATCTCGTCGCGGCGTACGTGGTGGTAGAGCTGGCCGAGCGGGTCGCCGGCGAACACCTCGCGAAGTAGGATGAACTCGTCGGCGGCGAAGCCCTCCAACATGGTGTGCACCAGCGCCCGGCCCATGTACGGCAGCTGGGTCAGCGCCGTGTCCAGCGGTTGCATCAGCTCGGGCGACTCCGGCTCCGGCTCACCGCCGCCGACCAGGCTCGCGTACTGGTAGAACGCGTCCGCGTGCCGGGCCTCGTCGGCGGTGGCCAGGGCGAGACTGAACCGCAGCGGCGCGTCCTCGGTCTGCGCGGCCAGCGTCGCGGCGGCGACCAGCCCGGCCTGCTCGGCGTAGTAGCCGCGGGAGGACATCCGCCAGGCCAGCTCGGCCCGCTCCCAGCTGGGGTCCGCCGGCCCGTCAGCGATGATGTCCGCGGCGCGCCACGGCGTCTTGTCGCGGGTCACGCCGAAGACACGGTACGCCAACTCGTTGCGATCAAGATCATTGGCATCGATGAGTGCCACTGGCAACTCCCCAACAGGCTTGCCGCCCAGCGTCGGCCACGGGATTCCGGCAAGCGGGAGATTCTCGGTTCACTGATTTGGTTCAGTCGATCCGTGTCAGTCGATTGATTGCGTCGGTGAGGATGTGCGCCGGCGGTGGTGCACGATGTGATGAGCATAAATGACCTCGCGTCGGTACGGCAAGCATTATCGTCCGGGGTGGTGGTCGGTTCGCGACCGGTGGAACGGGCAAACGGTATTTACCTTGGTCACCGTAGCTTTCGATGGTGACCGCAGCTGTGGGAAGGTGACTCGACCGACCGAGCCGAGGAGTGGTGCCCATGCCCGGCCGTCTCGCCACGTCGATCGCGGTGGACCGACCGCTGCGCCCGGCCGTCGCCGCCCAGGCCGCCAGCGTCGTCGGCACCCACGTCGCCGCGCTGGCCCTGCCGACCGTCGCGGTGGTGGCGCTGCACGCCTCGCCGGTGGCGGCGGCCACCCTGTTCGCCCTCGAGTACGGCGCCCAGGCGCTCGCCGCACCGCTGCTCGGGGTGGTCGTCGACCGGGTCGTCGACCGGCGTCGGCTGCTCATGGCTGCCAGCGCCGGCACCGCCGCCGTGGTGCTGGCCGTACCGGTAGCCGCGCTGGCCGGAGTGCTCTCCCTGCCGCTGCTGTACGCCGTGGCCGGCCTGTCCGGCGTCCTCGGTGGGCTGGTCACCATCGGCCTGCAGGCCACCGTGCCGCAACTGGTCGAACCGGACCGGCTGGTGCCGGCGAACGCCGCGCTGGCCGGTGCCCAGTCGGCCGGCCAGATCGCCGGGCCGGCGCTGGCCGGCTGGCTGGTGCAGACCCTCGGCGGGGCGCTGGCGATGTCGGCGAACGCTGCGGCGCAGGCGCTGGCCGCCGTCGGCTTCGCCGCGCTGCGGCCCCGGCCGGGCGGGCCGCCGCCGGCACCGGAACATCCACTACGGGCATTGCGCGACGGGGTGGCCGCGCTGCGTGGTCGTCCGGAGCTGGTCCGGATCGCGGTCACCGCCGCCGCATTGAACCTAGGCGGTTCCGCGATCGGTGGCCTCTACGTGCTGTACGCCTACCGGGTCCTCGACCTGTCGCCCTGGGTGCTCGGGTTGACCTTCGCGGTGAACAGCGTCGCCGCCGTCGCTGGTGTGACCACCGCACGACGGGTGATCGCCCGGCTCGGCCATCCCCGGGTGGTCCCGGTGTTCGCCCCGCTCGCCGGGGCCGCCCTGATGTTGATCCCGCTGGCCGCCGTCACGCCGTCGGTGCTGACCCTGATCGTCTACGAGACGATCTTCGGGTACTGCGCCACGGTCTGGCTGATCGCCTCGGTGTCGCTGCAGCAGTCGGTGGTCCCCGGCCCGCTGCTGGGTCGGGTGCTTGCGTTGAGCCGGGCGCTCGCGGTGCTGGCGGTACCGATCGGTTCCCTGCTCGCCGGCGTCGCGGCACAACTCTGGGGGGTGCTGCCCACCCTGATCTGCTTCGCCGCCGTGGCCTTTCTCGGCACCGTCGCCGTCGTTTCCCGGCGGGTGGCCGCCCACAACCTGACCACATCCTGACCGGACTCCGACCAATTCCAGTATTGCGACCGGCGTCGATCGGGTACCTATAATTGGCGGCATTCAGCAGGCGATCATGATAGCTTCCGATGCGGCCGGTGAATGAATCTCCGCCGGCGCAGGGACGGGGAACTCCCAGACGATGGACCTGTCGGACGCGTACCGCGAAATGGTTCGGATCAGGGTCTTCGAGGAGCAGGTTCTGCGGTGCGCCGCCGCCGGCCAGGTGCCCGGATCAGTCCACCCGTACACCGGGCAGGAAGCTGTCGCCGTCGGGGCGCTGGCCGCCCGACAGCCCGACGAGTGGGTGGTGAGCTTCTACCGGTGCCACGGGCATGCGCTGGCCGCTGGGGTGGCAGCCGCCGGGCTGGCCCGGGAGATCCTCGGCCGGACCGGCGGGGTCTGCGGCGGCAAGGCCGGGTCGATGCACATCGCCGACCGGTCCCGCTACCTGCTCGGTGCCAGCTCCATCGTGGCCGCGCAGCTGCCAATCGCGGCCGGAGCCGCGCTGGCCGAGAAGACCGCCGGCAGCGGCCGGGCGGTCGTCGCGTTCTGCGGTGACGGCGCGTTCGGCGCCGGCGCCACCTACGAGACGCTCACCGTCGCCGCCGTGCTCGGGTTGCCGCTGCTGCTGGTCTGCGAGGAGAACGGCTGGCAGGACCACACCCCGAGCGACCTGGTGCGGCACCGTGCACCCGGGGAGATCGCCCGCGGCCTGGGGCTGGACTGCGACGAGGTGGACGGCAACGACGTGACCGCAGTGCACCGGGCCGCGGCGGCGGCCCTGGCCCACTGCCGGACCGGCCGCCCGCAGGTCCTCGTCGCCCACACCTACCTGCGGCACTTCCACGCCCAGCTCGGACCGCAACCGCCGGGTGAGTACCGCCCGGCCGCCGAGCGGGAGCACTGGCTGGTCCGGGATCCGCTGACCCGCGTCGAGGCGACCCTCGCCAGCCCGACCGTCGCCAGCCCGGTCGCCGCCAGCCGCGAGCAGGCCGCCAGCCCGGTCGCCAGCCCGGTCGTCGCGATCCGGGAGCAGATCACCGTGGAGCTGGCCGAGGTCTTCGCCGACGCGCTGGCCGCCGACCAGCCGGACCCGGCGAGCGCGGTCACCACGGTCACCGCCGCGCCCTGGCCGCCCGGCGCAACCTGGCCGGAGGCCGTCACGGTGCGGGAGCCGGTGACATGACCCGCCGGCACCCGTCCGTCGGGGCGGTCCGCGGCGCCTTGGCCGACCAGCCAACAATGAGCATGTTCTGCACCTACCAGCAGCCCGACCTCATCGAACTGTTCGGCGCCGATCGGATGGTCCGGCTGCCGATCGCGGAGAACACCATGCTCGGCATGGCGGTCGGGATGGCACTGCTCGGCCGCCGGGTGCTGGTCAGCATCGCCCGCGCCGCCTTCCTGTTCACCGCCTTCGACCAGCTGGTCAACGAGGCCACCAAGTGGCGGTACATGTCCGACGGGCAGTTCACCGTACCGGTGGTGGTGCGCGGGCTGACCCAGGGCGGTGAGCAGCTCGGCGCCCAGCACGAGCACGCTGCGCACGGCCTGCTCAGCCAGATTCCCGGGCTGGTAGTCGCGGTCCCCGGGTCACCGAACGCCGCCGCCGGGCTGCTGCGCACCGCGCTGGTGCACCCGGATCCGGTGGTGGTGCTGGAATCGCCCCGGCTGTACGCCGCCGACTGGGCGTCGCTGCCCGAGCCGGAGCCGACCGACGCCGCGTTGCCGTTCGGCGTCGCCGGTTGCGCCCGTCCCGGCCGCGACCTCACCCTCGTCGGTATCGGCAACACCGTCGCCACCTGCCTGCGGGCCGCCGCCGTCCTCGACCGGGACGGGCTGCACGCCCAGGTGGTCGACCTGCGTACCGCCGCACCGCTGGACCTCGACGGCGTCACCGCCATGGTCCGTGCCGCTGCCGGCGGCCAGGTGATCCTGGTCGACGAGGCCCCGGCCGGCGTCAGCGTCATGTCCGCACTGGGCCTGCACCTGGTACGCACCGGCGCGGTCGCGCCGCACCGGCTCGACCTGATCGCCGGTGCCCCGGTGCCGGCACCGGTGAGCCCACCGCTGAGCGCCGCCCTGCTGCCGGACGAGGAGCACGTGGTGTCCGCCGCCCGCCGAGGAGCTGCCCGATGATCGACCGGTCCACCTACCACGCCTGGCACGGCATCACCCCGATGGGCGAGTTTCTCGCCGAGTCCGATCCGGACATGTTCCTCGTCGGCGGCGACGGCAGCTACGCCGTCGACCAGGCCGGCCGGCGCTACCTCGACGCCCGCTCGTCGATGTGGAACGTCACCCTCGGCTACTCATGCGAGCCGGTCAAGGCGGCGATGCGCCGCCAGCTCGACGAGCTGCCGTCCGGCACGGTCATGCGCTACGAACATCCGCCCCGGGTCACCGTGCGGTACGCGGCCGCCCTCGCCGCGACGCTGCCACCGACCCTGCGGCACATCCGGTTCGGCAACACCGGCAGCCAGATGACCGAGGCGGCCGGCATGCTGTCCCGTTTCCACCGGAGAATGACCGGCGAGACCGGCCGTGACCGGATCATCGCGGTGCACGGCAGCTACCACGGCACCGGGCCGTTGGCCACCGCGCTCACCGGTGAGCAGATCCTGCACGAATGGTCGGCGCCGCTGGACGACCGCGTGGTGCACGTCGCCGGCGGCGACGAACTGCTCGACGCCGTCGCCGGTGTCGTCGACCGGCTCGGCGCGTCGCAGGTGACCGCCGTCATCGTCGAGCCGGTGATGGGCAACTATCTGCACGCCGCCAGCGTCGACCAGTTGGCGGCGCTGATCGGCTACTGCCGGGCCCGGGACATCCACATCGTCGCCGACGAGGTCACCACCGGTGCCGGCCGGGTCGGGGCCATGACGGTCAGCGAGCGGCTGCCCGAACCACCCGACATGATCGTGCTCGGCAAGGGCGTCAGCGCCGGCTACTTCCCGCTCGCCGTGCTCGCGGTCGCCGACCCGATCTACGACGCGCTCGCCGAGCCGCCGTTCCGACTCGGCTTCCCGAACGGCAGCACCACCGACGGGCACCCGCTCGGTGCCGCCGCAGGCCTCGCCGTCCTGGACATCCTCACCGCCAACGGGTTTCTCGACGGCGTCCGCGACCGTGGCCGGCAGCTGTGCGACATCCTGCGTGACACGCTGGCCGACGATCCGCACGTCGGTGACGTACGCGGTGAGGGGATGTTGCTCGGCCTGGAGCTGCGCTACCGCGACGACGGTACGCCGTGGACGGTGCGCGACGTCTACCGGCTTCGGCTGGCCTGCCGGGACAACGGGCTGCTGACCAGCTACTCCGACGGGGTGATGCCGTTGCTGCCGCCGCTGACCATCAGCACCGACGAGTGCGCCGAACTCGCCGCGATCCTCGGCAAGACGATCACCGCGTACGCCGCCGAGCGCCTCGGTGCGCGCTAGCCGGCACGGCCCACCATCGCCGCCATCGCAGTTACCCGGACGGAGTGGCCAACCTGGCAGGGAACGACCATTCGGCCGATGTCCGGGGATCGTCCGGAGAACCGTAGCGCGGTACCGCCGACAAGGTCGCATTTATTCGGGGTACGACTGGCAGACGGTGCTGTCGTGCAGTCCTCCACCAGCCTGCCACTGTCCACGTAGGTAATGGTGGCGGTGGCAGGTCCGCCAGCACAACGCCGTGATCCTGGTGGTGCGGCTGACCGTACACCTTCAGGAAAGCGCGTTCATATGACGTATTCCTACAGTGCTCTCATGCGGGGCATTCCCGTCATTGGCAACGGTGTCCCATAGTCTCGGTAAGATTTGATCGGCATCGATGTATAGTTCATCGGCAGGTAGTTGCGGGTCGCTGGTGACCTGCCGGGGCAACGCCGCCTCACCGGAACCGACGATGTCTGGGAGAACAGGACATGAACGAACACCAGGAGAGTTGGCTGCGGATGCGATGGCGGCAGGCAGCCCGAACCGCTGTCGCGGTGACGGCCTCCGTCGGGATCACCGTGTTGGCCATCGGGTTCACGGCGGGCGCAGCAACAGCAGGTGTTGGCTCCGCCGACCGGAACGCGCGGGAGGTGGCGATCGCCGCCGCGCCGGTATCCCAGGTCGCCGCCGGCAATCTGCACACCTGTGTGACCCAGACCGATGGAACCCTGTGGTGCTGGGGCAACAACTTCTACGGCCAGCTCGGCGACGGGACCACCACGAACCGGACCGGTCCGGTTCAGATCGGCAGCGCCACCACGTGGGCGGGTATCGACGCCGGTAGCGGCAACACCTGCGGGGTACGCACGGATGGGACGCTCTGGTGCTGGGGCAACAACTCCAGCGGGCAGGTCGGCGACGGCTCGACCACCAGACGGACCAGTCCGGTGCAGGTAGGCACCGCCGCCACCTGGGCGAGCGTCAGCATCGGCAGCAACCACACCTGCGCCGTTCGGGCCGACGGAACGCTGTGGTGCTGGGGCCTGAACCGTCACGCTCAGCTCGGCGTCGGCTTGTCTCCCTACAAGGCGACGACCCCGCGGCAGGTGGGTACGGCGACTACCTGGGCGAGCGTCACGACCGGCTACGCCCACACCTGCGCCGTTCGGACCGACGGGACCCTGTGGTGCTGGGGCAGTAGCTCGGACGGCCAGCTCGGTCTCGGCATCCTGAGCTACCGGGCGACACCGACGCAGGTGGGCACCGCGACGACGTGGGCCGAGGTGACGGCCGGCTACGTACACACCTGCGCGGTCCGCGTCCACGGGACGCTGTGGTGCTGGGGTGAGGACGGGTACGGCCAGGTCGGCGGGGGCGTCGGCTCCCAGACCACCCCGCTGCGGATCGGCACCGCCAGCAACTGGGCAAGTGTGGACGCGAGCCTCGATTCGTCGTGCGCGACCCGTACCGATGGCAGCCTGTGGTGCTGGGGCAAGAATTCGTCCGGGCAGCTCGGTGACGGCACCACCACTCACCGGTCGACCCCGGCACAGGTAGGCACCGCGACCACCTGGACAGTCGGCTTCTCTGTCACCTACCACGCCTGCGCGGCACGCACCGACGGCAGCCTGTGGTGCTGGGGTGACAACACGTTCGGGCAGCTCGGTGACGGCACCACCACCCACCGGTCGACCCCGGCACAGGTGGCAATGCCGGGCTGAGCACCGCCGGTTCCGCGCCGAGCCGCAGTGAGGAACCGCCGTACGGGCCGCGCCGCTCAACCTGAGCAGCGCGGCCCGTACCGGCACTACGGCCTTGCTCAGATTGCCTGATCGTCAACATAGATGGATGGGCGTATCGACTGACTTCACGGTGGCGATCGCCGGCGCCGGGCTCTGCCTCGCCCAGTCGTCTGGCGAGCCATCGGCGTCTGACGACGCTGAAGCCCTCGGCCTGTGGGTCCATGGTGACGATCTCGACGTCGACGCCGGATGCGGCAGTGGGTCGACCGCGGTGGGCGGCTCGCGGACCCCCGAGTGTGGGCCCAAGCCAGCCAGTGGGCGCTATACAGGCACCGTTCAATATCGAAGTGTGACAAGGTGCTACTAGGGACATCCCTCGAAGTACATGATCTACCGAAGTGCCCTCGTAGACTGGCCAGGTACGGCGTCGACGGCAGCCGTCGGAGACAGGTCGTCCGAGCGGAGCCGGGGCGGCACCCTCACCCTCGTTGGAGGAGCAACCCGTACAGCCATCGATTTACGCAGAGTTCATCGATGGTTGGGTATGATCGCTTGTGTTCCACATTGTGTGCATCTAGCTTGCAGCAGGTCCACTCCGACTTACCGGTACCTCCGCCTCGGGCGGGCACGGCGAGTTGGCTTGAGGTAAGGCTGAGAAGGTTGGTGGCCAGAATGGGCATGTCGGCCAGGTTTCGCAACCGGGCGTTCATGGGGGTGGCCCTGGGCATGGTCGCGATGGTCACCCTGACGGCCTCGCTGGCACCTAGCCCGGCCGATGCGCGAGAACCACTACCCGGCACGCCGATCACCGACGCGGATGTCCGGCTGCTGACCGAGGCCGCAGCCTCATGTCCCACCCTGACCCCGGCTCGGCTGGCCGGTCAGGTGATGGCCGCGTCCCGGTTCTCGGCGACCCCGGTCGAGGCTGTGCAGGCCGTCGGCGGGCAGGGCACTGCCGGGCTGGTGCCGACCGTGTGGCAGAAGTGGGCACCGTGGGACGGGGCGCGGCCGGCTGATCGGCCGGCCAGCATCACCGCGCTCGCCCACCACATGTGCCAGTTGGTCGGCCAGTTGCGGGTGCTCGAACTCGACGGCGACAAGTGGCTGTTGGCACTGGCGGCGCACCGGCTCGGTGTCGAGCCCGTTGTCGAGGCCGGCGACGTGCCGGTCGGGGCCGCCGAGTACGTCGACACTGTGGAACGGTACGCCATCTGGTATGCGTCGCAGCCAGCCTTCGGCGGCAGCGGAAGGGCCGCAGCCGAGGCCACCCAACCGGCGGTCGCGCAGCGGATCACCAGGGCCGCGCCGTTGCCGGTGCCCGACGTGTACCTCGAGCTGATCCTGGCCGCGGGCGCAGTCTGCCCACAGATGCCCCCGACTCGGGTCGCCGCGCAGCTCATGGCCACCTCCGAGTTCGACCCACAGCGGCTCGGCCCGACCGGCGAGCAGGGCATCGCGCAGTTCCTACCCGAGATGTGGGTGGCCTACGTACGGCCGTCGGCGGAGGCCTCACCCTGGACCCCGGCCGCGGCGGTGCCGGCCCTCGGCGAGACCATGTGCGCGCTGCTGGAAGCGGTGCCCGGCACTGGCCCCGACGCCTATTCGCTCGCGTTGGCCGTGTTCCTACGGGGCGACCCGACGATCCGGTCGCTGGCTGACGTACCGGGTGTTGAACGGGTCGTTGCCCTGGCCGAGCAGGTGGGCCACTTCGAGACCGAGTACGGCAAAGATCCTCGGCTGGCCCCGTCGGCCGATCCCTCACCGTCGGCCGCTCCAGTGGCGAGCCCGACCACCGAGTCCGAACGATCAGCGGAGGCGAGCACCGCCCCGACGACCGCAGCGCCCCCGCGGCCTTCGCCGCCGGCGACGAAGCCGAGCACCCCGGCACAGACCGACTCTGACCAGCCGCCGGTCAGGGCCAAGGACGCCGATGGGACAAACCGATCGTACGGGCCCTACTTCATCCACAACCTCGGCACCGACAGGTGTATCGACATACCGGGTGTCGGCCCCGGTCCACGCGACGGGCCGGTCCTCCAGGACCTCTGCTACCCGCACACCCCGGACAACCAGGAGTACGCCTTCGTCCCGCGCCGGGTCGACAGCTCTGGGAACCAGCTGTACTGGATTCGTAGCGTCACCTCTCAGTACTGTCTGGACCTGCCAGGCAAGGGCTCGGTTGCGCCGACCACGCCGCTGAACGAGACCGGCTGTTACGACGACGAGAACCAGTACTGGCGGTTGCAGCCCACGGTCAAGTCCGGCGACATCCAGTACTACTGGGTCATCAACACCGCCTCGAACCTCTGCCTCGACGTTCCCGGTTACGCGACCGGAGGAATCGGCCTTCGTCTCGAGGTTTACGAGTGCTGGCCCGACGACGACCACGACTGGGCGCTGATTCGAAAGGCCAACTGGTGAACAGGCACCTGGCCAGGGTGGTCCTGACCGGGCTGGCGACGCTTGTCGCGGTGACGGCGGCGACCACGGAGATGGTCACCGAGCGTCGGCCCGCACGGGCCACGCCGGCCGATTCGCAGGAGCAACCGTACGTCCTCTACTACACGGTGATGGCGTCGTACCAGGGCAAGCCGGAATCCCTCTGGTCAGTCGCCGAGCGGTTCCTCGGCGACGCCGAGCGCGCCGGCGAAATCCTGGCACTCAACGCCGGGCGGCAGCAGCCGGACGGCGGGCGGCTGAGCGATCCCGGGCAACTGAACGAAGGCTGGCACCTCGTGCTGCCCTGGGACGCGATCGGCACCGGACTGCGACACGGTGCACTGCCGACGACAACGGCTGCGGAACCTGGCGCGACGGCATCGCCGGAACCGGCTGGTTCGCCCAAACCGGCTGATTCGCCCAGGCCGTCCGGATCGCTCAACCGCCCGGCCGGCCCGGCCAGCGCTCCGGTGCGGAGCACGGCGCCCCCCGCCGGCGAACCAACGGGTTCCGGCTCCACAGCGTCCGACCACACCGGCTGCCGGCCGGCTGCGGTAGCGGACCCACCGGCCGACTCGAACTGGGGACAGCAGTTGGTCGCGCCGCAGCGGGTGTGGCGGACCGCCACCGGTGCCGGCGTTTCGGTGGCTGTCGTCGATTCGGGTGTCGCAGCGGGTCGGCCGGAACTCGGTGACCGGCTCGGCCGAGGCGTCGACATCGTATCCGGCAGAGGTCAGGGCGACACCGACTGCGTCGGCTCGGGTACGGCGCTCGCGGGTATCGTCGCAGCCGACGACGGGAGAGCCGGCGACCTGGTCGGGGTGGCGCCCAAAGCCGTCGTCATCCCGGTGCGGCTGGTGGACCGGGGCGTCGCGGCGAGCCCACCGGCAGCCGTGACCGCCATCGAGGTCGCGGTGGCCACCGGGGCGAAGGTGATCCTGCTCGGTGTGTCCGTCGATGTCGCTGACCCTTCGGTCCGTTCCGCGATCGACGAAGCGATCGGCTGGGGCGCAGTCGTGGTGGCACCGGCCCCAGCCGCCGAACCGGCGATCACTTCCGGGGACGGCCTGCTCCGCGTTGGCGGCCTCGGCCCCGACCAGCGACCGATCGCCGACTACCCGGCCGGCTCGGTGGACCTGCTCGCGCCGGCGGCCGGCATCCGTAGCATCAGCGCGACCGGCACCGGAGCCCACGTAGGCACCGGTCCGGAGTACGCCGCCGCGTTCGTCGCCGGTGCGGCGGCGCTGGTGCGTTCGGCCCATCCCGGACTGTCCGGGGAACAGACCGGCCGGCAGCTCGTCGTGTCCGCCGACCGGCCGGCCGATGCCGGCCCGGAGAGCGTCGGGCGGCTCGATCCGTACGCGGCGGTCACCGGCCGGCTGGTCGATGAAAGGCTGCCCGCAACTGTCCTCGAGCAGGACGAACGGTCTCAACCGGTTCCCTGGTCGGTGGTGTTGGCGGTCCTCGCCGTGCTCGGGGCGCTGTTTGCCGGCGGTCGGCTCTGGGGCCGCTACCAGGCGGCGCGCAGGCGGCGTTGGCTGGCGCTGGAGCGGGCCGACGACCCGTTCGACAGCCGTGCCGAGGACGCGGATCAACTGGTGCACGCGCACGGTGGAAAGACGTGAGTACTGGCACCGACGGTGTGTGGCTGGGGTGGAGATGGTGCGACTGAAGGGCCGCCGGGCGGGTGCCGATCCGGACGTCGTCCGGGTGGCGCCCGGCGAACGGGGAGCTGCGCAGAACATCGCGGCCGGCCTGCGCGCAGCCTCGGCTGGGCAGACCGTGCTGGTGGCACCCGGCCGGTACCACGAGGATCTGTTCATCGGCACTGCGGCACGGGTCCGTGCCGAGCAGGGGCCGGGCAGCGTGTCGTTGGCGCCGCGTACCCCGGTGCGCATTACCGCTGCGGCGACGTTGACTGATTTGACGGTGGTCGGTGCCGACCCCGGTGATCCGCTGCTGCGGATCGAGGACGGCAGCGTGGAACTCGTCGGCTGCGACCTGCGTGGCGGCAGGATCGAGGTCATCGGGCACGCCCGCTCGGTGCTGCGCGAATGCCGGCTGACCGGTGCCCGGCTGGCCGGGCTGTATGCCACCGGAAACGCCGCAGTCCTACTCGAACGGTGTGTCGTCACGGACGTCGACGGCATAGGTGTGGTGGCCGGCGAATCGGCGCAGACGACTCTGCGTGACATGTGGATCGACTCCGTCACCGGGTCGGGCGTTCGGGCACGTGGCACCGCCCGGATCGAGTTGCTCCGCTGTACGGTCGTCGCGGCTGGACGCAACGGGATCCGGGCCGAAGAGTCGGCGTCGGTCACCGGGTTGGACGTCACCGTGAGTCGCAGCAGTGGAGACTCGGTGTTCACCTTCGGGTCGGCGCGGACGGAGCTGACCGGGTGTCGGCTGATTGACCCCGCCGCCGCAGGCGCAGTCGCCGCCGACCGGTCGCAACTGGTCCTGAACCGCTGCGAGGTGGACCGGGCTGGCGCGACCGGAGTGGTGTGCCGGGACGAGGCCGAGGTCAACATCTCCGCCGGATCGGTGCGCGGCTGCGCCGGCAACGGGGTCTTCGTCACCGATAGCGGTACGGTGACTCTCACCGACACCCTGCTGGGCGACTCGACGTACAGCGTGCTGCACGTCGGCGGCACCGGCCGACTGACCGCCACCGGCGCCCTGGTGGGGCCATCGGCGGAGCATGGGCTGCACGCCATCGGGGCAGGTAGCGTCGAGTTGGCCGGCGGCTGGGTGCGTGGCTGCGGGCTCGCCGGACTGAGCACCGCCGACAGCGCCGGGGTGACGGCCACGGGCACCGTGCTGGCCGGCAACCGCAACGGGGTGGTCGTCGGCTCGGACCGGCCTGTGCGACTGACCGGCTGTGTGGTTGACGCCAGCAGCCGAGCCGGCGTTCAGGTCGGCGTCGGTGCCGCCGTGGAGCTGGACGACTGCCGTATCGACCGGGCCGGCACCGCCGGGATCGTCTTCGAGCAGGACAGCGGGGGCACCGTGGAGCGGTGCGCGGTGCGTGACGCCGAAGGCTCCGGCATCGTGGTGTGGACCGGGGCCAGCCCACAGGTGACAGCCACGTCGTGTACGGCGGGTGCGAAGAACGCGTTGTTCGTCGCCGAGGGCGGCGGCGGCCGGTACGTCGACTGCGTCTTCACTGACAGCGCGTATCCGGCGATCCATATCGGGGCCGGGGCGACACCGACCATCACGCGCGCCCGGATCCGCGACACCGAACTCGACGTCGATGTGGACCCGCAGGCCCAGCCGGTCTTCGAGGAGATCCGGCTGACCGACGTGGCCAGGTCATTGTTGCCGCCGAGCGCACTGGCCGCCAGCGGTGATCCCGGCGTCCCGGCGGTGGCCGGGGCTCCGGCTGCCGGTGCCGTGCTGGCCGAGGCAGCTCCGACTGAGGCGGCCCGACCTACCGAGGCAGACCTGCCGGATCTGCTGGCCGAGCTGGACGCGTTGGTCGGCCTGGACCGGGTCAAGCAGGATGTGCAGGCACAGATCAAACTCATGCAGACGGTACGTCGACGCCGGGAGGCCGGGCTCGCCGCGCCGCCATTGAGCCGGCACCTGGTCTTCGCCGGAAACCCCGGCACCGGCAAGACCACTGTGGCCCGCCTCTACGGCCGGCTGCTCGCCGCGTTGGGCATGCTGGAGCGCGGCCACCTCGTCGAGGCCGACCGGACCACGATGGTCGGCGAGTACGTCGGGCACACCGGCCCCCGTACCCAGGCGGTCTTCCGCCGGGCACTCGGCGGAGTCCTCTTCATCGACGAGGCCTACTCGCTGGTTCCACCCGGTCACACCAACGACTTCGGGCAGGAAGCCATCGCCACGCTGGTCAAGCTCATGGAGGATTACCGCGACGACGTGGTGGTGATCGTGGCCGGCTACCCCCTCGAGATGAGCCGCTTCATCGCCTCGAACCCGGGCCTGGCCTCCCGGTTCTCCCGGACTCTGACGTTCGAGGACTACGGGTCCACCGAGCTGACCGACATCGTCGAGGCACAGTGCCGGCAGCACGAGTACCAGCTCGCCGACGACGCGCGGGCCGCCGTCCACGACCTGTTCGCTGCGATCAACCACGGCCACGGGTTCGGCAACGGCCGCGCCGCGCGCCAGATCTTTCAGCGGATGACCGAACACCAGGCGCAGCGGGTGGCCGATCTCACCGACCCGTCGACCGATGACCTGCTGAGACTCACCGCGTCCGATGTGCCGGCCGCCGGTTCGGTGGCCTGACCGGTTTCCACGGCCAGAGATGAGGTATCCGATGGAGATCATCGAGGGCGAGCGTCGGCCGACCCACGCCGACCTGGTCACCTGGTACGAGCGGGTACTGGTGCCGCAGAGCCGGCCAGCGCTGCAGCGGTACGCCCGGCGGCTGATGCCAGGCGATCCGCACCGGGCCGAGGATCTGGTCCAGGAAACGCTGCTGCGGGCCTGGCGTAATCTGGCCTCGGTGGCCAGCGCCCGGTCGCCGCAGGCCTGGCTGTCGCGGGTCGCCCACAACCTCAGCGTCGACCAGGCCCGGCGGGTGACGGCTCGCCCTGCCGAGGTCAGCGAGGACGTCACCGCCATGGCCTGGCAGCCGGCGGAGAACCTCTTCGACGCAGCTCTGGACCGGGTCGCGCTGGAGCCGGCGCTGCGTAGCCTCTCGGCCGTGCACCGCGAGGCGCTGCTCCTGGTCTACTACCAGGACCGTACGCATCGCGAGGTGGCTGGGGTGCTCGGCGTACCCCCGGGCACGGTGAAGTCACGCACCCACAACGCCACCCGCGAACTGCAACGGGCGTTGAGCCAGCATGGCGTGACCGGCCGCGCCGCTGCCTGACCTGACTCGGCGCGGACGGCACCGGCGACTGGTTCAGGCAGCCGACGCCTCCGGTGCCACCTCGTCGAACTGGACCGGGACCGCACCTCACGCCTCGGCGTCGCCGGGGATCGGCTCGATCGGCCTACCCAGGGTGATCTGATCGACTCGGTGCCGGTGCAGCGCGGACAGACCCTCCGCGAGGTGACCGGCCAGGTCGGGGTCGACCGGTGTGTCCACCACCGGAACGAGGCGGACCCAGGCACCGGGAACGCGGCTCCCACCGATCCTGCCGGCCAGCAGTGTGCCGAGCTCAGCCAGCAGCGCCGGGCTGGTCGGGACCAGGACGTGCGCCGGGGAGCCGGCCGGTGGCAGCGGTAGCAGATCTGCTCCGGCCCGGTATACGACGACCAGTTCGCCGCCGGCGGCGGGCGGGACGAGACCCCCGGCGGCACCGCCCATCGACCAGATACCTGCCGCGCGATCGATCGGCCGGAGATCACGCGGCCAGATCGACAGCCACATGTCGTCCCGTGCGACGAGATCTTCCAGGTCGTCCCTGTCCAACCCATGGTCGAGGTTCAACTCCACCAGTCGCTGCAACCGCGTCGGATCGACGTCGCCGTACCAATCGGAACTGACGGTCTGTAGCAGCCGTTGCAGCCCAGCTTCTCCGGTGAGGAACCGGCCGTCATAGTGGTAGGCCGCCAGCACCCGGTGCGCTGCCTCCAGCCGCTGCGGTGTCAGCTCGAACACTCCGTACGCGCGGGCCGCCAGGTAACCGGCGGCGAGCAGGTTGTGCCGAGCCACTCGCTCGCCGCCTGCCCCGGCCGTGACAGGCGCGGCCGCCGCGAGCCGCGTGGCCTGCCCGTCCAGCGCCGCGACCAGGACCGACGAATTCTGCTCGGCCGCTGCGGCGCCGGCCACGTCCAGCAGCCTGGCAATCAGATCATGGCCGGTGAAGCCGAGGCCGGGGCCGGCCGGATCCGGCGGTGCATAGCTGACCTCGTCCACCACCGCCTCCGAGCCGAAGGCCGCTACGACAATTCGACGCTCGACGTCGCTGACCGGATGCAGTAGGTCGTCGGTGGCCACCGGAAGTGCCTCGGGTCGGGGCTGCGGCCTGTGTACCCGGACGAATCCCGATTCGGTCGTGGCCCCGACGTGGCTGGCCAAGGCTCGGCCGACCCACACCCCGAGAACCCATACCGGCCAAGGGGTCTGCCGGGACGGCAGCCCGATCACCACCGGCGGGTCGTCGTCGCGTACGGCCGGCGACACCTCGGCCGGCCCGATCCACACCCGTTGACCGACCGCCTGCACCTGCCAACCCGATGCCAACTCGTACCGGCCCCAGCCGACGTTGCGCAGCGCGACCACATCGAGATCGAGTACCGGTTGCTGCGGATCGGCGTGCACGGTGTAGTAGCGGGCACCAGGGCCGAGTGAGGCACGGTGGTCTCGGCTGTAGGCCACGAAGTGATGGGCTGCCGCCCCGGTCGGCTCCACCAGGTCGACGTCGAGGGCGAGCACCCGTTCGCCGCCCAACGTACGGGCAAGTTCCACCGCCCGTGGAGCGCTGATCGGTGCGGCCGTCAGCAGCTCCACCATGGTCCCGACGGGTAGGTCGTCGCGCAGCCGGCGCAGCAGGTGACCGGCCTGGTCGACGTCGGTGATCTGAACCGCCAGGAGCATGCCCTCCCGTCGCGGTAGCCGGATCGGCGGCTCCATCGACGAGGACGATGGACGGAGGAAGACCCCTGCGGCTCCAGCCGGCATGTGGGGGTACCTGTCCGGCGCCGTCAGCGGGACGCTGTCGTACCCGTGCATCGGGGCCAGTTGAGCGGCGGCCGCGCCCCAGCGGTGCACCGAGCCCGCCTCCTGAATCCACAGGCCGAGCAAGATCGCCTGAGCCTCGTGCAGCAGGCTCAGATACAGGGCCCGCACTGTGTCCGAGAAGGTCCCGACCTGGCCCACCGCACGTTGCACGCGTTCACCTAGCCGTCCTCCGGCCCCACTGACCCTCGCCGCCGCCACCCACTGGTTACACCGGGTGATCAGATCCTTATCCTGACCGAGAAGCTTGTAGATCGCTTCTCGGTCAGGGTGGGCCAGCCCGTGTCGCGACAGTAGCTCCGCCACGTGTCGCTGCGCCGCGTCGAGCTGGCGCGCCGGCCCGTGCAGCAGCTGGCGGTGCACCTCCGGATCCTTGATCAGCTCAGTCAGCACTCTCGGGTCGCCGGTCTCGGCTACGCGCCACCGGGCGTTGGTTGCCCACTGCACAGAGTGAAACTTCTCGTGCACCAGCGCATCCCGCGAACGGTCGGCATCCATGTCGTACCGCAGCCGCAACCGCCAGCGCGAGTAATCGAAGGAGGCTCGAGCGTGATGCCCGGCGGGCATCTGCTCCGTCCGTTCAAATCCGCGCGGCCCCGGTGTGTGCAGGAGCCAACTCATCTGGCGATCGAAACGCCGCCAGGCATCCAGTACGGTGCCGAAGTCGTCGTGGACAAGCCGCACATGGTCCTGTTCCACCAATGTCGGCACCCTATCGACCAGCGCCGCCGCCCCCAGAGCACGGTTGGTGAAGGCCAGGTGCGTGGTGCCGAGAGAGTCGTTGGCGATTCTGTGGATGTCGTGCAGCGTCGAGTGCACCTCCCCGTCGGTGGGGTCGAGGCGGACCAGCTGGGCATCGGGGTCGACGCTCGTGCCGCGGTCGCCGGCCACCACCGTCCAGTCGGCCTGGACTAGGTCAGCGACATGGCTGTCGAGCGGCATCGGTTGTTGGGCGCGTACCACCCGGACCACCCGACCCGCTGAGTCCTCTTCCACCCTGGCCCGGACCTGGATGGTCTGTCCGTGCACCTGAGCCTGGTAAAGGTGGGTGCCGTCGATCACGATGTCGGGTAGGACGCGCGAGCCGGTAGTGACGAGATGCCAGACGAACTCCCGGGCCTTGTCTTCTGCCGACCGCAGCCCGGTCTGCCGCCCCAGCCTGTGCAGAGCTTGTGCGACGCGGTCGTCTCCTGCTGAGATCCAGCCGATCCGCCTCGCCTCCTCGTAGAAGTGGACGGCGTCCGAGGGGGCGAACATCTCGCTACGCGCCCACGGCGCCCAGGTACCCGGTGCCAGGCTCATCAAAGTGGATATCGCCCCGCCTGAACCACCGCCCCGCAGCCTCGCTGTCGGCTCGGGGTCTGAGCCCCGCTGGCCTTGCCGGCTCACGGCAACACCGTCGCCGGCTGACTGACGTGTCGGGTCTGGTCCATGCGCCAGCTGGGACTCGCCGGGCAGAGCGATCGGCACAACTGGATCCGAGAAGGGCATGAGATTCTGGACGTGCAGGTCGCCGTCCTTCGCCGTGGGCTCGGTAGCGGTGGAGCTGCTGACCTTCCCGGCTGGTTCCGCTGCGGCCGTAGCTGGCTGTTCAAGGGCTGTGGGCGGCGATACCTCATTGCCTGCGGCCGGTGTGTCATCGCGCACTGTCGCCAGATCGGCGAGCATGGTCTGATGGTCGGCAGTCAGTCCGTTGGCGAGGATTCCAGCTACGGCCGGATCGGTGCCCTCGGCCTGGATACGCTGCGCCTGGAATTGCACCCACCGCTCGCGCAGGTCGTCGCGCGGCGTGGCGGTGGTGATGTCCGCTGGGGTGGGGGTTGGTTCTATGGGTGATGGTGGTCGGGTGGTTGGTGTTGGTGTTGGTGTCGGTTGAGTGGTTTGGGCGTTCGATGGTGTGTGGGTGGTGGGGTTGGCGGTGGTCTGCGCAGGGGGCGGTGTTGTGGTGTCGGTGGCTGCTGCTGGTGGCAGTGGTGGTGCGGGCGGCTGTGGTGGGTTGTGGAGCGGGAGGAGTGGTCCCTCGTCCTCAGGCCACGAGCCGGGCATCATGGTGCCGCTCGCGGTTTTTGGCGTCGAACTGGTTTCTCCGGCCGGTTCCGTTAACGGTTTCGGCTCGGCCTTCGGCTCGGGTTTCGGCGGAGGGACGACGGGGACTGTGGGGTCGGGCTTCTTGGCTCGCATCAGGTAGATGTCTTCGTCGACGTCGATGAGGAGGGCTCCGTGCGGCCCCTTGATGACGAGCGTGGCGTCGTAGCGATACTGATGAAAGTTGCGCTTTGCCTCTCTGTTGCGTTCGTTGACCTCGCTCATCTCGGCGGAACTGCCCTGGCCGGACTGACTGTCGCGGGAGAGGACTTCGCCAATGAAGCCGACCTTCTTGACAAGTCCGGTGCGGGCTCCGCCCTGTGGGCCAAAACCGAAGTTGCCGATTTTGGAGTTGTCTTGGCTGCTGGACGTGCTGGACTCATTCTGTTGGTAGCGTCTGCCCTTTTGGAAGTCACTCAGCGGATCGGTGTCAGATCCGTAGTATTCGCCGGCGCGGATGTCAATGCCGAGTGTGATGTTGGTGTCGGGGATCACGTACTCGTGTTTGAGGAGTTGGTTGATCCTGGTGCGCAGCATCGATTCGCTGGTGTAGTGAGTGATCAGGTGGTGCAGGGCGCTGCGGCTGTCGACGCCGGGTACCTTCCAGGCCCCGTCGACCGTCAGGTCGGTGCCGGGGCGGAGGCTGGGTCGTGCCGTGGTCAGGGCGGCCCAACGGGCGAACTCACGAGCGGCCGCCTCCATCCGCCACGGGTGCAGGGCGCGGTCCTCGAGGAGTTCGGTATTCGCTCCGGCGGGTTTAAGGATGGTGTCCTCGGCCCAGCGCGGTGTGGGTCGCGGGGCGGGGGTTGCCGGTTTGGCTGTGGGAGGCGCGGGCTTGGGTCCGCGCCACCCGCTGTTGTCGGTGTTCCTGGGTTGCGTGAAGGATTTGGGGACGATGAGGCGGACCCGGCCACCGGCAATCAGATCATTGCTTTCCCAAGCGAAGGGGGTGTGGTCGTACCAGAATTTCTGGACGGAGTGATTCAGGTCTGGCCACATACTGCTGGTGGCGGCTGTGGTGATGGAGAACAGTGTGGCACGGCCAGTGGCGACGAAGAGTTCGGCGATTTTGGGTAGTTGGGTGGTGGTGGCGAGTTCGATCATGAAGTTGAGTGGGTGTTCGAACTCATGGGACTTCTTGGGCGAGGTGCGGAAGATGTCCTTGGTGGCGGACTGGTTGCTGTGTTCGCTGGAGTAGGACTTTCCGTAGCTGCCATGGCCAAGGCCGCCGAGCTCGCCGCGGTTTGCCTTACTGACCACCCCTCGGCCGTGGAAGTCAAAAGCGGCCGACCAGCCCCAGCCGGAGCTGCTGCTGTTCTGTTCGTTGTCGCTGGTCTGTCCGCGGAGGGTGAGGCTGACCTGGTCGCGGGGTCGGTCGGACGATGGTATGTGGTCGGTGGTGGCGGCGACGCGAATCCACAGGTACCGGGTGGTGGTGTACGGACCGGGGATCGGGAACCATCCGTAAACGCCTTGGCCCGACAGGGGGAAGTACTGCGCAGTGAGGGCTCGGCTGCGGAAGCTGCTGATCACCGCGCGGCGCAGTGGGCTGGTGGCGTTCTCTCCAGCGGGAATGAGGCCCTGCCCCTCCAGCGCTCGGAGGATCGATCTCAGGACGTCGTTGGCCTGTAGCTGTTCGGGGTGACCGACGGCGGGCAGCAGTTTCGGGTCGATCAGTTCAAGGGCTGGCGCGTTGACGGCGGTGCCGCCGACGAGTTCGAGGTCCTCGGCGGCGCGGTCGGTGATCAACAGGTCGAGGGCGTGGTGGGCGTTGACGTAGTGGGGTCCGGCCGAGGTGTTCTGGGCGCCGTTTTTGGATCGGATCGCGGTGATTTCGAAGACCATGCGACCGTTGTAGGAGTGGACGGTGTCGTTGTAGGTGGCGCGGGTGATGTCGGTAGCACCCTTGGTGCTGTTTGTCGATCTCCCGGTGGACATCTCGCCCTCGGCGTCGATCCCGCCGCCGATCCGGCCCTGCTCGAAGGGCTCCTCGGCGTCGACGTTGTAGTTCTGGTAGTGGCCGCCGAAGCCGAACTTGCCCATGGTGGTGATGTCCCTGCTCCGGGCATCGCTGTGGCTGGACGCGAACTGTCGGTAGTGTTCGAGTTCGACGCCGTCCTGGTGGCTCTTCTGGTGGTCCAGGCTGTCCTTGAACAGACGGCCCCGGACGCGAATGAACTGGTCGTATCCGTCGCGGGCGGGTAGTTGTATCTCCCAGCCGTACTCGTCGAGGATGTCAGGACTCTGACTGGCAAGCTCGCTCGGGGCGGAGAGGTCCAAAACCTGGTCGGGCCAGTTCATCGGCTCGCTGAACCACGTATCGGGAAGGCCGTTGACCTGCTGGTAGAGCTTCGCGGCGGTGGCGGACAGTTCCGGGATGTGCCGGAAAGCGGGAAAGAGTCCGGCGCTGCCGATGGTGTCCAACGGGAGATGGGATGCCTTACCGCCGGGCTCCCAGGCGCCCCTGGGATCGTCGCTGGCCTCGGCCCTCCCGTGGTTTCTGAGTTCCTGTTCGCTGTGGGTGGTGCCTTCGGGGGGGAGATGTTCGATCGGGACGGCGGTCTGGGTGGTGACTTCCAGGTTCGGGTCGTCGCCGATCAGCCAGGTCTCGCGTGGGCTCGGCCGGTCGGGGTCGGTGACTTCACGGATCGCGACCTCGTAGACGGTGCGGTAGCGATGGTCGACGATGTCATCGACGGTCTCGGTGCGGGCGTACTCCTGGATGTTGCGGCTCAGTGATTGTTCATTGCTCCACCCCACCTTGGTGGACACCCCGACGCGTGGGAGGCTGATCCCGCCCCGGTGCTGTCCGTCGAGGTCGCCGACGCGGACCGAGGGGCCGCTGCCGAGTTCGCCGGTGCCGGTGGTGTCGCCGGACTGGGCGCCAGAAGTGGCGGCCCCGGTCAGCGCACGTGCGTTGACCGTCATCGGGTACCGGGTGCGATCCAGCAGGTCGAACTGGTGGGCGGTGGCCAGCACCTCGAACGTGCGTCCGTTGCTGGCGACGCTGAACTTGCGGCCGGCCTGGACCCGGCTCGGGTCGGCCTCCAGCACGGCACGACTGACCCGGATCATGACGTCCCGGCGTGCCTTGGCGCCGATGTCGTCGAGGCCGGTCCGTGCCTTGAGCACGTCGATCACGAGGTTGGCGACCTGTTCGGATCCGGGGAGGTTGCCGGTGATGCCCAGGCCCTGCCCGCGGCGCAGTGCCAGGGCCAGGGGTTCCGGGCCGGTTCCGTCCTTCGGCACGAACGCCTGCCGCGCCTGCGGGGCCCCGTTGATCACCGGCCGCAACGTCGCGGCCAGCTGCTCCGCAGACGCTGGCGCCGGTGCGGCGGACCCCCGGATGGGCGAAACCTCGGCTTTGGTGCCGGATTCGGCTGCGGTCTTGGTTTGCGTCTTGACACTGGTTTCGACTTCCGTGGCTGGGGTGAGTACCACTCGGGGGCGTCCTGTGCCGGGGCCTCCGAACCTGGGGGTGAACACATCGCCAAAGATGCTGCGTTCGAACTGTGCCGCTTCAGCGGCGGGCATGGCGATCTCGGCAGTGACCTGGCGGGTGATGGGTGGGATGTTCTTGTTCCCGTGGGTAGCGAGGGTGAAGTCGACGGTGGCCTGGTACCGGGCCTGGTCAGACTTTCGGTTGAGGACGGTGTGGTTCGATGCGGTTTCTCCAACACCCAACGCGGCGCTGTGTTCGGCAGAGAGCCCAGCGCCGAATTGCAGACCGCCGGTAGTCTGCCCGCCCGAGTCGTCGTCGTCCGGATTGGAGCCGCCCTCGCTTAGCCTGAGCAGACTGCCTCCGGCGGATATGCTGACGTCGGTACTCCTGGACGCCTGGTAGTTGGCAGTAGAGACCACGCCGAGATCTTCCCGGGTGGTGATGCCCTCCGTAGTTTCCAGAAACTGGATTTCGCGGATGCTGACTGCGGTGGTGATGTATCCGTTGAAACTGCGGGGGCCGGCGCCTTCGCGAATAGTGTCTGTCTGGTCGCCGTTCGTGAGCAGGTAGCGACTGCGGTTGCGGGTAGTCCGCTCGTTCAGCAGCCGTTCGTGGGCCAGTGCGGCCACCTTCGCGGCGACGTCGGCCGGCAGCGCCGCGCTCAGGGCCTTGTGCCAGTCGGTGATGACCTGGTCAAGGCTGATCGCGTTGAGTGTCTCCCGCGCCTGGGAGACCGGATGCATGGCGGCGGTTCCGGCCGGCGGTTTTGCGTCTGCGGTGGTGGTATCGCCGTCCGGGGGTGTGCGAGCGTAGGCGGTTGGTAGGGAGACTCCGAGGAGGTCCGCCTCGCCGACGACTGGGGATTGTCCCCACTTGACGCCGTTGACGTAGATCTGGAACTCCACGCCGCTGTTGAATTTCGTCGACTCGGAGACGAACATCTTCCGGCCGGAGATGACCGTTGTCTGCTCCGAGGTTTTTCGGGCAATGTCGCTGCCGAAGGCCAGAGATGGCAGCTTCGTCAGCATCCGGGGTGCCTTTTGGGTCGGCAGTGAGAAGGTCAGCTCGGCGGCGCCGTCGTGGTCCAGGCCACTGGATTGGGAGGTCTCCCTGCCGGTCGCGGTCGAGCCGAATGAGACAACGTACTCGCGTTCCTTGCCTCCGTCGGCATTCGGTGCCTCCTGCGGATTGTGTGGCACCGGGCGGATCCAGATCAGTCGATCACCGGCACTGATCGTGATCCCATGGAACAACGCATTTTCCCACCGGGCGCGATTCTTGTCGATACCAGCCAGGTCTTTCGGGGCGGCTTCGAGCAGCTCGCGGATCGTCGCGGCCACCTTTTCGCGGATGCCCTGCTCCTGTCGGGCGTTGCCCAGATCCGGTAGGTCCGTGCTCCTTGCCTTGTTCTGCTCGCCTGGTTCCTGCGGACCCTTACCGGGTTTCAACACTGCCATCTCGGCGTCGGTGATGCGCGTGCGTTGACCCGACGGCAGCGCCGCGGCGAGCGCGTTGAGGGTATCGGCGATCTCGTCGGCCGTTCTGCTTCGGACCTCGGCGATCGCCAGTTCACCAAGTGCCCCGTCAGTGAAGTACCACGGCGTCGCGGTCGGCCGGACCTTCGCCGCCTCCTCGGCCTCCTTAGCCTTCTTCGCCGCCTCCTCGGCTGCCTTCCTCGCGGCATCTTCAGCTTCCTGAAGGGCTGTCCGAGCGTCGTGTAGCTCCTGCTCCTTGCTCTCCCACGCGGTGCGAGCCTGCACAGCCTGCTCAGTGCCCTGACCAAGCGCCGCCTCATGTGTCCGCACAGCCGTGGCAAGCTGGTCGCGTTCCGCCTGACGTTCCACGGCCTGGATACGGTCCTGTTCCTCCTCGCGGCGGTGGGTCTCCTCCAGCTCGCGGGCCCGCGCGGCCTCCTGCCGCTCGGCCTGCTGGCGGCCGGCCTCCGCAACTTTGGCGAGTTGGTCGGCCTGGTCCAGCTCCCGTCTCACGGCCTCGGCATCAACGTCGGCCTGACCGCGTTCCAGCTCAGCCTGCCTCGCCGCCCGGTCGAACTCGGCCCACCGCTGCTGGGCCTGCTGGAGCCGATCGTCGTCACGTTGCTGCTCGGCGGCCTGCCGGGCTTGGTCCTGCTCGGCCTGGCGTGGAGAGACCGGCGGCGTGGCGTCAGTGCGGGCATCGACACGAGTCCCCGAGGCGGGGCCGCTGCCGACCGCTGCCGACTGCTCCTCAGCCCGCGCGGCCTCAGCCCGCGCAGCCTCGGCCCGCGCGGCCTCGGCCCGCGCAGCCTCGGCCCGCGCAGCTGCGCGTTGCGCGGTCCGATCGGCGACTTCGGCGCGTACCGACTCCAACACGGCATCCTCGGCCAACCGCTGCCGCGCTGCCTCCGCGCGCGCTGCCTGTCGCCGCGCCGCCTCCGCGTCCAACACCTGGCGCTGGGCATTTCGCTGTTCGGCCTCCCGCCGCGCGGCCTCCCGCTCGCCGCGGCGACGATCTGCGGCGCTTCGCGCCTCGCGCTCGGCGGCCTCGCGTTGCTCCTGCCGCTGTGCGGCCGATGCCGCAGCTGCGGCATCGGCCGCCGACAGCACCTTGCCACGCTTCTGCTGAACCTGCCGCGCTTCCTCGAGTTTCGCAGAGAGATCGTGGACGTGACTCTCCAGTCTCTGCAGTGCCTCAGCGAAAGACCGCACCTCCGCAGCGAGCTGGTCGTGCCGGGCCTTCGCCTCTGCGACCGCGGGTGGCGGATGTTCCGACTTCAGCTGCTTGCCCGCTGGCGGTACCTGCAACGGCTGCTGCTGAGGTCGAGCCTCGACAGCAGTGGTGGTCTTCCCGGTGGTGGTTCCGACGGTCGCGGTGGTTTCCCCAGTTGCAGGCCAGAGAGGGACGAAGTGCTGGTGCTGATGGTGGAGGTAGAAGACCGGACCCTCGTCGCCGCGCAGCGGGTGTGCGGTGGTGCCGTGCTGGGTGGTTTCAAAGACCTGGACGCGGATACCGAAGTTGTCGATGAGGAGTTGGTTGAGATCGGGGTCGTAGACATCGAGCATCCGGCCGTTCAGCAGGTCGTCGCTGGCGTTGCTGGAGGCCGGCAGGTTGTCCAGTAGATGATCATGCAGCTGGTGGGCATTGGTCTGATGAGGGTTGTGTACGTTGATGAGCTGGGCGAGGGAGTCGAGTAGGCACAGGTTGTGATCGCCGCTGGCGGTGCCGAGTACCAGACCGGGCGGTAGAGCCGGATCGGGAGATCCGGCACCCTGCCACTGATAACTGCCGTCGGCTGTGACGACCCAACCCATCGTGGCGGGGGGCGGCTCGGCGATCCGGTCCACGAGGACGGTCGACAGCGGCGCCGGTGCGCTGCCCGCCGGGCTGGACACCGTCTTGGCCGGGGCTGGCACCGTGGCCTGCTCGGTGACCTGAGGAGGGAGGTCCACGCCGGAGGCCCAGAACTCTTCGGCGGCGTTGCCGGTAAGGGCGTCCGGCGCCGGCCGTGGGGCGGTGGAGCCCGAGAAGTGCGGCGAGAGCACGCCAGCGATCTGACCGAGCGCCCTGGGGGTCAGCACGAAACCGTCGACACCGTGTGGGTGGCTGCCCATCAGGTCGCCGTGTTCGGGCTGGTGGGTGTCGCGCAGCAACGCGTTCGGCGGCGCTTTGCTGTCCTTGACGCCGAGGTTGTGCACGATCTCGTGGGCGTACTTGGCCGGCGACGCGTCTACCGCCCAGGTCTGCTGGGACATCTGCGTGCCGGCCGGAGCGACCGTGATGGAGCCTCGCGCCTTGGCCGGGTCATCGACGAAGTCGACGGTTACCCGCATCGGCACGTCCCAGCCCGGCAGGTGGTGCCGGGGTGCGTTGACGTATCGCTGCAACCCTTCGATCGTGCGCGCCTTCACCTTGGCGATCTCTGCCGCCGTGACGCCGGGCGCGGCGTCGAGGTGCAGCTTGAGCGCGAAGTGCATGTCCTGATCGGTGACGGTGAGTTGATAGCCGACACCGACCCGCTCGCCGCTGGCCGCTGGCCGGGTCACCTTCGGCGGCTGGCCGGACGTGGCGGACGGTTCGAAGCGGAAAGCGTCCTTCAATGGCGTCCATCGCTCGGCGTCCACCTCGATCACCCGGGCCGGGCCGGCGAGTTGGCCGTCGCCGAGCAGATCGCGCGGTGGCATCGTCACCTGCTCGGCGGGCGGCGCGGCAGAGACGTCGTCGGCTGGGCGGCGCGGTGCCGGCAGCTGGAGAACCTCGTCGCCGGCCGCCGGCGTCGGCCGTGCCGGTCCATCCTGCGGCTTGTGCACCGTCGGAGTCTCCGCCGGCTTCGTCGCTGCCGGCCCGTCGACCGGTTTGGCGGCCGTCGACGGCTCCGCAGGTTTGCCGACCGCCGGTACGTCCGCGCCGGGCGGGTCGGTGCGGGTCGGTGCGGGTACGGACGGGTCGGTCCGCCCGGGGGCGGCGCCGGCGGGACCGGTGGGAGGTGCCGGCAGGTCACGGGGCGGGCTCGGCAGCTGGCCGAGTTGGTGGCCGATCGTCGCGTCGTCGGCCCGTGGCCCGGGCATCGGCAGGTCGCCTGTGGTCCCGCCGGGTGCCGGTGGGGCGTCCGCTCCGCGCAGCTGGGCCAACCGGTCACCGAGGGTGGTGTGCCGCGCTGCGGTGTCGTTCCGCAGACTCTGGGACAGACCACCGAGCGCCTCGTCCAGACGGGAGTCGAGTGGTCGGAGGTGGTCGGGGGAAGTGAGCGCGGTGTTGATCTGGGTGGCGCTGTCCAGCCGGTGCTCGTCGAGCCGGGCGGCGTATCGGGACAGCACGTGGTCGATGCCGGCCTGATCGTCGCCGACCCGGGCGAGCGTGTCCTGCCACGACCGGTACTCGTCGGCGGAGAGCGGGCCGCTGCCGCCGCGCAGCTCCGCGACGCGGGCCTCGCGCTCCAGGTTGGCGATGCGCGTTTCGTACCTTGCCAGCACTGCCGCGTCGGCGGCCTCGTCTCCGGCCCGGGCGAACTCGGCATCCCATTCGGCCCGTTCGGCCGGCGGCATGCCGAGCATTTCTTCCCGGTGGGCGCGCAGGTCGGCGATCCGGTCGGTCAGGTCATCGAGAGCACCGGGCGGCAGCGTCGGTACGTCGGGCAGGTCCTCGAGCTTGCCCACCGGGGTGTCCGGGTCGGTACCGCGTAGCGCGGCCAGTCGGTGGCGCAGTTCCAGTCCGGCGAGGTCCAGGTCCGGCGTGCTGTCCCCGCGCAACGCGTCCAGGCGCTTCTGCAGGTCGTCGACGCTGCCGGGTGGCAACGTGGGAGGCTGCGGAAACTGGGGGAGCGGTACGTCGGGGCCGTCGGAGCCGCGCAGATTGGCGAACCGCAGCTCCAGCTCCAGCTCGGTGCTGCGCGCGTCGGGGGTGCGGTCGCCACGCAGCGCGTCGAGGCGGGCCTGCAACTCGTCGACGTCGCCTCTCGACCCGGCCTCGTCGGGGGTACGGCCCGGCGTCGCATCGGGTCCGACCTGGTCGTGCAGCTTCTGTTCGGCCAGTTTGCCGGCGAGGCTGTTCTCGTAGTCGTTGAGCAGCCGGTGCAGTTCGTCGGTGTGTCCGGCGGCGGTCGCCCGCTCGATGTCGATGGCGTGCTGCAACCAGGTCGACTTGTCCATGTCCAGCTGTGCGGCGCGCTGGTGCCCGGCGTCCACATGCGCCCGGTACGAGTCGAGCCGCTGGAACAGGGCCTGCCGGTCGATGCGGTCGTGCAGCGTGTTGAGCGCGCGGGCCCCGTCACCGTGCCGGCCCTGCTCAATCGCGGTACGGACCTCGGTGCTGAGCACCCTCAGCTCTGGCTCGGGCAGGTCGACCCCCCGCGCGTCGGAGATGAGCTCGGTCAACCGTTGGCTGAGCGCCTCCGCGCCGGGGGTGGCCGCCGGATCGGTGCGAGGCACGCTGGGCAGGTCCAGCAGGTTGTCGCCGGTACCCGTACCATCGGGCCCTTCAGCTCGGCCCGGCGTACCCATCTGGTCGAGGGTCTGCGGTCGACCCGCGCTGTCGACCTGCGGTGACGCCGCAGATCCGGCGTCGTCGAGGGATGTCGGACCGATGTTGGTGGGAGTCTCCGCGCGGGCGGCGACCAGCTGGTCTTCCAGGTCGGTGAGGCGTTCGACGGCGGTGGCGCGGGCGGTCGCCTCCACCGGGGAGATCGTGGGGACGTCCGGGAACATCGCCGGATCGACCGGGCGGGTTTCGGCCGCTGCGCCCGGGCGGAGCTGGCTGAGGCGGTGTTCAAGCTCCAACTGGCGGGCTGCGGGGGAGGGCAGCTCGGTGCCGCGTAACGCGGCCAGCCGACTCTCCAGCTCCGCGATACTGGTGCCGGGCTGGTGAGTCGGGACCGCCGGCAGCTCGGCAAGGTCGGCCGAGGCCGCCGGGCGCAGCTGGGCGAACCGGTGCTCCAGTTCCAGCCCGGCGAGGTCGGTGCGCGGGGCGTCGGGGCCACGCAGGTTCTCCAGCCGGGCCTGCAGCGCCTGCACGGATTCATCCGCCGTCCCGGCTGGGTTGGCCGCTGCCCGGTCGGGCGCGGAGGCCGGTTTGGCCGCCGCGAGGTCTGGTGCGACCGCACCGGTCAGGTGGGCCGGTGGGGTATCGACGGTGCGGGGTACCGCAGGAGCTTCGACCTTGAGCCCGTCTGCGGTCCGGCGCACCAGCGCCTCGGTGACCCGGACGTCCTTCTCGGCGCGGGCCAGGGCCAACGCGTCCCCGGAGACGTTGGCCAGCGCGTGCTGTGCCTTCTTGAGCTGCTCCAGCGCCTGCAGGTGGCTGAGCTGCTGCGGTGACGGACCACCGGCCTGATCCAGCCGGGGCGGTGCTGGCGTCGAGAGGTCACGACCGAGGCCGGTGGGTACGGTGACCGTCGGCGGTTCCAGTCGGTGCGGGGTGGTGAGCGCCGCCGCACCGGGCTCGTCGAGCAGGTTCAGCGCCCGGTGGACGGTGGCCAGGTCGGCGGTCCTGCCGAGCTGCACCGGGTTAGGCGTGAGCGCGGAGGTGGGCGTCGAGGTGGACATTGGGGTAGGTGTCGGGGTAGGCGCGGACGCGGGTGTGGGCGGGGCCAGGCTGACATCGCCGAACGCCTTCTCCGGTGCGCCGAGGTTGAACGCCACCCCGGTCTCCGAGACCCGGACCGCGCTGACCTCGCCCATGTGCAGGTTGCGCAGCTCGGCGCGACCGAAGTCCGTCAGGCCCTCGACGCCACCGGCAGCCCGGTTCAGCGTGGCGCTGAGGTTGCCGATCTGCATGTTCGGCAAGGTCACCGCGCTCGGCGTGGCCACCGCCGGCATGGTGACCCCGTTCATCCCCGCTACCGGGTTGACGGTCGGCGCATCCAGCCGGGAGACGGGGCCGAGGTCGACCGCGTGCGCCGCGCCGGGGAGATTGGCTGCGGGGATCGGGGTGACCGTACCGGCCGTTCCCGGCACCGGTACGTCCAGGTTCTGTACGCCGCGAAGCCCCGCGAGGTCGTGCAGGCCGAGCGCCCCACGTGCCGCGGACAGGTCGAGACCACGGGCCGAGAAGCTGAGTTGCTGCGCCGCCGGGGCCCCGATCATCGGCTTTTCGATCAGGTCGGGAAGGTGCAGCCCACTCGGACTGAAGTTGATCCCACCGGCTGGGGGCGGCGCGCCGCCGGGCTTGACGACGTGCACCGTGGTGAGGCCGTTGGCGAGCCGGATGCCGCCGCCGAGCGCGGCAAGTCCGTCGAACCGGGTCATTCCGAGCCCACGACCCAGCACGCCGAGCTTGAACGCCCCGGACACCCCGACAGCGCGGATCTCATGACCGGCCAGGGGCAGGAAGATCCGAAGCCATTGCCAACCGCCGAACTCACGGGCCATCAGGTTGCCGAACCTGACGGCGTTGGCGGCGATGAACCTGCCCGCGTCGGCCGTCACGCCAGCGAACCGGACCAGACCCTGCTGCCCGATGTTGCCCATCCTGGTCACCGCTGCAGGGACGGTGACCAGGGTGAACTTCTCCAGGGCCACGAAGCCTCGGGCGGCCAGGCCGTCGATCGGGCCGACGATCCGGGGAATCATCAGCGCGCCGACCTTCACCGAGTTGGCAAGGGTGACCCCGATGTCGCCGATGCCGCGCATGGCCCCGCTGAGGCTCAGCGTCGACACCGTTCGCCAGAAGTCGCCGATGCCGGCGCGCGCCATGGTGAAGCTGTGCCGGCTGAACTGAGTGATGTTGCGCCAGGCGGAAGTGGCCAGCTTCGTGAGGTCGCCGAGGGCGATCAGCGGTCGGGTGCTGGGACCGAGTAGCCCGAGCAGCCCGAGCGCCAGACCCAGCGCGTTCGTCTTGCCCATGGCAAAATCCAGGGTCGCCTTCACCGCCAACGCGGCGTTCATCGCGAAGGCGATCAGGCCGAGCGGGCCGCCGACGAAGATGGCGACCACGGTGACGATGAGAGTCAACCAGGTGAAGATCTCCCAGAACACCTCACAGGCCGACTTCGGCGTCACGGGTGACTTGATGTGGCCGGTCGCGTCGAGAATGGCCTGCCGAGCCGTACCCGCTGCGGATTTCACATCCGCGGCGGCGTTCTCCGCGGTGGCCTTGAGAGTGTTGATCCGTCCCTCGTCGTCGCCGGCCCCGGCCGCGTCACGCAGCGCCTGGTCCGCCGTGGCCTGAGCCTCGCGCAGCGCCTCGGCGTACGTGCGGATCGCCGGCCCGGCGGCGGAGAAGGCTGTCCGCACCCCGGCGATGAAGCCGCTCATCTCCTTGCTGATCTGCTCGCGCAGCCAGTCTGCGGTCTTGCCGACGAACGCCCCGTCACCGCTCTGTCGCAGTACCGCGGCGAGTCCGTCGTCGGCGGTCCTGGCGTGGTCGGCCATGATGTCCATGTAGCTGGCGACGCTGCGCAGCACATCCGGATCGCCGGGGGTGGGATCACCCGACAGCGTGAGCGGTGACCAGTCACCAGGCCGTACCCCCACCGGACCCTCCTGCTGCCCCGGACGCCGTCGTCCTGTTCGACGTGGCGCACCCGCACGGAGGTTCACAAGTGAACCGCTGGCGGCCCCAGCCGCGTCGAATCACACAGACGGCGTACGCCGACGAGCCGGAGGAAGGGGCGCGGGGTGGCCGACCTGGTGCTCGACTACGCGCTGCTGCACAGTCTCGCGGGCAGCCTGCGTGAGTTGAAAAGCAAGATCGAGTTTGATGTGGAGACCGGGTCGCGTCGGGCGGTGGTCACCTCCGACGGGACCGTCGTCGACTCCAGCCAGGTGGGCGACTCGGCCCTGTACGGCACACTGAGTGCCTTCTTCTCCGCCTGCCATGCCCCGTTCAAGGACTCGATGGAGCTGCTCGACGAACTGGCAAACACCTTCGACAGCATCGCCAAGGCCTACTTCGATCTGGACGCGGACGTCGCTGGCAAGGTGAACCTGGACCGCCTCAAGGCCAGCGTCAACGGCTGGCAGGCCGACACCGCCGCGTACGAGCGGTATCTCGACCTCAAGGACCGGGAGATCACCTTCCAGTACTACGACAAGGACGGGAACCTGGTCGACGGTTCGGTGCCGCTGTGGAGTGGTGACCCGGTGCCGGAGCCGGGGGATCCCCCCACCTCCATCGACGGCACCGCAGAGGTGGGCAGCAACAAGACCTCGGCGGTCCTGGACGACGACGGCAACGTCATCTCCGAGACGACCACGGTCACCTCCGGCGACGGACTGACCTATACCGAGACGACCGAGTTCACCTACCGTGACACCGACGGCGACGGGGAGATTGATGTCGTTGACTACACCTCCACCGTCACCCACTCCGACGGCATGGAGGAGAAGATAGTAAAAAAGACCAACGACGACGGTTCGTTCGTGGTGACCTCCACCACCAGCGAGGGCACCACAACGAGTACCGTCACCCCGAAGCCCGACGGTGGATCGCACCAGGTGACCGTCGACCACGAGGGCGAGACCACCACGACCGACATCGTGGTGACCGGACCGGACTCCGGCACCAAGACGGTCGTGGACTCGGATGGCACCAAGAAGTACACCGGCAATCCGAACACCGGGGAGTGGACGCTCGTCTCCGAGGAGTCATCCGAGGACGACGACTACATCCCCTTCACCACCGTCACCATGTGACCCAGCCACCCTTGGAGCAATGCCATGCCCAACATCACCGTCGACTTCGGCAAGGTGCAGGCGGTCAACGAACAGCTCAACTCCGCCGTGACGCAGACCGTGCCCCGGCTGGAGGATCTACTCACCGCGGTGTCCCAGTTGCTCACCAGCGACGGTGGCCTGTGGTTGCAAAAGTCCAGCCCCACCCTCAGCGGGCAGTACCAGACCTTCAACACCGAGTTGACCGCGGCGATCGAGAACATCCGCTCCTTCGCCCAGCAGTTCCACAACATCACCGTTCAGCTGAGCACGATGGACGAGCAGATCGCGGCCTCGAGCAGCTCGGCCTGACCGACCGATTGGAGGCATCCGATGGCAGAGGTAAACGTCGATTACGCCCTGGTCAACACCATCGCCGGGCGGCTGACCACCGAGGGCGCGGAGATCGCCAGCGTACTGACGAACCTGCAGGCCAGCGTCAGTGAGCTGCTGACCAGCCAGGGCGGCCTCTGGCTGCAGCAGGCCAGCCCGGTGATGGACACGCAGTACACCGAATTCACCACCTCGCTGACCGCGGCGGTCAGCAACCTGGAGACCTTCGCGGGGCACTTCTCGATGATCGCGAAGAACCTCAGCGACATGGATCAGGCGCTGTCCCAGCCGCCACCGGCGAGCTGACCCACGTCGCCTCTTGCGGCCCGCGTCGATCGCGCGGCCCGGTAGCCGTCACCAGCTACCGGGCCGCGCGGCCCGCGTGGGTTGGTACCCGTGCCGAGAGTGGTCCGGTGACCGTGTCCGAGTCGGGTCAGCGCAGCACGGTGTGCGGAATCGTGACCGTACTCAATGCGCCGGTCGCCGGATCCGGAACGTAGCCGCGACCAGGTCGCCCACCGGAGCGCAGCAGCCCCGGCGGCACCCTGGCTCCGACCAGGTCACCCTCGATGGCCGACTGCGGCGCCAACAGCACGCCCTGCCGTGAGCGACGGGCCTCGGCGATCCAGCCACCCAACGACTGGGTGAGGGTCTCTGCCGTTCCCGCGTACGCCAGACCGAGTGCCCGGTCCCGGCCGGTGCCCACCACCTGGCGCAGTACCGCTTCCACTGGATTGGCGAAACCCAACAGGTCGACGTCGTCGACCAGCACCACCAGCGGGCTGCCCAGCTCATCCAGCGCGGCGGTCACCTGCGCCGGGTCCGGTGCAGGCCCCTCGACCGCCCGCACCCGGTCATGCACCGTCAACCGGCGCAACACCGACTCGCGGGGCGTCAGGATGACCAGCGCGGTGCCCCCGGCCAGTAGCGACACCGCGAGCGTGGCCAGCGTGTTGCTGCGGCCCGAGCCGGGCGGACCGGCGACCAGAAATGTGGCCTGCCGGCCAGCGAAGTCCACATAGCAGGGTGCGGCGGCGTCGCCGCCGATCCCGAGCAGCGCCCGCAGCGGATGCCGCTGCTCAGCCGGGACCTGTGCAAACGCCTCGGCGAAGGTGACTGCGGCGGGCAGGCCGGCCACCGGGAACGGCCGTCGCTGCGCCGGCACCGCGCTGTCGCGGGCGGCGGCCCGAGCCGCGATCCGACGCATCGCCTCGACCTGCGCCGGGCCGGACGGATCCAGGTCCAGCAGGGCGACCTGAATCTCCGCCTGGTCCGCCGAGTGCCAGCCCCGTCCGGGCGGCACCACCTCCGGCACCCGACGGTGACTGACACCGATCACCGAGTAGTCGGTGCGGTCGGCCATCCGCAGCATGATCCGGTGGTCGTTGAGATTCGCCACCCGCCCGGTCAACAGCGACCGCTCCGAGGACATCACGAGATGCAGCCCAGCGGCCGGCCCCTCGCGTAGCAGGCCGAGAAACTGGTCCAGCAGCCGTCCGCCGTCGTGGTCGTTGAGGACGGCAGCCAGCGAGTCCCAGCCGTCCACCAGCAGCATCAGGTGTGCCGGACGCTGCGCTGGCGGCAGCGCCGACCGCAGTTCGTCGAGGCCGGCGCAGGAGTGCTGGGCCAGCAACTCGTGTCGGCGGGCAAGCTCGCCCTGCATGCGGCCGAGCAGGCGTTCCAGACGCTCCAGATCGGCCCGGGGCACCACCGCACCGCAGTGCGGAAACTCGGCCAGCGCCATCATCGATCCGCCGGCCGCGTCGACGGCGTACAGATGCAGGTCCGCGCAGGAGAGCGACCTGGCCAGCGACGCGGCCAGCGTGCGCAGCAACTGCGACCGTCCCGAACGGGAGGCACCCAGCACGTACAGGTGTCCGAGTGCGGCGAGGTCACAGGCGAGCACCGGCTGGCTCTGCTGCAACGGCAGGTCGGCCAGCGCGTACGGTACCGGCGGCAGACCGGGCCCGGTGCGCGACTCCGGCAGGGTGAGGTCGTCCAGCAGCACGACCGGCGGCAGCGGCGGTAGCCATGGGCTCGGCTGCTGCTCGCAGCCCACCTCCCGGGCGGCGGCTTCGATCGCGTTGACCAGTACGTCGAGGTCGGTGGCGGCCAACTCGTCAGGTGCGGCACCGCCACGGGGCGTCACCACCGGTGGCGGCAGCGCCCGGCCCAGCCGGGACCAGGGCAACTCCGTGCCGTACACCGGAGCGGCCGGCCCGGACTCAGCGGTGTCCGGGCCGGCACCCTGGTACACCGCGCCGACGTACCCGGTCTGAAAGGGCAGGGTGGACCGGTGGGCGAGTCGGGCGAGCGCCCGGCCCGGGGTCGCCGCCGGAATCATCGCGGCGTCCGGTACGTCGATGACGTCCGAACTCTCCATCGGATCGGTGACCCGCAGCGCGATGCGCAGGTTGGTGTTGGCGCGAATGTCGGTGGTCACCACACCAGCCGGGCGCTGGGTGGCCAGGATCAGATGGATGCCCAGCGAGCGGCCACGCTGCGCGATGCTGACCAGCCCGGGCACGAAGTCCGGAACCTCCCGGACGAGTGTGGCGAACTCGTCGATGACCAGGACGAGTCGGGGCACCGCCGGCAGCGAAGGGTCGCGGCCACGCATCGTCCGGTACTGCACGAGGTCCTTGGCGGCCGCCCGGGCCAGGATCTCCTCGCGGCGACGCAACTCCGCGCCTAGCGACTCCAACGCTCGGACCACCGACGCGCTGTCCAGGTCGGTGACCATGCCGAGGGTGTGCGGCAGCCGTACACAACTGTGGAACGCGCTACCACCCTTGTAGTCGACCAGCACGAAGGTCAACTCGTCCGGGCGGTTCACTGCGGCCAGAGATACCACCATGGACTGCAACAGCTCGGACTTGCCGGCACCGGTGGTGCCGGCGATCAGCGCGTGCGGCCCGTCGCGGACCAGGTCGAGCGCTACCGCTCCGTCGAAACCACTACCGATCACGAAGCTCGTGGAGGCGGGTTGGCGGGACCAACGTTCGGCAAGGTCGGCACCGTCCGGCGGGTCGGCGTCCAGCAGCTCCAGCAGTCGGCTGCGGTCGGGCAGCCCGGCCGTCTCGTCCGGGGTGACATCCCGCAGCGGAGCCATCGCCCGGGCCACCCGCTCGCACCACTGGGCGGTGATCATGTCCGGACGTACACCGGTGGCCTCGGGCACGCCGGTCTGCCGTACCGTCAGCCCGTCCGCGTCTGCGCGTAGCACCGCCGTGCACTCCTCCGGCAGCAACCGTTCCTCGGCGTCGATGCAGATCGCGAAGACCTGCACCGCTGGCCCGTCGGTGAGCACCTGCACCATGCCGGACACGTCGCGCAGCCGGCGGGCGCCGTCGACGACCAGCAGTATGTCCGGCTCGCTGAACAGGACCTGGCCGAGTTGCGAGCCCCGGGCCTTGGTCCGTGCGGCGACCAGCGCCACCAGCTCGGCCACCCGGTTCGCCACGGTCTCCGGGTCGTTGCCGACCAGCGTGTAGGGCTGTCCGGTCTGGATGCCGTCCTCGGCCGGTCGGGTGTGCGGCAGCCAGCGCACCCAGCCCCACCGTTCCTTCCCGGCCTGCTCGGTCAACACGTGAATCCGCAGGTCACGTGGGCTGTGCAGGGCGGCGGCCTGGAGGACGAGCCAGCGTGCCGTCGCGTACGTCGTCTCCGCCGCGCCGGCCAGGCCGATCACCTTCCGGTCAGCCAGATCCACGGTGACCGGCGCGTCCGGAACGGTCCAGCGCAGCTGGCGGTCCGTATCGGGGCGGGCCGGGTCCTCCACCTCGATCAGCGACGGCTGATCCAACGTGCCGACCCGTAGTACGAGATGGTCGGGGTCGCGGCGGCGGCGTTCCCACAGTCGCCGGCCGGGGCCGACGGCCGTGTACAGAACGGTCGCCGGGTCCGGCGACGCCTCGCAGCGGGCCAACCGTTCCTCGGCGACCGCCGCCGTCAACTCCCGCATGATCCGGCTGCGCTTACGAAGGTACTCGGCGAGATCCCTGCGGTACCGCTTACGGCCGCTGCGTCGGTCGGTGTACCAGTTCGACAATGCCAGGATAGGACTGAGCGCCATGATCAGCAGGAAGAAGTACGACCGGAAGAGGAAGACGAACGCCAGGCCCATCACCATCGGGGCGAGGATCATCAGCAGCGGGATCGGGCGGCTGTTCGGCTTGACCGGTGGGCTGGGCAGCCGTCGCCGTGCGAAGAGCAGCGGCGGCACGATCCGTGGCGGCCGGTTGAAGTCCAGCATCGGCACGTCCACGGCCGGCGTCACCGCGGCATCCGGTGCCGGGCGCGACACCAGCCGTAGCAGGCTGCCGCCCACCGCCAGGTCCACACCGGTCGGCCAGCGGCGGGATCCGTCGCGTCCGGGCCCTGAGGCGTCGGGCTCGTCCGCGTGCTCCTGCCCGTGTCCGGCGCGGAGCTTCGACCCGCGCTGCTCGACGTGACCGGGGTGCCCGGGTGCGGGCATCGGATCGGTCTGGGCTGGGGGCCGTGGCATCGCCAGACGCGCCCCGGCACCACGGGTGGCCACCCAGGCGCGACCTTGCTCGTCGATCGTGAGCCGGGCGGCGTGCGCGGGCACTCCGCTGCCGCCCGGATCGATCGCGGACCCGGGCGCCGAACCGATGTCGTGACAGCCCAGGCCGACCGGCCAGACCTGCCCGGCGCTCGGGCCACCGACGCCGTGCACCTCCAGCCAATGGGTCCGAGGGTCGCCCGGCAGGTACCGCACCCCGCCACCGGGTACCGGCGCACCGTCGCCCAGCCGGACCCCGGCGACCAGCCCAGCCCGGCTGACCGTCCAGGCCGGATCCAGCCGCTCTCCGTCGAGATACCAGTCGCTCCGGGAGCCGTCCTGTTCGATGAACGCGCCCACCGGGGTGGCCGCCTCGACGTCCATCGCGATGTCCCGGTCGGCACCGCCGGAGATGACGGTCAGCAGCAGGCGCATCTATCGGTCTCCAGTCCGGCCGGCAGACTCGATGCCGGAGTACGCCGTCGGCTGCTGCCCGTCCTGCGCCTGTTCGATCAGGTCATCGTTGGCGGTGGGCGGAGCCGACGGTCTGGACGGTGGGGTGGCGACCGGCAGCCTCGCCGTCGGGGCGGGTGGCCGAGAGGGCTCGGGTACGGCGGGTTCCGTTGGCGTAGCGGTTGCTGCGCCGGTAGGTCCGGGCAACTCCTCCTCAGCCCAGGCGGGTGCCGGTGGGGTGGGGGGTGCAGTTCGGCGGCGGGGCAACAGGCACCGGACAAGTGGCGTGGAGTCCACGTCGAGCAGTAACTCCGGTGCGGTCACCCGGCCGGCCAGGTCGGCCCGTAGCCGCCAACGCGATCCGGGTAGGTAGCCGGCGACCAGGACCAGCAGCCCAGGATCGTCGGCAACCAGGTCGGCGAGCCGCGCTGCCGCCTGCGGATCGGGCCGCCGGCAGACCAGGACGGTACGTCCGTCCGGTGTCGGACGGGTCGCGATAGCTGTGAGCGCCTCGGACAGCGGCATCCGGTCGATTCCGACCGCCCCGGCGCCGTAGCCGGGTTCCGCCGCGACGATCAGGCGGTGCACGCCGTGCCCGCCGGTCAGCGCGGCCAGCTGGGCGACCAACACGGACACCAGCCGCTCCGCCGGTAGCGGGGCACCGTGTACGGACAGGATCCCGGGGCAGCGCGCGATGTCCAGCAGGACCATCGTCCTGTCCTGCACTCCTACGGCGACCGGCAGCGAGTCGCTGGCGGCCGGTGCGGAGCCTGAGGGCAGCGGACCGCGGGCACGCCAGTGGCGCGGCCCGGTGACCTGCCACGGGGATTCCGCCGCCGGAGACGGCATGTCCGCTCCCGCGCCGGCGAGTCGTACGCTGAGCTGCCCATTGCCCAGCAACACCAGGTACGGCCAGAAATCGTCCCGGTCGGCCAGGGCTGACCGGGCGGATCCGATCCAGGCTCGGGCCAGCGGCACCGGACCCGACCCGGCGAAGCTCCCGGCAACCACTCGTACCCCTCGCCGAAGCCGGACAAAGCCCGCGATCGGCGCCGCCAGATCCCGTGCCGCGCCCCAGACGCCACGCCGGATTCGTTGCCCGGTGCCCCGGATGCCGTACCGGCGGTCGAACCACCGCAGCAGCACTACCAGCAGGATCAACAGCTCCAGCACGGTGAGTACGGTGAGCAGCGTTTGCCGATTGGCGTCCAGAAAGCGGCCGAGGTCGCTGAAGGACGGCGTGTTCAACCGTGCTCCTCCTCCGCCAAGCTGGCTCGGGTACGCCGCAACCGAGCCCTGATGCTACCTGTGGGCGGTGGCCGGTCGTGGTGCAGCAACTCGGCACGAGGCGGGAGAATCCGCAGGTCAAAGCCTGCTGGCAGGGCGTGATCGGCTGATTGATGCAAGCAGATGAAGTTTTGATTAAAACTAGACTGCTGGCATGATCCGGCGGACCTCGGGCGGGATCGCCAGGAACGGTGTGAACCGTTCCGTGCGACACGAGGTCGCACATCTCAAGTGGTTGCGTCGATGGGAGGCTGCGATGACGGTGACGTAGCCCAGGTCCGTGCTCGGTGGCCTGTTCCCGCCCCGGCGTGCGTCATGGGTAACCGTGGGGTGCGAAGCCCGGGGTTCAAGCCGAAGGGCTCTCGTTCCATCCGAGAGCCACGGGCGAGGGAAAGACCGGGCGGGTGAACGCAAGTGAACCCTCGATGTTGCCTCGTCATCGTCGAGGCCCGCAGATGGGACGTGCTAGTATCCTGCGCCGGAAATTCGCCTGATAAGTGGGTAGGGTGGGGGATGCCGAGAACTGGTCGTCCCACCCCGCCGCTGACGCTGACCGACGAAGAGCGGACGACGTTGACCCGCTGGTCACGACGGGCGAAGTCGTCACAGGTTCTGGCGATGCGTTCACGGATCATCCTGGCGTGCGCCGAAGGGGCGTCGAACACTGACGTCGCGTCGAGTCTCGGTGTGCATCTGTCGACTGTGGGTAAGTGGCGGCGGCGTTTCCTGAAACTACGCCTGGATGGCCTGGTGGACGAAGAACGGCCGGGCCGCCCACCATCGATCAGCCTTGACCGGGTCGAGGACGTGGTGGTCGCGACCCTGGAACAGACGCCACGTAACGCCACCCACTGGTCCCGCAGGTCGATGGCGGACAGGTCCGGGTTGTCCAAGTCCACGATCGGGCGGATCTGGCGCGACTTCGGCCTCAAGCCCCACCGTGCCGACACGTTCAAGCTGTCCACCGACCCGCTGTTCATCGAGAAGGTCGTCGACGTGGTCGGGCTGTACCACAACCCACCCGAGCGGGCCGTGGTGCTCTGCGTCGACGAGAAGAGCCAGGTCCAAGCCCTCGACAGATCCCAGCCGGTGCTGCCGATGATGCCCGGCATGCCGGAACGCCGCACCCACGACTACGCCCGCAACGGCGTCACCAGCCTGTTCGCCGCGTTCAACATCGCCGACGGCACCGTGATCAGCGAACTGCACCGCCAGCACCGCGCCGTCGAGTTCAGGAAGTTCCTGATCACGATCGACAAGACGGTACCGGCGGAGCTGGACGTACACCTCGTCTGCGACATCTACGGCACCCACAAGACCCCCACCGTGCGAGCCTGGCTCGCGAAACATCCCCGATTCCACATGCACTTCACTCCGACCGGATCCTCCTGGATCAACCAGGTCGTGCGACACGCAAGTCGCATAAGTACAGCGACACCCATCGAAGGAGGTGCGGCGTGACGTCGCGGATGTAGTGTCCGGTCCCGTGCGCAAGGACCGTCCCCGCCTCGGCGTGCGTCGCGGGTAACCGCGGGGTGCGAAGCCCGGGGAAGGGCCCAAGGACTCCTGTTCCATCCAGGGGTTACCGGCTGGGGAAGACCGGACGGGTGAACGCAAGTGAACCCTCGATGACGCCTCGTCATAGGCACTTCCGCTCGATGGGACGCGCCAGCGGGAGACAGGGGCCAGCCGTTGCAAGGCGGCAGGTGCCGCTCGGAGGAATCTAGCCGGGCGGGAGCGCACCACCGTCCCCGGGGTTCAGAGGGCGCCCTACCCGGCCGTATCTGTCTCATGCGGAACGTGACAACCCCGATGGGGTCCAGCCGGACAGTGATTCGGCTGGTAGGCCGCCTGTGAGGGCGGACGATGTCCCAGCGGGCGCAGGACGACCCGAGAAGCGAATGCCGGTGGCCGAAAGGCAGCGGGAAACCGGCGGCGGTGATGCTGGCTCCTCCGCCAGCGGTCGCCGGATAACCGGCCGGATACGGGCATGTGCCCTGGCCTGAAAGGGCGCTGACGCGGGTCGGGTGAGCCTGCGGAGCTACTGCTGACCACAGCTTCGGAACCGAAGGGCAAGTTAGACACGATGACAGCTCATGCCTTCGCGTTGGCGATGGCGGCTCTCGGCGTGAACGGACCGGAGGACGACCGTGCTGGCTGGGACGCCATCGATTGGCGGACCTGCGAGGACAACGTACGGCGGCTACGGCAGCGGATCTTCGCGGCGTCGCGGGACGGGGACCTGAAGAAGGTCCGGAACTTGCAGAAGTTGATGCTCCGCTCGCGCAGTAACGCCGTGGTGGCGGTGCGGCGGGTGACGGAGCGCAATGCTGGTCGCAGGACGGCCGGGGTGGACCGGCAGGTCGTGGTGACTGGGGAGCAGAAGGCCGAACTGGCCGACTGGATCCAGAACGACGCCAAGCCGTGGACTCCCCTGCCGGTCAAGCGCGTGTATGTGCCCAAGAGCAACGGCCGCCGTCGCGGCCTCGGGATTCCCGTGATCGCTGACCGGGCGCTGCAAGCCCTGACGGTGAGCGCGCTGGAGCCCGAATGGGAGGCCCGGTTCGAGCCGAAATCCTACGGCTTCCGACCGGGTCGTGGCTGCCACGACGCCATCGTGGCCATCCACACGACGTCGAGCCGCACCGACGCCAAACGGCTGTGGGTGCTCGACGCCGACCTGGCGGCGGCGTTCGACCGGCTCGACCACGACCACATCTGCCGGTCGCTGGGCTGGTTCCCCGGACGGGGACTGGTCCGGCAGTGGTTGAAGGCGGGCGTGGTCGAGGACGGCCGGTTCACCCCCACCGAGGAGGGCGCTCCCCAGGGCGGGGTGATCAGTCCGTTGCTCATGAACGTTGCTCTGCACGGCATGGAGGCCGCCGCCGGGGTCCGCTACCACGTCACCGGCACCCGTGCCGGGAAGACGATGGACGGTTGCCCGGTCGTGGTCCGCTACGCCGACGATCTGATCGCCTTGTGTCACTCCCGTGAGCAGGCCGAACAGGTCAAGGCGGCACTGGCCGGATGGCTGGCGCCCAGGGGTCTGGTCTTCAACGAGGACAAGACCCGGATCACGCACCTGACCGAGGGCGTGGACTTCCTGGGGTTCAACATCCGCCGCTACCCCAACGGCAAGCTGCTGACCAAGCCGAGCAACGACGCGGTGCGACGGATCCGCAGACGCCTGTCCGTGGAGGTGCGGGCCCTGCGCGGGTCCAACGCCGACGCGATGATCGGCAAGCTCAACCCGATCATCAACGGATGGTGCGCCTACTACCGGATCGGGGTGTCCAAACGCGTGTTCAACGCGCTGGACGCCCACGCGTGGAAACTGGTCTACAAGTGGGCCAGGTTCACCCACGCGAACAAGCCGAGACGCTGGGTGGTAGCCCGGTACTTCGGCGAGTTCAACTCGTCCCGGCGCGACAGGTGGGTATTCGGGAGCCGGGAAACCGGCTGCTACCTGCGCAAGTTCGCCTGGACTCCGATTGTCCGGCACCGGATGGTCGCAGGGACGGCATCACCCGACGACCCGACCCTGACCGACTACTGGACCCGGCGGCGTCGCCGCAGCAACCTCCCGGTGGACACCACCACACTGCGGCTCCTGCGAGCCCAGCACGGCCGGTGTCCGATCTGCCGAGACCTGCTGCTGCACGCCGACCACGAGCCGAGAAGCCCACGTGAGTGGGAACAATGGCTCACCGCCACCCGCAGAGCGGTCCGCAGACACGCGGTCACCGTCTGGGGAGCGGGAACACCGGACGAACGCGTCGCCAACCGCCTCATACACACCCACTGCCACCGCCGGACCACCAGCAACGGCAGCCCAGCACTTCCGCCCACCCGCGAGCCTCCAGGGCTTGCTTGAGCCGGTTGCTCGGAAAGCGGGCACGGCCGGTTCTGAGGGGGCCCCGGCGCAGCAATGCGCCGGGGCTACCCGACGAACGCTGGTTCGGCCACCTCACCGAAAAGAAGATCCGGCGCGGCGTCCACAAGAGTGTCCAAGCCCTGGAAGCCGACATCCGTTCCTGGATCGCCGACTGGAACACCAACCCGCGACCGTTCATCTGGACCAAGACCGCAGAAGAGATCCTCGAGTCACTCGCCCGATTTTGTAGGCGAGTTTCCGGCGCAGGACACTAGCGGGCCGAGTAGGGCTGGCCGCTGAGAAGCGGCAGGCGCCGGTGGAGAGAGAGCGATCCAGCCGGGAGAGCACCGCCGCCCCGGGGTCGAGAGGCACGGGCACGGCAAAGTCGGAGAGTGTGCGGCTGAGGACTCCGCGTTGAGGTCCGGAGCGGATTTGACGGAACGGGCACGGCTCCGGTGATCTCGAGGTTGTCTACGCCTTCGGATCACCTTGTGGAGTACCGTGCCCGCGCCTGCATCATTGCTGATCAACGCTGTCCAAGGCCAGTCGGACCAGAGGACACGGCCTGTCCTGTTGGGCCGTGACGGGCAGGAAAGCCTGGCGGCGGCGTTGTCGCGGGTTCCCGATCCGCGAGACGCGCGGGGTGTCCGGCATCGGCTTCCGACGGTGGTCGGGTTGGCCCTCGCCGCGGTCCTGGCCGAAAGTGCGTCGGTGTACGCGGTCGGGCAGTGGATCGCCGGATGTTCGCAGAGGACGTTGAAGGCGTTCGGTGCCCGGGTGGACCCGGTGACCGGCCGGTACGTCGGCCCGGACGAGAAGACGGTGCGGGGGTTGTGTGCCCGACTCGACGGTGACGCGTTGGACGCCGCCGTGGGCCGGTGGCTGCAGCGCCGCGCGGACGCGGCGGCGCGGGCGAAAGCCCGGGTCGGGGTGCGGCCGTTGCGGGACCGAAAGGCCCGACGCCGGGCCAAGGCCGCTGGCCAGCGACACCGCCGCGCCAGCGCGCGGGACCGTCACCGGCCACGGTTGCCGCAGGTCGCGGTGGACGGCAAGACCAGCCGGGGCGCGCGGACCCGCGACCGGGCGGCGCCGCATCTGCTGGCCGCGCTCACCTGCGCCGGGGTGGTCCTCGCCCAGTGTCAGGTCCCGGGCAGGAGCAACGAGATCGCCGCGTTCACCGGGCTGTTGACGCCGTTGGACCTCGCTGATCACGTGGTGACCGCCGACGCGATGCAGACGCAGCGCAAGCATGCCCGCTGGCTGCGGGAGGTCAAGGAGATGCCCGCCCCGCCGGATCTGAACTTTCCGCACGTCGCGCAGGTGTTCCTGATCGAGCGCGCCGTCACCGTGAAGGGCCGTACCAGCTACCAGGCGATGCTGTATGTCACCAGCCTCACCGCCGGACAGGCCGACGCCGCTGATCTGCTGGCCTACGTCCGTCAGCACTGGGGAATCGAGGTCCTCCACTGGGTGAGGGATGTGACCTTCCGGGAGGACGCTTCCCAGATCCGTACCGGCAACGCGCCGCGCGTCATGGCGACCCTACGAAACGTGTCGGTCAGCCTCCTGAGAATCCACGACACCACCAACATCGCCGCCGCCCTGCGCTACAACGCCCGCAACAACAGCCGAATCCGGGGGTGTCGATCCGTGCAACCCCCGTGGTGCAGGTCAGCGCCGAGAATGTCGAGCTGAACGGGCTCGGTTGGGCCGTTGGTCGGTAAGTAAGTAGTCCCAAGTCTCGTGGGTGACTGTGGGTGACGCGGATCGTGGGCATGCTGACGGTCGGCGTGGCCGGTTGCGGCGGCGCCGTCGTGATGATGATGGGACTTGGGACTACTTACGTTGGTCGGGTATTCATCTTGAGGTGGGTCGACGGCCGTTAGCGTCAGCCCTTCATTAGGATCGGGTCCACATCGTGGATCTTGAAAAAAATGCCTTCTGGCCTGGCAAGGTAGGACGTGACGGATAGGTCGATGAGACCTTGGAGTGCTGCAGTCACGCAGGTGGATCAGACGGTTGTGGGGATCCAGGGGGTGCCGGTGGCGGCTTGGGTGAGTGCGTCGAGCATGTTGATGCCGTGTCGGGTGGCGGTGTAGCTGCGGATCGCGGCGAAGTGTTCGGCTCCGGTCATGGTGCGCATGCTGCCGGAGACCTTGACGCGGAGTTTCGGCAGGCGGATGGTCCGGTCGGCGGCGTTGTTGTTGAACGGCACGGTCGGGTCGGTGATGAACCTCAGGTAGTCGTCGCGTCGGTCGCGGAGCCGTACGAACAGGGCGTGGTGCTTGCGTTGCAGCTTGCCTGTCCGGTGGCGGTGGCGGTGGCGCCGAGCACGACAGCCGAGCGCAGCAGGTGTGCCTGTTCGGCCAGGTCGGCCGGGTCGGGTTCACCACCGCCGACGCGGGCCGTGACCGTCAGGCGGTTCAGCTGCCGCAGGGCTGCGATGGCCTGGCCGGCGAGGTCGGCGACCTGTCCGGCGACGGTGTCGACCACATAGACCAGTTCCCGCAGCACGTGGGCGTTGCGCAGGGCGTGGACCGCGTCGGTGTAGGTGTTGTACGGGGCCCATGCGTCGTGTACCGCGACGCCGGTGAAGGCGGGCAGCACCAGTCCGTCGACACCGTGTCTGCGGTGGACCGTCAGCAGCACGTCGGTGTGCGTGGAGGTGGAGTGCAGCCAGGCCAGGCGACCGTCGACGCGCATGCCGGTCTTGTCGAAACGAGCCTGTCCGAATTCCTATGTAACGCCCCGTTCTGTATAATTATCGGGCATCGAGGGGATGTGGTTCGGGAGGAACAGGTCCAGCGCGTTGAGGGCCTGTTTCCAGCCGTGTACGCCGGCGCCTTCGACCATCCGCGGCGATCCGCCGCGTCAACGGCGCGACCTCCGCGTCGACATCGACGCCAGGGTCGTACTGCTCCACCGTTGAGACTGTCATCGAAACTGGTCCTATCTGTGTCGACCGGCTACCCGCCGGTCATAACGGACTAATACCGACATCCGCTACATAAAATTACCTACAGGCCCCCATTTCGCAGCGCTCGACGTCAACCACTTTCGCGATTCAGCCGCCCGAATCCTCGCCGGGACCGACCACTCCAAGGCTTGTTGATCAAAAGGCTGTGACCAGGATGGATGAGGTTTCGGCATCCACAAGTCTCGGTGATGACCTCCAATCGGCGTCAACGCGCGACGGGCAGCACGGCGCGACGTAGCGTCTGGTTCGACAGCGCGGTGAGCCCTGCAGCGGCCGCGAGGGCGGTGCCGCCCATAAATGCCGCCGCCGGTCCCCACAGCCCGGCGACCAAACCGGTGAGCGCGTAGCTGACCGGAATGCCACCGTAACCGGCCAGGCTGCTCAGACTCATCACCCTGCCCAGGTACTGCGGCGGTGTGTGCGCCTGCAGCAGGGCCATCCCGAGCGCGCCAGCCAGACCGATGCTGACGCCGAGCAGTACCGACGCGGCGACCGCCCATTGCCTGGCCGGGGCAAAACCGACACCAGCGAGCGCGGCCCCCGTCACGAAGGCGAGAGGGCCAATGAGCAGGCCGGCGCGCGGGAGCCGGCCGAGCACTGCCACGGCCACCGCTGCCAGCGCGGCACCGACACCGAAGCCGCCGACGATCAGGCCGACCCCCGTAGCACCCCAACCGCGCTCCTGGGCCAGCAGCGCGATGCCCACGTTGAACGGGCCGGTGAAGCCCAACTCGGCAACCGCCGAGACGAGCAGGATGGTACGCAGCAACGGCGACCGCGCGGCCACAGCCAGTCCGGCCCGGACCTCTCTACCCATACCCCGGGATCCCCCGGCGGGCTTGGCTGCCGCTCCGGGGCGGACCCTGACCGTGGCGAGCGCGAGCACAGAAACGGCGAAGGTGAGCGCGTTGAGCGCGAACGCCGCCGTGATCCCGTGTGCGGCCACGACCGCCCCGCCGAGCGGCGCACCGGCAACGATCGCCCCCCGCGCCAGCGTCATCCGCATGCCCTGCAGCCGGGCGAGGTGCTCGGACGCCACCAGATACGGCGGCAGCGCCCCGACAGCGGGCAGGAACACCGCGTCGACCGCGCCAAACACCAGCGCCACCACGATCAGCACCGCGAGGGCTGGTTCCGTGGTGGCCGTAGCCACCGCCGCAGCGACCATCACCGCGCAACGCAGCGCGTCGCTGCCAAGCATCAGCCGCCGCACACCCCACCGGTCGACCACCGCCCCACCCACCGGGAGCAGCACCAGCCGGGATACCGAAGCGGTGGCCAGGACCAACCCGGCCCCACCGGCACCAGCAACCTGGACAGCGGTCCAGGCCAACGCCACGAAGTAGACTTGATCACCCACAATCGACACGCCCAGCCCAGCGAGCCAGCGCAGGACGTTCCCGTCCCGGTAAGGAGGCGGTTGCCGGACCGGAACCGTCTGCGGCGTCATGGCCTGAACGGGAAGGCGTGGATGAACATCAGAACCGGCTCCCGGCCGGGCTCGTCGGGCCGATCCTCGGCACCGACTCGCCCGCGCTCGGCCCACTTCTGCACCACCGTCGTCAGCTCGGCACTCAGCTCGGCCAACTCGGGCGCCGTGAGACGGAGCAGGGAGTCGCTGGAGAACGAGGCGTCGATCCACGCCTCGCCCCAGGCGTGATCCTCGTCGATCCACCGTTCGAGCCGGCTAATCTGATGGGCCAGCATCTGACGCCTGGCCGCGACCGCCACGCCACGGGCCTGCGGATCGTCGGCGAACTCCGACCCCGCGAAGCTGAAACCCTCGTGGGTCTTGCGCCACCAGCGCTCCCGCCGGTCACCAGAGCGGCACGGCGCCTCCTCGATGAGGCCGTGCGTGGCCAGCTCCCGCAGGTGGTAGCCGACCAGTGAGAGCGACTCGTCGACCAACTCGGCGAGCCGGGACGCAGTCGCCTCCCGCTCCACGGTCAGCGCGTAGAGCAACCGCAGCCGCAATGGATGGGCGAACATCCGTAGCTCGGCAACGTTCGTGAGTCGCCGGTTCGATCCGGGTGGCATGCATCCACCGTAGAAGGTCAAAGACTTTAGTGCAACTTTTTTGTCTAGTCCGTTGGGAACGGTCACCGGCCCGAGCTCAGCTCCGCAAGCCGGTCCGATGAACGACGGCGCACCTAACATCGTCGACTGCGACGAGGTGACTTGGGACGTCGAGGGATCTCGCACCAGGTGACGACACTGCAGGCTTGAAATGTGTCCCCTTCGCGGCCGAGCGTCACTCCGGAGGCTGCGAGGTGCGGTTTGAGAACCGTGCGCCAAGCCGGAACACACCCGCTCGACCTACCATACATCCGGCTTGTGGCGAGTGCGCCGCCGTCGACCCGCATGATGTAACCGATTTCCAGCCGGTCCAGGGTGCTGCGGAACTGGCTGTTGTCCCCGTAGCCGGCGTCCGCGGGCACGAGCGGCGGACGCAGCCTGTGCTCGGCCAGCTCGTCGAGCATTTCCACCACCAGTGCCCGCTTCGGCCGATGATGCTCACCCTCGAGTATCTGGCACCGGCCCCGACGGGCGGTCACCTCGGCCCGGTTCGCCTCATCGACCGCGTCGCCGTCCCACAGCACCGGCAGAAACAACCGCCAGTCCAGAGGACGCGACGCGGTGTCGACGCCCGCGTGGACGCTCACCCCGATCTGACAGTTCGCGACCTTGCCCAGGGTGCCGGAGTACTGCCTGGCCCCGCCCGGCGAACTTTTGCCGTCCTTCGGGAAGCCGATGTCGTCCACCACCCACGCCACCGGCTTGACCACATCGACAGCGCGGCGGGCCGCCGCATCCACGCCGCGCTAGGTCCCACGTCGAGGTCGTTCTGATCTGCCGCAACCCCATCGGGAGGTGCACCCGACATCGCCAAGGCGGCCGTACACCATCGCCGGACATGCGGGCGTGTAGGGTGCCCAAAACTAGATTCCGGCTGCTGACCTGCGGTTTCGAGGACTCGTTCAGACGGCTCGGTGGTACTCGTTGATGGTTCCTCCCAGCTTGTACGGTGCCAATACCTGTCGCACGCGCTGTGAACTGGTCCCTCGCCAGCTTGAGGCACCTTCATGGTTATGGCGTTTCCAGTTGATCAATCTGTTCGCGATCCGCGTGTTCGACGCTCTTCTCGCCACGGCCCACAGTGACGGTGCCGTGCTCGCGGAGCTGCTGGCGCTGCGCCACGAGGTCGCGGTGCTCCGCCGCCAAGTCCACAGCCGACCAGGGCTGTCCTGGCCAGACCGGGCAATCCTGTCCGCGCTCGCCCGGTTCCTCCCCCGTCCGGTCCGCGCCCGACGACGGCTGGGAGGAACCATCAGCGAGTACCACCGAGCCGTCTGAACGAGATCTAGTTTTTGGCACCCTACACGCCGCATCGGCTCGGCACCCCGGCGCGGACACCAGTTGGCACACGTTCGGCGTTCCCCGGAGTCGGCCTCGACCGCGCGCCGGCGGTGAGGTCGGATCGGACCTGCCGCTGGATGATCGTCTTCGGGCATGCCTGGTACCGCAGCCGTTCCCTGCGTCCCGGACCGTCGACGATGTCCCGTCCGGACATTAGCAAGGCCTGCGAGCCCGACCAGATGTTGCACGACGCATAGTTAATTACCGGAGTATTTCGTCATATTCCTTCAATATTTCCCACATCGGATGTTCGGTGGGTGCCGCGGCGGCATGTGCCGGGTGTGTACAACTAACGGCGGATCTGCTGATCAAGGGAGATGCGCCAGATGACGACCGAGACCATCATCGAGCAGGAGCCGGCAGGCGGGTCGGTGGCTACGGCCACGGACGAGCAGTTGATCGCGTTGCTGGTGGACCGGGCACGTGGTGAAGGGCTGAAGCTGACCGGTGAGGGTGGTCTGCTGCAGCAGCTGACCAAGCGGGTCCTGGAGTCCGCCCTGGAGGGCGAGATCACCGACCACGTCGGCTACGACAAGCACGACCCGGCGGGCAAGGGCACCGGGAACTCCCGTAACGGCACCCGGACGAAGACCGTGCTGACCGACGTCGGCCCGGTCGAGGTACGGGTCCCGCGGGATGTCGCGGGGACGTTCGAGCCGCGGATCGTGCGTAAGCGCCAGCGCAGGTTGTCCGGGGTGGATGAGCTAGTGCTGTCGTTGTCGGCCCGGGGGCTGACGCATGGGGAGATCGCCGCGCACCTGGCCGAGGTGTACGGCGCCGAGGTGTCGAAGCAGACGATCTCGACGATCACGGACAAGGTCATCGACGGGATGACCGAGTGGCGGAACAGGCCACTCGACCCGGTGTACCCGGTCGTGTTCATCGATGCGATCAATGTGAAGATCCGGGACGGGAAGGTCGCGAACCGGCCCATCTACCTGGCGATGGCGGTCACCGTCGACGGCCACCGGGACATCCTCGGTCTGTGGGCCGGTGACGGCGGCGAGGGAGCCAAGCACTGGCTGCACGTGCTCACCGAGCTGAAGAACCGGGGTGTGGCCGACGTGCTGATGCTCGTCTGCGACGGGCTCAAGGGCCTGCCGGAGGCGGTCGAGGCGGTGTGGCCGGCCACCATCGTGCAGACGTAAACATTCAGGTGGTGCGCGAAGAGTGACGGTCAGCGCGGGTTGAGTGACGGGGTTCGACCGGCTCGACGCCGTTCTGTCCGTTGTGGTTTGATCTTGGCGTATCGGTGTCGGAGGATCTGTCTCGTGAAGAGTTGATCTCGCTGGCACGGACGCAGGACGCTCGGATTGCTGAGCAGGACGCGCAGATCGCGGAGTTGACGGCGGCGTACGAGGCGCTCGCGGTGCGGCTGGCGCGGGTCGAGCATCTGTTGTCGCGGAACTCGTCGAACTCGTCGTCTCCGCCGTCGAAGGATGATGATCCGGGGCGTACGCCACCTGCGGCGAGGAAGAAGCGGGACACCCCGGCGGGTACGCGGGGTAGGCAGCGGGGTGCGCCGGGGTCGAACCTGGCCTGGTCGGATGCTCCTGATCAGCGGCGGGACCGGTTCCCCGAGGGTAGTTGCGGGTGCGGCGCGGAGTTGGTGGACGCGCGGGATCTGGGTGTGGTGGACCGGTATCAGCAGGTCGAGGTTCCGTTGATGACCGCGACGCTGACCCAGTACGACCAGCATGCGGTGCGGTGTGGGTGCGGGAAGCTGCACACCGCGGCCCGGCCGGAAGGCGCGGGGGCCGGTCCGGTGGGGTACGGCCCGAACCTGCAGGCGTGGGCGGTCTATCTGATGGTCGTGCATTTCATCCCGGTGCAGCGGTGTGTACAGATGCTTCGGTCGCTGACCGGTGCGACACCGTCGCCGGGGTTCGTGCACGGCGTGCTGACCCGGGTCGCGGCGCTGACCAGCGAGGTCGACAAACGGATCCGCATGTTGATCACCCTGGCGTACGCGGTGTGCTGTGACGAGACGCCGCTGCGGGTCGGGCCAAAGAAACCGAGGCCGGGCCGGAAGAAGGCCGAGAAGTACCTGCTCGTGGCGTGTACCGAGTTGTGGACTCACTACCAGGTCGGTGACCGGGACCTGGCCACGTTCACGGCGTTCGTGGTCAAGGACCTGACCGGCTCGGTGGTCGTGCACGACCGGTACCGGAACTACGACTCGGCCGAGTTGGGCACGCTGGTCCACCAACTGTGTTGGATCCACCTGCTGCGAAGCTCGTTCCGCTACGCGGCACGGCAGGACTGGGAGAAGATCGCCAAGGCGCTCAAGCCGGTCTACACCGCACCCACGGAGGACGCGGCGACCGAGCGGTTCCTGGAGTTCGCCGAGGCCTGGGGGCGGAAGTACCCGGCGATCGTGAAGCTGTGGGAGAACGCCTGGGCCGAGTTCGTGCCGTTCCTCGGCTTCGACGTGGAGATCCGCAAGGTCATCTGCTCGACGAACGCGATCGAGTCCGTCAACGCCCGTATCCGCAAGGCCGTCCGCGCCCGCGGGCACTTCCCCAACGAGCAGGCCGCGCTCAAGTGCGTGTACATGGCGTTGATGAGCCTGGACCCGACCGGCAACGGCCGCCGCAGGTGGACCATGCGCTGGAAGGCGCCTCTCAACGCGTTCCAGATCGCCTTCGAGGGCCGGCTCACCCCGGCCAACCTCTGACCACTTCAACAACCAAGATCAGCCGTTAACTTGACACTCCCCCATTGAACGAGTTTTGGCACGGCACAGGTGCGAGCGGAGTGATGGGAGACTGTCACGCTCCGTTCCGTGGGAGCCCGAAGGTGAGAATCCTCCGGGTGACTCGACCCTGAGGTCTATTCACAGGCAATCCTGTAGAAGTGCAGCCCGATGACACAGGAGATCGTTTCCGTGAAGGTCGCGAGCGGTCTGCGGTAGTCGGTGTGCAGGATTCTCCAGGTCTTCAGGTTTGCGATGACCTGTTCGACGACCCAGCGGATCTTGTTGACCTGCCTGTTGTATTCCTTCTGCCACTCTGTGAGCTCGCCGCCCTTGGGCTTCTTGTACGGAGTGATCATGCCGTTGCCGACGTAGCCCTTGTCGCCGATCCAGTCTCCGGGATTCAGGCTGACGAGAACACCGGTGTCGTTGATCGCGTACGAGTCGTGGTGGTTGCCGGTGACGGGATCGGAGACCCAGGCGAGCGCGCCGTCGAGGGTACAGGCGACCTGGACGCTCATGCCCGTGGTCTTGTGCTTGCCGGAGTACAGACAGCGGTCCGTGCGCCATGACCAGCAGGGGAACAGAGTGCCGTCGACGATGTACTGGGCGGTCGGGTCGAGCTCGTCGGCGGTCGGCACGAACCCCGCCAGCACGCGGTCGAGGACCGGGGTGATGGCGGTGACCGCCCGTGAGATCGTCGACTGGGAGACGCCGTGCGCCTCGGCGATCTCCGCTTGGACACGGTTACGACGCATGTAGGTCAACGCGACCACGAGGGCACGGTAGAGGCCGAGGACCGGGGGCCACGGTTCCATGCCCAGGTTCCGGCATTCGGCGCGGACCAGCACGCAGAGGTCGCGGATCTGATCGGTCGTGAAGCCGGTGGTATGATACATGCTCGGCGGTCCGCTTTCTTTGGTTGTTGTGTGGAAACTCCATCCTATGGGAGGGCGGGCCGTCTCATTCATCGGGGGTCCACTGTGGGTTACTGGGCCCTGCTGAATAAGCCTCCCTGGAGAGACATTCAGAACTTGTAATAGGTATACATTTGACAAAGCCTTGAAGGGCGTGTATATTCGAACCCCGTTCCGGTTGAACGAATTCCAAGTAATGCTGGTTTCTGCCCATAAGGATGGCACCACAGAGAGATTGATCACTGCTGAAGCGGCAAATATACGTCAATTGGTATTGCGGCAGAGGCGGGCATCCAGCGAAGACCTGAAGGATGCCGGAATAATCCTCTAGTAGTCTCCGGAGCAGGTGATCCCAGCATTGGCTGTGTTGCTGCATCTGCGGATGCGTACCCTGGCCGCCCTCCACATGGCCACCGGCGGCTACGGGCAGGCCCAGCAGATCATCGCCGCTCGGACCGGGGTCACAATCGGCTGGGCGCAACTGACCGGCCGGGCCCACGACTTCAACCCACTACGGGCACGCAACGCCGGGGCCGACCTACCCGCCACCGACGTGATCCTGATGCAGGCCGACGGTAAGGGCATCGCGGTCCGCACTCCTATCGGCTGGCCCATCGCCACCGGTCGCATAGAAGGCTCCTGCCGCTACATCATCGAAGACAGATTCGGCATCACCGGCGCCCGATGGTCCCCACGGGAGCAGAAGATATCCTCAAACTCCGCGTCATCGTCTCCAACGAAGACCTCAACGACTACATGACATATTACGACAAGCGTTACCAGGAAGAACACCGCCTAGCCCGCCAGCATCCCCACCCCGGCCTCGCCGAATGTAAACAACGCACCCCTCAAAAAGATGCACCCGAGTGATGTCAGCGGAGTCACGAAGCTTCCCGACTCTCTCATCGAAAACAAGAATAGGTATTGTCATGAGTAGGCAATTCGCATTGCTTCTCCGAGGCCTTCCTGGCACCGGGAAGACCACGACAGCAGCTCTGCTACGGAACGCGTTGAACCCTGCGGTTCGCGTCTCCAACGATTCCGTGCGTTACATGGCCCAACCGCGGGACTTTGCGGCGTTTACATTGGACGCCTCCGAGAGGGCTTGCTTCGACCTTGCATTGTCGTATCACGACAGTGGATTCACGCCGATCGTTGATGGTGTCTTCGAGGACGTCGAAACGCTGATAAGCGAGGAATTGCGGTTCGCGCGCCGCGGCTGCAAGCTTGTCATCGTCTCGTTTACCGCAGAAATGAGCGACCTGATCGAGCGCAACGACTTACGCCATCCGCTTCAGCGGATGGATGAATCTCGCCTGGCGAAGTTGCAAGCGAGCTTTCGCAACGCCGGGTACGCGCTATCAATCGGCGGCAAAATGCCTGAGGAGGTCTGCGAGGACGTTCTCGACGTTATCGAGGAGCGGCGTTCCCAATGGCAGGAGCCGCCTGTAAGGCCGGAAGAGGTCGATGTTCTCTTTCTGCGCCACGGCACTCCGGAGCACCCGGAGGGGATCTACGCGGATCCCTTCGCGATGGGGCTCTCCCCCTGCGGCCGGGCTGAGGCGCGCGCCGCACGTCACGCGGTGCTGCGGTTCGCACCGGATGCCGTATTCAGCTCAGACTTTGCCCGCGCCATCGAGACTGCGGAGCTAGCGATTGCGGGCACCAAACGGGAAATTGAGATTTCCAAAGCACTACGGGAGCGGGTGTTCCTTCAACTGGTCGGTAAAGAGTTCACCGCAATACGGGCTGAGTTGGACGCAGAGGCCGAGGGCATCCTGACCGGTAATAGCGATCTGGCCCAGCTCCCCGGAGAGGAGAGGTATGCGGAAGCGCGTGCACGCGTGCTCGACTTCTTCGGCAGCCTACCTGGGCGTTTCGGCGGCAAGCGCGTCTTGGTGGTAGCACACGACGGCCCGCATCAGTGGCTCGTCGAGCAGGCGCTAGGCGTGGACCTCCAGGGCGTGCGCCGATACCGCTGGGACGCTGGTAGCTTCAGCCGGTTTACCGTCTCGCCCAGTCAGATCCGGTTAGAGGGAATGAATATAGGACCCAGTGCGGTGGTGTCCGGTCTGGAAACCGGGGCTGTGTAGGAGAATTCTCCGGACACAGTTTGCGCAGCTACCTGCGGGTGGCCCTGCTGGAAGTGTAACGTTTTCGTGTGTCGTTCGAGAAGTCGGGTTCGGCTACGCGGCCTGCTCATACTCGGTGATAAACCCGTGGGCGACCTTCCTGCGCTGTACTCGGACGGCATCCAGGTTGGTCACCGGCGCAGGGACGGCGTCCCGGTCAGGTGGGCGTTGCCTGCGGCCCTGATGCGGCCGATGCCCGTTGTGGTGCGTGAGGTACTCGCCGAGCACGGCGAGCAGGTGTTGGGTGTTATAGCGGTAGCGGCCGGCGTGCACCGCCGCCGTCAGTCCGATCGCCAGCCCTCGTCCCAGCACGTGCCGGCCGGTGTCGGCGGCGCACTTCGCACATTCCGGTATCGGCTGATGGACCGGATCGAGCGACATGCCTACATCCGCACCAGCGTCGCCCGCCTCGATCGCGGTGTCCACCATCGTTGCCATGCCGCGCCCCTTCACAGCGCGGTTCGCCCACCCGGCGAGCACTCCAGCCGCGCCGCGCAGCGGCGCCGCGGACAGCGCGGCCATGCGGGTCAGCTCGTCGCCGAGGTGATGCCCGGCCAGGATCGCCGTGTGCCGACGGGCCCGGGTCAGTGCCCGGTCGGTCAGTGCGAGCAGCTCGGGTATCTCGACCAGGTTCTCGATGACGCGGTCCGAAAGCCGATCGACAGGTTCTCCTCACCCACCTCATAGGCGCTGCCGTGGCGGCGGACGCCGAGGTAGACGGTGGCCGCCGCGACTGGCAGCGGCGCCCCGGCGGGCTGGCTCGCCCAGGCCAGGGCAAACGCGGCGAGTATGTCCCTGTGCCGGCCGAACGGACGCTGGTCGGCACCGAAAGGCGTTTCCGGCCACTGCAGGTTCGTGTACTCACGCACGAGCGTGCCCACCTCCTTTGGCCGCCGTGCCGACGTTAGAGACGGTGCGGATGCTGGCACCGAGGTACTTGGCGAAGTGGTTGCGCTTGAACCGGTACCGCGCCCAAATTTCCGACACCGGTTCCTTCAAGAGGTTGCCGAGCGGCTCCAGCAGGTCCGGGGCGTCGTAGACCGTGTGGGTGTCGAAAACCTCATCCATGCTGGCCACAGCCGTCTTGATCACCGAGACAAGGAGGCTGGTGCCGACTCTCGGCCTGGATGGGCCTGTAGGGAGATCTGTGTAACGGATGTCAGTAGAAGTCCGTTATGACCGGTGGGTAGCCGGTCGACACAGTGAGGACCAGTTTCGATGACACTTTCAACGGTGGAGCAGTACGACTCCGGCGTCGATGTCGACGCGGAGGTCGCGGCGTTGACGCGGCGGATCGCCGCTGACGGGCCGCGGCTGCCGCTGGCGGCGGCGGTGCCGGACGAGGCGGCGGCGCGTGAGGCGGCCCGCCGGGCGGTGGCGGATCTGATCGACAAGCAGGCCCTGGACGCGTTGCTGGCCCAGGTCAAGGGTGACGGGCTGCGGCTGACCGGGCCGGGCGGGTTCCTGTCCGAGCTGGTACGCGCCGTTCTGGAACGGGGGCTGCGGGCCGAGTTGACCGAGCATCTGGGCTACGCCCGTCGTGACGCGACGGGTAACGGCTCGGGCAACTCGCGTAACGGGTCGACCGCGAAGACGGTGCAGACCGAGATCGGCCCGGTCGATGTGAAGGTGCCCCGGGACCGGGCGGGCACGTTCACCCCGATGCTGGTGCCGAAGAACGCCCGCCGGCTCGGTGGCCTGTCGGACGTGATCATCAGCCTGTACGCGGGTGGGATGACGGTCCGCGACATCTGTCACCACCTGCAGCGGGTCTACGGCACCGAGGTGTCACCCGACACGGTCTCCACCATCACCGACGAAGTTCTGGAGGAGGTGAAGGCGTGGCAGCACCGGCCGTTGGACGAGGTGTACCCGATCGTCTACGTCGACGCGTTGATGGTGAAGGTCCGCGACGGCGCCCAGGTCCGTAACAAGGCCTGTTACCTCGTCGTGGGGGTCAACACCGACGGGGTCAAGCACGTCCTCGGTATCTGGGTGCAGCAGACCGAGGGGGCGAAGTTCTGGATGCAGGTCTGCACCGAGCTGCGTAACCGTGGCGTGCGTGATGTGCTGATCGCCTGCTGTGACGGGTTGACCGGTCCGCCCGAGGCGATCGAGGCGGTGTGGCCGCACACCACCGTGCAGACGTGTGTGGTGCATTACTCCGAGGTCGCGGTTATGCCGATGCCGCGGCGTATGCCGGTGCGGCTGTTCAGGTCCGTTCTGGTGTTGTCGGCATAATCGCGGCGGGTTGACGCTGGCCTCTCCTTTGATTGGAGGGGTTGGTGGTGATGGATCTTCTGGGAGCCCGGGTGGTCGGGCCTTTGGAGTCGCACGCGGCGGGGTACGCCGCGCATCTTGAGCAGCGCGGCTACACCTTGGCGACGCGGCGTAACTGGATGACGCTGGTGGCGCACCTGAGCCGGTGGCTGGCGGGTGAAGGGCTGGGTGCGGCGGGGTTGACGGGGCAGGTGGCGCGTCGTTACGTCGCGGCTCGTGCGGCGGCCGGCTACCGTGCCTGCCGTTCATCCCGGTCACTGGACCCGTTGCTGTCGTACCTGCGTGACGTGCAGGCGGCGCCGGCCGAGCCGCCTGCCGCTGTGTCGGCTGGCGATGCGCTGGTGGAGCGGTTCCGGGCGTACTTGCTGGCGGAACGCGGGGTGAAGCCTGACGTCGCCGAGTTCTACGTCGTGTCTGTGCGACCGTTCGTGTCCACGGTGATGGTCGGCGACGGCGTTGACGCGGCGAGGCTGTCGGCGCGGACGGTGACGGCGTACCTGTCCGGGTTGACCCGTTCGTTGGCGCCCAAGACCGTTCAGGGTCGCGCGTCGGCGTTGCGGGCGCTGCTGCGGTTCTGGTTCCTCGACGGCGTCGCCGACACCGATCTGTCGGTGTCCGTGCCGAAGGTCGCGCACCGCGCGTCGGGTCTGCCCAAAGGGCTACCCGCAGAGCAGGTCACGGCACTGCTCGCGTCGTGCGACACGCACAGCGTGAACGGGCTGCGGGACCGGGCGATCCTGACCATGTTGGCGCGTATGGGCCTGCGGGCCGGTGAGGTCGCGGGGCTGCAGCTCGACGATCTGGACTGGAGGCAGGGCGAGGTCGTGGTGCGCGGCAAGGGCGGCCATCGTGACCGCCTGCCGCTGCCGGTCGACGTCGGGCAGGCCTTGGTCGACTATCTCGAAGCGGGTCGGCCCGCGGGCGCGCTGGACCGGTGCGTGTTCGTCCGGGTGAAGTCCCCGCGTCGTGGACTGACCAGCATCGGCGTGACGCAGGTGGTCAACGCGGCCGGGCACCGCGCCGGGCTGGGCACTGTTTACGCCCATCGGCTGCGGCACAGCGCGGCGACCGCGATGCTGGCCGCGGGGGCGCCGCTGACCGAGATCGGCCAGGTGCTGCGTCACCGCAGCGTGTTGACCACGGCCATCTACGCCAAGGTCGACATCGCGGCGCTGCGCAGCCTGGCGATGCCTTGGCCGCAGGAGGTGAGGCGATGACCACCGATCCGCGGGCCGCGCTGGCCGACTACCTGAAGCTGCGGCGCGGGCTGGGCTATGGGCTACGCCGCGACGAGAAGCTGATCGTGCAGTTCCTCGACTATCTCGACGACCTCGGCCGCACCGCGTTCACCGTCGATGATGCGTTGGCCTGGGCGAAGCTGCCGGAGCCGGCCAGCCCGGGCTGGCCGGGAATGCGGCTGTCCGTGGTGCGCAGCTTCGCCGCCTACCTGCACGCCCTGGACCCGACGGTGCCGGTCGTCCCGCCCGGACTCCTGCCAAGCCGGGGACGCCGGGCGGTGCCTTACCTCTACTCCGACGCCGACCTGGCCGCCCTGTTACAGCAGACCGAGTCGCTGAAGACACCGCTGCGCACCGCTACTATGCGCACGCTCATCGGGCTGCTCGCGGTCACCGGCATGCGTCTGGGCGAGGCGCTGGCCGCCGATGACAGCGACCTCGACGCCGACGCCGGTGTCCTGGTGGTGCGGCACGCCAAGTTCGGCAAGCAGCGCCTGCTGCCGCTGCACGACAGCACCGTCGCCGCGCTGACCGCCTACCGCGCGATCCGCCACGCGTGGTTCCCCACCCCGGTCAGCCCCGCCCTGCTTGTGTCGCAGGCAGGCACCCGCCTGCTCGTCTTCAACGTCGGCGTGACCTTCGCCCGGCTCGCCCGCCGGGCCGGGCTGGCCCCACGCTCGCCGTCATGCCGTCCCCGGCCGCACGACCTACGCCACACGTTCGCGGTCCGCACCCTGCTGGGCTGGTATCGCGACGGCGCCGACATCGACACCCGGCTACCTCTGCTGTCGACCTACCTGGGGCACGTGTCGCCGAAGAACACGTACTGGTACCTCGACGCCGCGCCCGAGCTGATGGCCGAGGCCGCCCAAAGGCTGCGATCGGCGTCAGGACCACGGCCATGACCGCCGTCGCGACCACGGTGCAGGCATTCTTCACCAACCGACTGATCGCGCAGCGGCAGGCCAGTCCGCACACCGTCGCCGCCTACCGCGACGCCATCCGCATGCTGCTGCAGTTCGCCAGCACCAGGACCGCCAAGCCCTTGTCCAAGCTGGACTTCGCCGACCTGGACGCGACCACAGTCGCCGCGTTCCTGGATCACCTGGAACGACAGCGGGCCAACAGCGTCCGCAGCCGCAACGCCCGCCTCGCCGCGATCCACTCCCTGTTCGCCTTCGCCGCGCTGCACCACCCCGAGCACAGCGACGACATCACCCGAGTGTTGGCCATCCCCGCCAAACGAGGCGATCACCGCATCATCGAGTTCCTCACCGACGAGGAAACCAACGAACTGCTCGACCAGCCCGACCGCGCCACCCGCACCGGCCGCCGCGACCACACCATGCTGCACCTGGCCGTCCAGACAGGGCTTCGCGCCGGCGAACTGACCGCGCTGCGTCGCCGGGACACCCATCTCGGCGCAGGACCCCATGTCAGCTGCCTTGGCAAGGGCCGCAAGCGGCGCGCCACCCCCCTGACCACCGACACCGTCAACCTGCTCCGAACCTGGATGGCCGAACGCGGCGGCGAACCCGACGACGTGTTGTTCCCGACCAACCGCGGCGGCGCACTCAGCCACGACGCACTCGCCCAACGGCTCGCCGTCTACGTCGCGCGATGCCCCCGACTGACCGCAAGAACCATCACCCCACACGTCCTGCGGCACACCGCCGCCATGCGCCTGCTGCACGCCGGCGTCGACATCACCGTCATCGCGCTCTGGCTCGGCCACGAAAGCGTCGCCACGACCCAGATCTACCTACGTGCGGACATGGAACTCAAGCAGCGAGCCCTCGACCGAACAACTCCGACCGGCACACAACCCGGCCGCTACCGCACGCCCGACCGCCTGCTCGCCTTCCTCGAAGCCCTGTGATTATGCCGATCCGACGACCACGAGCACCGCCACTGAACAGCGCCGGAGCACCCGGCATCGGCATAACCGCGACCTCGGAGTAATGGATCTTATGCCGATATCGGCATAACGTGCATCTGATCCGGGCGGCGACGAAGTTCGTGTCCTACAAGGACCGTAGGGTGATGGCCGCCGCGTTGAAGGACATCTACACCGCTCCGACGGTGGAGGCGGCCGAGACCGCGATGCTCGGTTTCGCCGACAGCCCGCTCGGTAGGCGGTACCCGGCCGCGGTCGCGGTCTGGGAACGGGCGTGGGATCGGTTCACTCCGTTCCTGGCGTTCCCGCCCGAGGTCCGCCGGATCATCTACACCACCAACGCGATCGAGAGTTTCAACTACCAGATCCGGAAGATCATCAAGAACCGTGGGCATTTCCCCACCGACGACGCCGTGATCAAGCTGATCTGGCTCGCGATCGCCGACATCGAGGACAAACGCGCCCGGCAACGCGCCGCCGAGGCCGGTAGACCCGCGAACTCCCGCACCGCGCCGCCACGGCTGGTCGAAGGCGCCGGCGTGCACGGCTGGAAACAGGCCCTCAACGCGTTGGACCTGTTCTTCCCGAACCGTATCCCCATCGATGCCCGATAGTTGGACAGGATAGGGCGTTACACAGAAATTCGGACAGGCTCCGCGGTCACGGCAGTTGGTATTTCCACTGCTCCACCACCAACATTCTCGGCCGTCCGCAACGGGTTCGCCGGGGCGGGTTCCCGTCGCAGGCCGCGGCCCGTCGCGCCCGTGACGAACTGCTGGCGATGTCATCGGAGCGCCGTACCGCGCAGAGCTGGACGGTGGCGCGGTGGCTGGAGCACTGGCTCCAGACCCGGACACGGCTGCGCCCGACCACCAAGCTGCTCTACGCCCGCGACATCGAACGGTTCCTCATCCCGCACGTCGGACGGACGCTCCTGTCGGAGCTGACCTCAAGCCAGCTCAACGCGGCGTTCCGTGCCATCGCGCGGCAACGCAACAAGTACGACCGGCCCCACTCGGCATCGACACTGAGGCACGTCCGTGCCACGCTCCGAGCCGCCCTCAACGCGGCGATCCGGGAGGACCTGCTCACCGACAACCCCGCACGTCGGGTCGAACTGCCCCACCCGGGCCAGACCCGAGCGCACATCTGGACCGACGAAAACGTCGCGGCCTGGCAGGAAACCGGCATCCGGCCGGCGGTCTCGGTCTGGACGGCACCCCAACTCGCCGCGTTCCTCGACTTCACCGCCAACGATCCGCTCCACGCCCTCTGGCGCCTGATCGGCCTGCGCGGGCTCCGCAGGGGCGAGGTCGCCGGCCTGCGTTGGTCCGACACCAACCTCGACGCCAACGAGCTGACCATCCACCAGCAGCGAACGTCCGCCGGACACCACGTCTACGAGGGGCCACCCAAGAGCGCGTCGGGACAGCGGGTCGTCGCCCTCGACGAGGCCACCGCCACCGCCCTGGCCCACCACCGCCAGCAACAACAGCAACAGGCCGTCCGACGGATCGAAGCCCGGCAGACCTACCGCGACACCGGATACGTCTTCACCCGACCCGACGGCCAGCCCTACCACCCCGGCTACTTCACCCAACGGTTCCCAACTCTGGTCCAGAAATCCACCCTGCCACCCATCCGGCTACACGACCTGCGGCACGGCGCCGCGTCGCTCGCCCACAACTCCGGCGCGGATCTCAAAACCATCCAAGCCCAGCTCGGCCACTCGCGGATCGACACCACCGCAGACGTGTACACCAGCGTGCTACCAGCAGCCCAACATCAGGCCGCCGCGGCCACCGCTGAACTCGTCCGCAATGCAGCCCGGGAACGCCGCGCCGCTATCAGGCGCGCCGCCCGCAAGGCCGCCAGGACGGCGAAAAAACCAGGAGCCTCAACGGAGCCGGACCAGCCGGAGGACCGTCGAACACCAGGTCAAGGCCATGATGATCACTGAGTAACTACAGAGAGTGATGACGCAGATGTCACACAGGTGTGGCAACGAACGTCCACACTCCATCAACAGTGACGGGATCTGATCTGCGTTTCGGCAGGTCAGACCCCTGATGATCTTGCGCGCCCGAAGGGACTCGAACCCCTAACCTTCTGATCCGTAGTCAGATGCTCTATCCGTTGAGCTACGGGCGCAGGTGCCTGGCAAGCATACACGCCTCGCCGAAGCGCGGAGACTCCGGGATTCGAACCCGGGAGGGGCTTTAAGACCCCAACCGCATTAGCAGTGCGGCGCCATAGACCAGACTAGGCGAAGTCTCCCCGGCGGCCGCTCCAGACCACCGCCGGTCGAGGATACAGGGCACGCCGCGCCCGGGGCAAAGCACCTCCCCGGGCCGGAGCCGACGTCAGTGCGGCGCGACCGGTGCCGGTGCCGTCCGGTCGGGTACGGGCAGGCGGCCGGGCCGCACGACGACCAGGAGCACGATCAGCGCGGCCAGGACGCCTCCCGTGATCACTGTCGCCATGGCGATGCTGCCGGTGCCGAGTAGCCCGACGACCGGCGCGGCGAGCGCGCCGACACCGAACTGCACCGCCCCGAGCATCGCGGACGCGGTCCCGGCAGCTTCCCCGTGGCCGGCCAGGGCCAGCGCGGGAGCGTTCGGCAGCGCGAACCCGGCTGCGGCGAGGACCGCCCACAGCGGGATCAGGACGCCAGGTAGCCCGCCGACGTTCGTGGCCGCGAAGCCGAGCAGGATCAGCCCGCACACCAGCCCGGCGATCAGTGAGGTCCGCAGGATCTGCTGCGGTGAGTAGCGGCGGAGCAGCCGTACGTTGAGCTGGGTGGCGGTGATCATGCCGACCGCTCCGGCCCCGAACGCGATACCGAACTGTTGCTCGTCGAGACCGTACTGGTCCTGCAGGACGAACGACGAGCCCGCGACGTACGCGAACAGCGAGGCCATCGAGAACCCGGCGACGAGCACCAGGCCGACGAAGATCCGGTCCCGGAACAGGCCTCCGTACACCAGGAGGGTGTCCAGCACCCGGGCCGGACGGCGGCGGTGCGGCGGCAGCGTCTCGGGCAGCCCAAGGGCGGTCACCGCGATCAGGGCGAGCCCCAGTACCGCGAGCGCGGCGAACACCCCTCGCCAGTGCGTCCAGCTGAGCAGCGCGCTGCCGAGGGTCGGCGCGAGGACCGGCGCGACGCCCATGACCAGCAGCAGTCGGGACAGTATGCGGGCGAAGGCGATCCCGCTGAACATGTCCCGGACGACCGCCATCGCGATCACCGCCGCAGCGGCGGCTCCAATACCTTGGACGATCCGCAGCGTGCCGAGCACCGCGATGTTCGGTGCCACGGCGCACAGGACCGAGGCGAGCACGTGTAGACCGGTGCCAACCAGCAGCGGTCGGCGTCGACCCCACACGTCCGACAGCGGCCCGATGATCAACTGGCCGATGGCCAGCCCGGCGAGCGTGCCGGTCAGCGTCAATTGGACGCCGGCTGCGGTGGTCTGCAGGTCGTCGCTGATTGCCGGTAGTGCCGGCAGGTACATGTCGATGGTCAACGGGCCGACCGCGATGAGCGTGCCGAGCACCAGGATCAGCCGGATCCGCTGCCATGGGCTGAGCAACTCACCGGGAGCCGGCTCCACGACGGTGACTGGTGCGGACCCGCCGGACCGTTGGGCGAGCGCTGTCATGGTTCCTCTTCCACGAGGGCGCGTCGTCTGCGCGCGGTAGGGCGCGGGTCGACGCGACCCGACTGGTACGCCAGTGCTGCCGCTGTGCAGGCGCGCAGCCAATCTCACAAGCTAGCCGTCGCGCTTGCCATTCCCGTTACGGCGAACGGTGTGGCGTGTCACAGCGGGTGCGAAGAGTGCACTCGTCGGCCCGGATGTCGGCCACTGCACGTGCGGAGGGCCGATGTCGGCGGTGCCCGCGCGGCGGGAGCCGGCCCACCGGCCCATCCAGGCTTGCCCAGGTCTACCCAGGCTCGCCAAGGTCCACCGGCCACTCCAGGCCAACGCCGGGTGGCGAGCATCCACCCGATCATCGTACTTACTGTGACGGACGACAATGCATATTGCGTACGTCATATCTTCGTGGGGCGGGTCGCTCCGTGGGACGCTATCAGAAAAAATCGGTCCGAAGTCTTGTCGTGGAAACCGTCGAAGCCTAATCTCTGGCATCACCGATGCGCGACTCGCGTCGCCGGTGCGGCGCCTGCCCGGCGTCGCCGGACAGCAGGTGTCCACCGACGGAACCCCGTCGTGGGACACCGGCCCGACCGGCCCGGAATCCCCCGGGGCAACCCCTTCGGTTAAGGAGCCAGCCTTGCGTATCCGACTCACCCTGGCCATCGCCGCGACCGCGCTGGTCGGCGCGTTCGTGGCCCCGTCCGCCGCGGCTGCGGCACCGCAACAGATCATCGGCGGCGGCACGGTTTCCTCGGCACCGTGGGCGGCCGCCGTCTTCCAGAACGGCTCGTTCGCCTGTTCCGGCTCGATCATCGCCTCACGGTGGGTGCTGACCGCGCGGCACTGTCTCGGCGGGTCGATGTCGGTGCGAGTGGGCAGTGTCTACCGCTCCTCGGGTGGCGCGACCAGCACGGTCAGCGCCACGTACGGCCGGTACGACCTCGGCCTGCTCTACCTGAGCTCGGCGGTTTCCACCAGCTACGTCACGTTGGCGTCCAGCAACCCACCGGTCGGCTCGACGAACACCATCTACGGCTGGGGCCGGACCTGCAGCAACTGTGACGCCTCGGCGCAGCTGAAGGCCGCTTCGGTGCGGACCACGACGAACGGCGCGTCCGACGCGTACGGCGGCCCGGCGATCCGCAGCACCGGGGTGAACGGCGTGGCCTGGCGGGGCGACTCCGGCGGTCCGCAGTTCTACAACGGGCAGCAGGTGGGTGTCTGCTCGACCGGCAACGGGTCGACGTACCAGAACTACGCCTCGGTGGCGTCCAGCCGGAGCTGGATCCGGTCGGTGGCCGGGGTCTGAGGCTGTGACGACCGGAGCGGCCGACATCGGCCGTTCGGTAGGTGGGTGGTCGGTGGGCCTCCCACGTACCGCCTGATCCGCCGGTTCGGCGGCCGCTGCGAGCAGCGGCCGCCGAACCGGCAGCGGCCGCCACACCTGTACCGGCTGGCTCCGGCCGGTGATCGGCATCGGTGGTTGTTGGTGGAACCTGAGCCTCGTGCCGGCGGCCCGATAGGTCTCCGCGGCCACGGCGACATCGCCCGGGGCGGCATGCGCCTGCAGCCGAGCGGCTACGTTGATCACGTCGCCGGTGAGGAATCCGACTCCGCCGTCGACTGCACCCGCGGTGTCGATGGCCGCCGCTCCGGTGGCCACTCCGACCCGGATCCGTATCCGCGCATTGTCGGGAAAGTCGGTACGGCGGACCGCGTCGGCGAGTTCGAGAGCGGCCCGCACCGCCGGGTACGCGCCGCCATCGCCATGATCGTCGTCGTTGCCGGCGATGCCGAAGACCGCCATCACCGCGTCTCCGATGTACTTCTCCACCACTCCATCCCACCGTCGAATCACCGTCCGCACCGCGTGGAAGTAGCGCAGCTGCACGTCGCGGACCTCCTCCGGAGTAAGCCGACTGGACAGGGCGGTGAAGCCGACCATGTCGACGAAGAGCACGCTGACCGTGCGGCGGCGGGTCCGGGCGGCTGGAACGGACCAGCCGGACGGCGGTTTCCGTCGCGCTCCGCAGTTGGCACAGTAACGGTGGGTCGACCTTACAGATGTACGGCAGATCGGGCCGGCTGCGTGGGTCGGGCCGGTGGGGCGGCGGTAGTTGCGGCGGAGCGTCCTCATGATCGCCTCCTGCGCGGTGGTGGTGGTGCTTCAGTCCGCTCCCGGGGTGGACCTGATCCGGTCCGTGTGGACCGACCTACGGGACGGACGGCTGAAACGGTCGCAGCCCAGCGCAGCCCTAGGATCTGTAGAACGACGTATGTCAGATACTCCCACCCTTTATGTCGGTGATCGGATTGACACAGTCACGCGATGGCAGGTCGCTGGCCCCCAGCTCCGACGAGGTTCCCTTCGTCGGGCGGCAGGCTCAGCTGCAGGTGTTGCACGAGTCGCTACGTAGGGTCGAGCGGGGGAACACGGCTGCTGTCTTCGTCATGGGCGAGAGCGGCATCGGTAAGTCGCGGCTGCTGAGCGCGGCCAGCGACCGGCTCCGTACTGCCGGTGCCCTGGTGCTCTCCGGGGCATGTCTGGACATTGGGGACTCATCGCCGCTGCACCCACTTCGGCAGGCTCTGCGGCGTTATCAGCCGGCGGCCGGCCGGGCTGGCGTTCTGTCCGGCGCCGCGGCCAACGAGTTGATCTCGGTGCTGGACGGCGAGGCCCGGCACCCCGACGGAGCCGGTGACCTGCTGGAACGGCTCACCCGTGGACTCGGCGCGGTCGCCGCCGGACGGACCCTGGTGCTGGTCATGGACGATCTGCAGTGGGCCGACCTGACCACCCGGCATCTGCTGCTGTACCTCCTCGCCGGGCTGGGGGACGTCCGGCTGCTGCTGCTCGGCGCCGCGCGGACCGAGACGCTGCGGGGCGACGATCCGATCCGCCGCATGCTGCTGGAGTTACGCCGGTCCCGGTCGCGTTCCGGGGCGGTCCACGTGTTGGATCTGGAGCCCCTGGACCGGACGGAAACCGCCCAACTCGTCGCGGAGCTGCTCGGCGGCGACCCGGAGCCGGACCTGGCCGAGTCGGTGTGGCGGCGCAGCGGTGGGGTGCCGTTCGTCGCCGAGGAACTGGCCCGGGACGCCCGGGACGGCCGGGACGGCCTGTCGGAGACCCTGAGCGAGATCACCCTGGCCCACGTCGACGCCCTGCCGGCCGACGCCCAGCTCGTGTCACATGCGGTCGCCGCCGGCGTGGAGCCGGTCGCTCACGACCTGCTGGCCCGGGTCGCCCAGCTCGGCGAGGACCGGCTGCTGCAGGCGGTACGCGAGGCGGTCGGCCAGCGGGTGCTGTTGTCCGAGCCGGACGGGTACCGGTTCCGCTACCCGCTGATCCGGGAGGTCCTGGAGCCGCGGCTGCTGCCGGGCGAGCGGGTCCGGTGGCACCGGCGGTACGCCGAGGCGCTCGCCGCCGGCCCCACCGGTGACCTGCAGCACGCCCGGTTGGCGTACCACTGGCGGGAGGCCGGCGAGACCACCCGGGCGTTGCCGGCCGTGGTCGCCGCCGCCGAGGAGGCGGAGCGGCTGTACGGTTTCGCCGAGGCGTTCGAGCACTGGGCCAGCGCGGTCGACCTGGCCAACCAGGTCCCGCCGGCCTGGCTGGTCGAGTTCGACGCGACCACGCTGGGTCGACGCGCGGCGGAGGCGGCGCACCGCAGCGGCGAGCATGAGCGCGCGCTGACCCTGCTGGAGCAGTTGGCCACCAACCTGTTCGGCCCGCCGCCGTCCTGGCTGTACACCCTGCGGGCACGGTATCTGACAGCGGTCGGCCAGCTGGCCGAGGCGGAGCGCGAGTACGACCGGACGCTGGCCGCGGCCGACGCCACCTCCGGCGAGCGGGTCGCCGCCGCCGCGCACTCCGCCGACCTGCTGCTGCAACTCTGCCGGTACGCCGACGCTGGCCGGCGGGCCCAGGAGGCGCTGGACCTGGCAGCCGGGGTGCCCGACTGTGCGTCGGCGATGGTGCTGGCCGGGGTGACCCTCGGCTACAGCCAGGCGTACCTCAACGACCCGGCGGCGGGCAAGGAAGCGGTCCGGCAGGCGCGGCGTACCGCCGAACTGTCCGGCGGCCCGGCGGACGTCGCCGTCGCCGACCTGCAACTCGCCGAGCTGCTTAGTGGCCACCTCAACGAGTTGGAGGAGGGTGTCGCGGTCGCCCGCCACGGTGCGGAACGGGCCGAGCGGGTCGGGCTGGCCCGTACCTACGGCACCCGGTTGCTCTCCGCCGCCGCCAACGGGCTGTTCCGGCTCGGCCGGTGGAGCGAGGCCGAGGAGGCGATCACGGCCGCGCTGCGGCACCGGCCGTCCGGGGCCGACGCGGTAGAGCTGCTGCTGGCCCGCTGCCGGATCCATGTGGGGTTCGGCCACCTCGACGGTGCGGAGTCCGACCTGGAGGCGATCGAGACCCTGCTGGCCGCTGGCGGCGGGATGCGGCACATGCTGCCGTTGCTGACGTTGCGCGCCGGGCTGGCCATGTGGCGTGGCCGGCATGCCGAGGCGCGGGAGGCGGTACAGCAGGGCATCGACCTGGCCGAGCGGCACTCAGGTGACGTCTGGTTGCAGGCGCCGCTGGTCTGGCACGGGCTACGGGCCGAGGCGGAGGCCCGGTCCAGCGGGACACCGATCGATCCACAGGCGGTGCAGCGCCTGGTCAAGGTGGTCGGTCGGATGGAGCGCAGCAGCAACACGGAGACCGCGGCGCCGGTACGCGACGCGGTGATCGGCTACCGGGAGCTCTGCGCCGCGGAGATCAGCCGGATCGACGGCGGGTCGGACCCGGTGCTCTGGTCGCGGGCCGCCGAGGTATGGGAGCGGCGGTGCCATCCGTACCCGGCGGCGTACGCCCGGTTGCGCCAGGCCGAGGCGCTGTACGGGATCCGTACCCGTAACGCGGACGCGACCCGGGCACTGCAGGCGGCGTACCGGACCGCCCGGCGGCTCGGTGCCCGTCCGTTCACCGAGGAGATCCAGGCCCTGGCACGCCGCGCCCGGGTGGCGCTGAGCGCGGGTGAGTCGGAACCGATGCCCGAGGTGGACAGCCAGGAACGGGTCACTCTGCGGACCGGTCTGACCAGCCCGCCGACTGTCGGCGAACGGGTGGCCCGGGCGTTGGTCAACGACCGCGCGAAGCGGACCTCGATGGTCGAGCGGGCCGGCCAGGTGCTCGCTCCGGGCGGGCCGGACGAGCTTGCGGTGCTGACTGACCGGGAGCGTCAGGTGCTCGAACTGGTCGCGGAGGGACGGACCAACCGGGCGACGGCCGAGGTGCTGTTCATCAGCGAACGTACGGTCGGTGTGCACGTGTCGAACATTCTCAACAAGCTGCAGGTCAAGACGCGGGTGGAGGCGACCCGGGTGTTCATGCGTAACCAGCCGCGTGCCTGATACCCGACGGTGAACCTGCCAGTCCGGTGCGTAGCGGCCGCCGACCGGTCGGTCCACCCCGACCGGTTGACGTCGCCGCCGGAAAACCGCACACCGGGGCGGCGGGATCGGCCAGTGAGACACCCGTCGTTGCGCCGATACCTGCGGGTTGGCAGCGGCTGCCACTGTAGGGACCGACCGTTTCGGTGACGACCGCCCGCCCGGGGCGAGGGAGCACTGCAGACTGGAGGCGTTCGATGCCAGAACTCCGCTGGGGTCACGTGCATGACCAGATCATCGATGTCCTCAACCACCGGCCGACCGACGTCGCCGGCGTGGTCGAGGATCTGGCGGCGCTGCAGAAGCTGCTCGAGGCAGCCACGCCGAGTGACAGCGACAATCCGGTGGCCGACTTCAACCATCTCTACTGGGTGATCACCAGCACCATCGACGAGCGGCTGCAGGCCGGTGAGTTTGCCGACCCTGACTTCCTCACCCTGCTGGACATCGAGTTCGCGGAGCGGTACTTCGCTGCGCTGCGCTGCTGGGGCAACCGGGGCGACACCCCGGCGGCCTGGGAGGTGCTGTTCAGCCGGCTGCGCGACGAGAGCGTACGGTCGTTGCCGTCGGCCGCCGCCGGGGTGAACGCGCACATCAACTACGACCTGCCGTTCGCCCTGATGAGCACCTGGGCCAAGCTCGGGTCGGGCCCGGACAACGACGAGCAGCACCGCGACTACCTCTACATCAACGAAATCTTCTTCGACCGGATCCCGCAGCTGCGGCGCAGCTACCTGAGTAGCTGGCAGATCTGCCTCGACCGGCTCAACGGGCAGGTCGACGACTGGTACCAGAACCGGTTGGTGGAGTTCACCCGGGACATCGCCTGGCGGGACGCGGCTCGTATGTGGCCGATGCGGGACGACCCGACGGTGCTGGAGAGTGAGCGGTTGCGGATGGACCGGCACACCGCCTTCCTGGGCTGGGCGTTGCTCTCGCCGGTGGGCAGCCTGCTGCAGTGACGCCCGGCCGGGTGTCTGCCGGCTTCGCTGCTGGTGGCATCCGCTGTGGGCAGCCATCGCCAGCGTGCCCCATTTGCCCGTTATGTGGTCTAGGGTGGCTCGTGATGGGCAGCCGCGGGCGAAGACGTCGGCCACCGGGGCGGCCATCGGATCGTCGGTCGGCGGGTCGTCTGCTGTCGGGTTGTCGGTCGGCGGGCAGGGTTCGCTGTGCGGCGCGGGCGCGGACCGGCGAGGGCGATCGTGGGGCCGCCCCGCAGGGACCTAGGAGCTGACAATGATCACTGTCACCGGTGCCGCCGGCCAGCTGGGCCGGTTGGTCGTCGACGAGCTGCTGGATGGCGGGCTGCCACCGGCGCAGCTCGTCGCCGTCGTACGGAACCCGGACAAGGCCGACGACCTCGCCGCACGCGGCGTACAGGTCCGGCACGGGGACTACGACCAGCCGCAGACTCTCGGGCCGGCCCTGGCCGGGACCCGCAAGCTGCTGCTGATCAGCGGCAGCGAGGTCGGCCGGCGGATCGACCAGCATCGCAACGCGGTGGCGGCGGCGAAGGCGGCCGGAGTCGACCTGATCGCGTACACCAGCATCCTCAAGGCCGACACCAGCAGCGTCCCGTTGGCCGCCGAACACCTCGCCACCGAACAGCTGATCCGGGACAGCGGCCTGCCGTTCGTGCTGCTGCGCAACGGCTGGTACCTGGAGAACTACACCGGATCGGTGCTGCCGCAGGCGCTCGCCACCGGCAGCGTGCTGGGTGCTGCCGGCTCGGGTCGGGTCGCCGCCGCGACCCGGGCCGACTTCGCCGCCGCAGCCGTCGCGGTGTTGACCGCCCCGGCACCCGCCGGCGCCGCTGCCAACGCCGGCACCGCCGGCACCGTGTACGAGCTTGGCGGCGACGAGCCCTTCACCCTGGCGGAGTTGGCCGCCGAGATCAGCCGGCACAGTGGGCGGGAGATCGGCTACCAGGATCTTCCGGCCGACGTCTACGCCAAGGCGCTGACCGACGCCGGGGTACCGGAGGCGTTCGCCAGCGTGCTGGCCGCCTCCGACGTCGGCATCGCCCGGGGCGACCTGACCACCGACAGCGGCGACCTCGCCCGACTGATCGGCCGGCCCACCACGTCGCTCGGCGAAGCTGTCCGGGCCGCCCTGGCCGGCCTACCGGGCTGATCCGCCACTCGGCAGCTGATAGTTGGTGACGAGCAGATCCCAGCTGCCCCGCTTCGCCGACTGCAGGTTAATGTCCCGGCGGGTCGCCATCCGGGTGATCAGGAAATCCGCGCCGAACAGCTCCCGCACGAACGGCGTGTCGCTGTTGGTCAGGGTCAGCCGGACGCCGCGCCGGCTGGCCCGTACCATCGCGTCCCGCAGCCGCACGTGATCGGCCGGCCCGAACTGCGCCGAGGTGTACCGCCGAAAGTCAGCCCAGCCGCCGAGCGGTACGTACGGTGGATCCAGGTAGACCCAGTCGTCGGCGGCGGCCTCGTCGAGCTGCTCGGCGAAGTCGGCCACCCGTAGGTCAACTCCGGCCAGTGCGTGCGCGGCGTCCAGTAATACCCGCCGGTTGTAGTACGGCCGGTCGTAGGCGCCGTATGGCGCGTTGAACTCGCCCCGTCGGTTGACCCGCCACAGCCCACGGAACGCCGTCTTGTTCAGGTAGATCACCCGGACCGCGCGTTCCAGATCGGAACAGTCTGTCGGCGACCGGCGGCGTACCGCCGCGAAGTGCTCCGGCGTGTTCGGTTGCTCGTCCAGCAGCCGCATCACCGCTTCGGGGTCGCGGGCGACCTCCCGGAAACAGACGATCAACTCAGGGTTGGCGTCACTGAGCACCGCCCGCTGCGGCGCCAGCTCGAAGAAGACCGCTCCGCTGCCGAGGAACGGCTCCCGGTAGCTGCCGGTGAACGGCGGCGCCGCGGCGACGAGGGCGGCGGCGTACCGGGTCTTCCCGCCCGCCCACTTGAGGAACGACCTACCGTCCGCCCTGGTGGTGGAGCGCGCGGACCTGGCGCCGGCCCGGATCATGGAGCGGATCATACGGGGCGGTGACCCGCCAGGCGTAGTGCGGCGAGGCGAGGAATTCGGCGAGCAGGCTCGCCGAGCCGGGAGCGAACGGCCGGCCGTCGCTGATCTGGTCCGGCCGCAGGAACTCCATCGCGGCACCCTCGCCGAGCCGGACGTCGCACTGCCGGGCACGGGTGGAGCCGAAGTAGTAGTGCGCCGTCCGCTGCGGGTTCAGCTGCCGGCGGCAGAACAACCGTAACCCGTGCTCGGGGCGCAACCCGGTCTCCTCGGCGAGTTCGCGTAACGCCGCCTGCTCCGGTGTCTCCCCGGGCTCGCAGTGCCCGCCCGGCACGCACCAGGCGTGCGGATGGCTCGGCGCGTTGCCGTCCCGTAGCTGCAGCAGCACGGAACCCGCCGGATCGACCAGTAACACCGCGGCGACGTCACCCATCGGTCCAGTGTGCGGCCGAACCGCCGGTGACGGGGGCGAGCGCCGAAAGCTGGTCGGCGTGGCGGGCGATTCCACCCGGATGTGCGAGCCGGGTGGCGATTTCGGCCGGTGCCGGCAGCCTCGACATCAGCTCGGCCGCGTAGGCCACCCCACTGGCCGGACCGGTCTCGGCCAGCAGCTCGGCGAGCAACTGCGGGGTCACCTCCTCGGGTGCGCAGCCCAGGCCGAGCCGGTGCCGTCGAACCAGGTCGGCGTTGCCGAACTGGTCGCCGCCGTGCGGCAGGACCAGTTGCCGTACCCCGGAACAGATCGCGCCCATCATCGTCCCGGAGCCGCCGTGGTGCACCACGGCGGAGCAGCCGGCGAGCACCTGGTGCAGCGGCAGCCAGCCGGCGGGCCGGACGTTGCCCGGCAGCGGCCCGAGCGCCGTCACGTCGGTGTCGGCGCCGAGGGCCAGCACGAACTCCGCGTCGGTCTGCGCGGCGGCGTCGATGGTGCGGCGCAGTCCGGTCAACCCGGCCAGCGCCGGCACCACGGTACCGAGGGTGATCAGCACCCGGGGGCGCGCGGTGGGCAGCCGGAGCCAGTCCGGCAGCGCACCGCCGGCGTTGTACGGCACGTACCGCATCGACCATCCATCGCCGTCGCCGATCATCAGCTCGGTCGGTGCCAGGTGCAGGACCACCCGGTCGGGCAGCTCCAGTGGTACGCCGTTGCGCTCGTACGCCGCCGCCAGGTACGGCAGGAACCGAGCGGCCAGCGCCTCTTCGCGGAACAGGTTGAACCCGTGCTCGACGGCGGGCACCCGCAGTGCACGGGCGGCCAGCAGGCCGGCCGGATGCAGTCGGGAGTGCACCACCAGGTCCGGCCGCCACCAGCGGGCCAACGTCACCGTCCCGTCCGCCATCAGGTCGGAGACCCGTCCGAAGGTCTCCAGCAGCAACGGGTCGGTACGGCTGCCGGCGGCGGCGATCCGCCGGCCCCGCTCGCGCATCCGGGCGGCAAGTTCATCGGTGGTGCCGGTGCCGGTGCCGAACACGGCGGCGATCGGGGCGCCGGGGGCGACGTCCACCGCCGGCAGACCGGCCTGGGCCGCGCCGGCCAGTCCTTCGGCGGCGGTGCCGACCAGTACGTCGTGGCCGGCGGCCCGCAATGCCCAGGCGAGCGGCACGGTGGGGAAGAGATGCCCGACTCCGGGCGGGCTGGTGAACAGGACGCGCACCGAGAAACCTTCCGGTTGACACTGGGATCGACAATGGATAATTTATCGTGATTCATCCGGTTTCGCGAGAGGGAGTTCATCGATGGCTGGGCCGACGGACATCCCGTTCACTCCGGAGCTGCACCTGCGACTGCTACTGAGCATCGACCGCGGACACAACGTGCAGCGCGCGGTCCGCAGCGCGGTGCGACCCGGTGACCGGGTGCTCGACGCCGGCACCGGCAGCGGACTGCTGGCGCTGGTCGCCGCCGACGCGGGCGCCGCCGAGGTGGTCGCGGTCGACCGGCACCACGTCGGCATGGCCGAGCAGATCGCCCGGCACAACAGGGTCGCCGACCGGATCACCTTCGTCGAGTCCGACCTCGCCGATCTCGACCCGGAGGATCTCGGTGGCCGGTTCGACGTACTCCTGGGCATGATCCACACCAATAACCCGTTGCTGGACGAGGAGCGCTCCCGGCTGGTCGTCGAGCTGCGTCGCCGGTTCGGCACGGCCGACTGTCGGGTGCTGCCCGGCGAGGTACGCTACCTGGCCACCGGCTGCGAGCGGCTGGACTGGGACCTGCCGACCGAGCTGACCGATCTGGCCCAGGCCACCGAGGCGCTGCAGGGGGCGTACGGCTGGGATTTCCAGCCACTGCTGGACGCGGTCCGTGACGGTGTCGCGATGCGTGCCGCCCGTCCGGCCAAGGGGGTTGCCCCGGCCTGGCGGTCGCCAACCCGGTCCGGCGCGCTGCGCTTCCCGCGAAGGGACGTACGGCTGCTCACCGCCGCCGAGGACTGGGTGACGGTGGACTACCAGGCGTCGTCGTTCGACGGGTTCCCCGACCAGGTGCGGCTCACCGCGACCGCCGCCGGGCGACTGACCGGGGTGATCTGGACCCAGCAGCTGCGGTACGCCGGAGTGCCGCTGTGGACCAGCGAGTCGTACAGCCCGCTGGCCGGCCCGTGCCATGTCGGCCCGGGGCAGAAGCTGGTCTTCGGCACCGGTGCGACGTGGCGGGCGACCAACGTCCTCAGTCACCACCACCCGACGTAGTCCTCCAGGAACGCGGCCAGGTAGGCCGGTGAGTCGACCAGCCGGGTCAGCCGCGCCGCCTGCACCCGGTGCAGGAACGCCGCGTCGGCCGTGCCGTACCCGGGGGTGTTGACCAGGTCCATCATCCAGTGCACGAACTCCTGGGCGCGCCAGATGCGGGCCAGCCGGTGCTGCGAGTAGGCGTCCGACCGGCGGTGGTCGCCGGTGGTGAACCGCTCGATCAGCCCCAGTGCCAGCTCCTCCGCGTCGGCCAGGGCCAGGTTGAAGCCCTTGCCACCGACCGGTGGCACGATGTGCGCGGCGTCGCCGGCGAGGAACAGTGACCCGTACCGCATCGGGTCGCAGACCAGGCTGCGCATCCGGACGGTGCCGGTGTCGGTGACCGGCCCGGTGTGCAGCGTCCACGGTTCGTCCAGGGCCAGCCGGATCCGGACCTCCTTCCAGATCCGCTCGTCCGGCCAGTCCGCCCGGGTCTCGTCCCGCCCGCATTGCAGGTAGAACCGGCTCACCGTCGGCGTCCGGCGGACGTGCACGCAAGCCCCGGACTCGTGCAGGGCGTTGATCACGCAGTCGCTGGACGGCGGGGCTTCGGCGAGCACCGACAGCCAGGCGTAGTCGTACTGGTAGTCGGCGCAGCGCAGCGCCCCGGCGGGGACTGCCCGCCGGGCGACGCCGTACTCGCCGTCGCAGCCGGCCACCACGTCGCAGTGCAGCTCGCGGCCGTCGGCGAGCCGGATGCGGGGCTGCCCAGTCAGGTCGTCGATCGCCTCCGCCGCAGTCTCGAACCGCAGGTCACCGCCGTCGGCGAGGTAGGTGTCGACCAGATCGCGGACCAGGAACTGCTGCGGGTAGATGTAGTGGCTGCGGCCGTTGGCCAGCGGCTCGTAGTGGACCGGGTAGCGCCGCCCGCCGAGCCGGAACTCGACCGCGTCCTCGACCGCACCGGTCCGCAGCAGTCCGCCGGCCAGGTCGTGCCGGCGAAGCAGGTCGACCACCCGATCCTCCATGGTGGCGCCCCGGGCGCGGTTGGCGACGTACTCGCGGTCCCGACGCTCCAGCACCACACAGCCCACCCCGGCCCGGCGTAGCAGCACTGCCAGCAGCATCCCGGCCGGTCCGGCGCCGATGACGCCGACCTGGGTACGTTCGTTCATCACCGGTCATCACCGGCCGGCTGGTCGACGTGGCCGTCGGCGTCAGCGCCGGGCGTTTCGTCTCCGTGGCCACCCAGGCCGGTGTCCGGCGTCCCGCCGTCTTCGGGCCCACCGGGTGTCCCGCCTCTGTCGGTTCGGTCCCGGTGGCTGCCGTGCAGCGCGAACAGCCGGGCCCGCATCATCTGCCGTACCACCTGCACCCCCGGAGACGTGCTGCGCCCCGCCGACCGGGCGGCCATCCGGAGGCTGGGCAGCACGTCGCCGCCGAACCGGGCGCAGATCAGTTGGTGCGCCTCGTACGCCTCGACGGTGCCTTCGACGAACTCGTCGAAGGCGCTACCCAACCGGGCCGGGCCGATCTTGGATCGCATCGCGCGGACCTCGGTGAACAGCGCCATGAGGTGGGCGTGGTCGCGGGTCTGCAGTCCACTGAAGCCGGCCCGCACCGCTGGCGGTGCCATCGCCGGACGGATCAGTCGCTCGTAGTCGACCGGCGAGAAGTCCGAGGTGAACCGGAAGGCGGCCGCCGAGCTGCGCATGAACGCCGTGGCGACCCGCAGCGCGGCTCGTGCCTCGGCCTCGTCGCCGTCGGCGCTGGCACCGAGGAAGCAGTTCAGCCCGGTGATCGCCCCCTGCATCAGGGTGAAGAAGAACTGGTGACCGATCAGCCACCGGTCGGCGGCGGCGTCGGAGTCACCCGGGTCCGTCCCGTTCGACTGCGGGTGCGGCGGGCGTTGGACGGGCTTGTCCAGAACGCCGATCGGCTGGTTGCCGACGTCGTGGCCCGCGTACCGGTACAGGCTTTCCAGCCCGAGCCAGAGCTGGGCGACATAGCCGTCGCTGAGCTGCGAAAGCCCATTTTTGTGGACGTTCTCCCGAACCGCCAGATGCGCTATTGCCAAGGCGTGGAGAAACGCTGATTCCGGCCTGTGACGGGTACGGCGGATCTGGAAGTAGCGGTCATGCTCCTGGTAGTCGACGGAGGCCGGGTCGGCCAGGCCGCCCGACATCGCGTTGTCGAGCGGCTCCGGGGCCGAGGTTTGGGGGCCGTCGGCGGTTGCCGCGCGGAGTCGGTGCCGGTTGGTCGGCAGTAACTCCGGATAGGGTAGACACAGTGCGCCATCAGACACAGGGCAGCCCTTCTGGTGGCTTCCGGGCATGGGTACGGTGTCGCAATACCGCGCCGACGGAGTGGCCTATTCACCGCGCCGCCGGTGATCAAGAATTCTTGGAAATTCTCGCGGCTGCTGTGATGGCTGTCAATCCCTGTGTAGTTTTTCGCCTACTGAGTGGTGACTTTGTGCACGTCAGCGGCGCGATATTGAGTCTGGTGACCGGCGGGGTGGTCGTCGGTCCCCTCCGGCTGGCGGGCGACCGTCAACGGTGCACCCGGTCCAGCATCGGGTCGGTCTCGGCCCGTGGCAGCACGTACGGCGCGGTGATGGTGTCCACTCCGGTGCCACGCGAGCCGGTCGGCCGGTAGGTGACGGTCGCCGCGCCGGCCGAGGCGGTCTCGACGATCCCGGCGCACCAGGTGCCGCCGCGGTAGACCCAGACCGGGTCGGACGGCTGGTAGCGGTCGGTCGGGTAGACGTCCCGGGGATCGCGTTGGTTGGGGTTGAGGATGGGAGCCGGCATGCTCATCGCCCTCCTGTCTCGCTGCGCGCGGTGTGTCTCGTGGCTGCTGCCGTCGGATGACTCCGGAGGCAGCTGACCGGCCCGCAAAGTGGTGACTCTGCGTGCATCGTTGTCTACGCCGCCCCTGGTCTTATCGGGGGTGATGTCGCCGAATGTCCGATTATTCATCACGATGGGTAAACCGCCGGATACAAGTTCACGTGCGCTATCATGCTCGCAATACCTTGCAGGCGCAAGAGCAGATGCACGTGCATTTGACCCTTCCGCGACGAGGCGCGGCCGCCCCTGGAGTCCTACGTCTGTTGCGACAATGTCCGATTTGGATTTTATGTATGCATAAGCCGGATAGTGACGTTCCAAGTACCGACCTGCCGACCCTCGCCTGGCGTAAGAGCGGCCGCAGCAACCCCAGCGGGAACTGCGTCGAGCTTGCCCGGCTGCCCGGTGGTAGCGGGATCGCTCTGCGTAACTCCCGCTACCCGGACGGTCCGGCGCTGATCTACACCCGTGCGGAGATCGAGGCGTTCATCCTCGGCGCAAGGGACGGTGACTTCGACGACCTGATTCGCTAGCATCGATCCGGCCGGTGGCCTGCACCGTGGGGCCCGTCTGGACTCTGCTGGTGACGACCGTCCGCACCGCACGGCGGTGTCCACTGGTCGGACCGGTATCGACGGGGCCTTAGGGATCACCCTCAGGTCATGGCATGCTTACTCGCCAAGAGTAGCTGCCATACGACGTGACGGTGTCCGGAGGTCGGTGGGTGACGATGACGGCCCAGCCAGATGGCGGATCGGCGACCGGGCCGACCGTGCTGCGGATGCTGCTCGGCGCGCAGCTGCGGCGGCTCCGGGAGAGCCAGGGAGTGAGCCGGGAGGCGGCCGGCTGGCACATCCGCGCCTCCGAATCGAAGATCAGCCGGATGGAGCTCGGCCGGGTCGGCTTCAAGGAACGCGACGTCATCGACCTGCTCACCCTCTACGGAGTGACCGACTCACGGGAACGCACAGCGCTGCTCGGGCTCGCCCGGCAGGCGAACACGCCCGGCTGGTGGCACCGGTACGGCGACATCCTGCCCAGTTGGTTCCAGTCCTACCTGGGGCTGGAAGCGGCCGCGAAGATGATCCGCAGCTACGAGGTCCAGTTCGTACCCGGCCTGCTGCAGACCCGCGACTACGCCCGCGCGGTGGTCCTACTCGGACACGGACGGGCCCCAGCCGACGAAGTGGAACGCCGGGTCGAGCTGCGGATGGAGCGTCAGGAGCTGCTCCATCGGCCACAGCCACCGAATCTGTGGGCGGTGATCGACGAGGCGGTGCTGCGCCGGCCGATCGGTGGTCCCGCCGTGATGCGCGAGCAGATCAACGCCCTGATCGAGGCGACCAAGCTACCGAACGTACGGCTGCAGGTCGTGCCGTTCGACGCCGGCGGGCACGCCGCCGCCGGCGGAGCCTTCACCATCCTGCGCTTCGCCGACCAGGACCTGCCCGACATCATCTACATCGAGCAACTGACCAGCGCGATCTACCTGGACAAGCGGGAGGACGTCGACCATTACGCCGCCGCGATGGAGCGGCTCTGCGTCGAGGCCGACCCGCCCGCTCGTACCCAGGACCTGCTCCACCAGATCCTGCGCGACCTGGACTGAGCCGACAGACCGACCCGGTGGCGCGGGCGTGACCGCAGCTGGCCACGCCCGCGACCCCGGGGCCGGGCTAGCGTCGACCCCGACCGAACACCCGATCGGCCGAGCCGAGCCGGAGGAACACCGTCTCGCCGGTGGCGTCCTGGGCTCCGTCGTTGTCGGTGATTATGTAGACCTGCCGGTCCCCGCCGACGGTGAGCCCTTCCAGCTTCTCCTGCGTCCACCCGTTGCCGGCCTGCAGATCGGGCAGCACGTCGTACGCGAGCCGCTTCGGCAGCACCGGCAGCAGACCCGGTGCCGGGTCGCCGGTCGGTAGGTCGACCGTGTAGATCCGCTTGATCCGGGCGGCCGGCCCGCTGAGCTTGTCCCGCTCGATCACCGCGAGCCGGCCGTCGCCGACCGAGGCGATCTCGGACAGGCCGATCCAGTCGCCGGCGACATCGGTGCTCTCCAGCCGGTATCCGAACCAGGCCCAGGTGCCGCCGGGTACGTCGTAACGACCGAGCCGGACCACCCCGGCCGGATCGCTGGCCACGCCCCGCTGCAACACCACCCACACCTGCTCCCGGCCTCGCCGGTCGGTGAGCGCGGTCACCCCCTCCAGCCCTTGGCTGCCGAGCCCGGCGGCCACCTCGTCGGGCAGCGACACGACCTGTCGGGTCACCCCCGACCGGTCCAGCCGGACCAGCTGGTTGGCGGCACCGGTCGCTCCCTCCGAGACCAGCCAGAACCCGCCCTGCGGCCGGGCGAACAGGCCTTCGGCGTCGTAGCCGGCCGGCTTCCCGGACGCGTCGCGGACCACCAGATCGTCGACGATGCGCGCCGGGCTGTGCCGGGTGTCGATGGTGTAGATCCGGGTCGGCGAGTAGAGGGCGTCGCTTGCCGCGAACAGTTGGTGTCGCTCGCCGGGGACGGCAGTGAGCGCGCCGAGCCCGCCCCAGCCGATCGGTGCCCGGTCGGGGCCCCGTCCGCTGGTCTGCGACACCAGCGTCGGGAACGACGGGGTGTCCGCACCCAGCCGGTACAGGTTTACCGCAGCGCGTACTCCGGCCTCGGCGTCGTCGACCTCGCTGGAGACCGCGAGCAACCCGCGGGACGGGATCGGCAGTAGCCCCTCCGGACCGTTGGTCGTCGCCAGCACCTGACGCAGCACCGGCCTGGTCGGCCTGGTCAGGTCGTAGACGGCGACGAAGTTGCTCCGTTCGGAGCCGACGAATGCGTACCGGGTGCGGCCGAACGTGGCGACCGCGATGCCCTCCGGCTCGGCGCCCTTGTTGTCGGCTCGGTTGTCGTTGTGCAGCCCGTGGCGAACCGCCAGGTGTTCAAAGGAGTTGCCGGCGTCCCAGACCACCCGGCCGGTCCGGCTGTCGAAGATCGACCAGCCCCGGGTGCCGCCCTTCCAGTCCCCTTCGTTCGCGGTCGCCAGGTAGCGGTCGTCGATCCAGGCCACCGCGTCCGGTTCCCGGGGCAGGTCGGTGATCGTGCCAGTCAGGTCGATCACCCCGTCGTCGGCGGTGTCGATACCGGTCACCGTGGCGGTCCCGGCGCCGAACGCCTTGGTGATCCGCCCGCTGCGCAGGTCGACCAGGACCACGCCGTTGTTCTCCTGCAGGGTCACCGCGACCTGGTCACGACCGTTGATCGACACGTACTCCGGCTCCGGATCGGCCGGGGTGTCCAGCCCGGCGGTGGCCAGACCGGGCAGCGCGCTGCCGTCGGCGGCGGTCAGCGACACCGTACGGGTCGACCAGGTTGCCGGGTGGCGCCCGGTCAGGTCGACGATCTGCAGGAACCCGGCCGGCGGCTGCGGCAGGTCGCCTTCGTCGCCGCCGAGCGGGGTGGCCTCCTCGTCCCGTTCGTTCTCGATCGCGATCGCCGCGTAGCGGCCGTTGTCGCTGACCTCGATGGCGTCGGGCTGCCCGCCGAGTGGGATGCTGCGCACCCTGGTACGGGTGGCCAGGTCGACCACGTCGAGTCGGCCGGAGGGAGTGGTGTAGCTGGCACTGGTGTTGACGACGATCAGCACGTACCGGTCGACCACCGCGACCGAGGTCGGTTCGTCCTCGGCGTTGCCGAGCGTGGCCAGCGAGAGGGTGCCGAGACCGCGGGGGTTCCGTGGGTCGGTGATGTCGAGGAAGCCGACCCGCCGCCCGGCGGCGTCGGTGTAGATCATCGTCCGGCCGTCCGGGCTGACCGTGGAGATCTCCGCGACGGTCTCGGCGGTCGGGTCCTCACCGGCTGGTCGGTTGTGGAACACAGGGTACGTCGCGGTGCGGTCGAAAACGGCGGATCCGGGCCAGCCGGGCCTGTCATCGCGGTGACCGGCCGCCGCGCCGCCGGGGGCCACAACGGTCAGCGCGACGGTGGCGCAGAGGACGGCTGCGGTGGCGGCGGTGGTGACCAGCACCGCCGGACTTCTTCGGGTACGCATGTCTGGGCTCCGATATCGTCGAGAAAAGATGCCTTGGCGGGATACGACGGGAGCCGCGACCGGTCGGCGAGATCGGCCGCGGCTCCCGGAGCCCGTACGTCGGGCTCGGATGATGAGCAGGGGTGGACAGCGGGCGGTCAGGTACCGATGACGCCGCCATCGGCCTTGCGGATGACCACCGTCGCCGACCGGGGTCGGCCGGCCGGGTCGAAGTCGGGCCAGTTGCTCACCGCTCGCGGGTCCTCCGGCGTCGGACTGCCCCAGTACGTCGTGGACTCACCCGGATGCTGCACGTTGATGAACATGGTTCGCTGGTCCGGGGTGGTGACCACCCCGGTGATCTCCGCGCCGCGTGGGCCGACCAGGAACCGCCGGACCTCCCCGGTACGCGGGTCGGCGGCCAGCATCGCGTTGTTGCCGATATTGTCGTGGCCCCGGTCCGCGCGGTTCTGCGTCGAGTTCGACACGTCGGTCTGGATCCACAGCCGCCCGTCGCCGTCGAACCAGATCCCGTCCGGCGAGCCGAAGATGTTTGTCTCGTCGAGCTGCACCTGCGGGTCGTACGCCGGGTCACCGGCCAGCATGAACACGTCCCACTCGAAGCTGGTCGCGGTGTTGTCGCGGCCGCGCTCGCGCCACCGGACGATGTGCCCGTACGGGTTCGGGGTACGCGGGTTGACCGCACCGGGCCAGCCGGTGCCGTTGGTCAGGGTCAGGTAGACGTCGTTGTTCTTCGGATTGACCGCCACCCACTCCGGACGGTCCAGCGGGGTGGCGCCGACCGCGTCGGCCGCCTCCCGGGTACGCAGCAGCACATCGGCCTGGTCGTGCCAACCGTTCGCCCTGGTCAACGGCCCCTTGCCGTGCTTCAGTGGCAGCCAGACGCCCTTGCCGTCGTCGTCGAACCGGGCGACGTAGAGCGTGCCGTGGTCCAGCGGGCTGCGGCCCAACGCCCGCTGCATCCGCCACGGACCGTCGCCGACGAACTTGTAGAGGTAGTCACCGTCCTGGTCGTCGCCGCTGTAGACGACGACCCGACCGCGCGACTCCCAGAAGGTGGCACCTTCGTGCTTGAACCGACCGAGGGCGGTCCGCTTCACCGGGGTCGAGCGGGGGTTCATCGGGTCGATTTCCACCAGCCACCCGAAGCGGTTCAGCTCGTTGGGGTTGCGCGCCACGTCGAAGCGCGGGTCGGCCAGGTGCCAGCGGTAGCCGAACCCGGCGGCGTTGACCCCGTACCGGGCCTGCTCCGGCGTCGGCGACCACTGCGGGTCCTCGGTGCCGAAGTAGCCGTTCCAGTTCTCCTCGCAGGCCACGTAGGTGCCCCACGGGGTGGCCCCGTGCGAGCAGTTGTTCAACGTACCCATCGGTGGGTTGTCCGCCCGTAGCGCCGGGTGCCGGCCGGACACCGGGCCGGAGAAGGCGACCGGCGTGGTGCCGGTGACCCGACGGTTGAACCGCGAGTCGACGTTGCGCCACCGGCCCCGCGACAGCTCCACCTCCACGACGCTGACCCCGTGACCGGCGAGCGCCTTGTCAACCTTGTCCCGGGTCATCTCCGCGTCGCCGTCGGGGTAGAGCAGGGTCCGGTCGACGTACTCGTGGTTGAGCACCAGCAGGCCGCGGCGGCTGCCCAGCGGGCCGCGACCCAGCGGGAAGAAGTGCATGCCGTCGTGGTGGCTGCCCACCTGCTCGGCCTGTTCGGCGGCGGTGTTCGTGGCGTCTTTGCGCCAGGCCGGGCCCCGGCTGTGCAGCGGGGTGCCCCATGGGATGAGCACGTCGGCGGTGTAGCCCGGCGGGACGGTGATGGCGTCGTCGGTGTTGGGCAGGACCGGGTCGAAGCCGAGCAGGCCACGCCGGCCGGGCCTGCCCTTGCCGTGGCCGTGCCCGTGGCCGCCGGCGCTGGCCGGCGCGTCGGTGCCGAGTGCGCCGCCGGCCGCGCCGAGGAAGGCCGCGGCGGCGATCACCGTACCGTTGCGGACGATGTCGCGGCGGCCGGCGCGGGCGGCGAGCACCTCACGGAACGGACGGTTGCCGGAGGTGTTCGAGCTGATGTCGTCCGGGTCGCTGTGGACGTGGCTGTCATGGTCGATTGACATGTCGATCCTCGCTCGGTCGGAAGCGGGCCGCCCGGTCCGGTGCCATGTCGTGCGCGACGTCCGGACCGGATCTGCCAGGGCGGTCCGGGCTGGACGGCATCGCTGGCACCGGGACGGTATGCAGCGGACCGGGACCGTCCGCGAACGCGTGTGCGACCTGCCGGCGACGTCGAGATGAACGATCGATGTCCTGACCTGGGGTGTCGCCGAACCGTCCCTTGTCACGAAGGGGTAACGGGACCCGAATGTTTAACGGGTCACCACCGGCCCGTCTGTGCTTCGAAACCCGCGTCTCCTAGATTTACTTGACTCACCCTCTGACCGGAGGAACGCCTACATGCGCCAGCACAGACGCATAGCCACCTGGAAACTCATCACCGCGGTCGTGGGGGCCGGCGCGCTCAGCGTGCCCGGCAGTGCCGCCGCCATGGCTGCACCGGCTGCCGGTGACCCATTCATCAGCGAGATCCACTACGACAACGCCGGCACCGACACCGGCGAGGCGATCGAGATCGAGGCCCCGGCCGAATTCGACCTGACCGGCTGGCAGATCGTCCTCTACAACGGGAGCAACGGAACCGTATACGACACCAGTACCCTGGCGGGCACCGTCACCGCTGCCGGCGTGGTCGTCGCCGAATACCCCGCCAACGGCATCCAGAACGGGTCCCCGGACGGGGTGGCCCTGGTCGACCCGGCCGGCTCCGTGGTCGAGTTCCTCAGCTACGAAGGCACCCTCACCGCGGCCGGCGGCCCCGCCGACGGCACGACCAGTGTCGACATCGGTGTCGCTGAGGCCTCCGACACCCCGGTCGGGCACTCGTTGCAGAAGGTCGACGGCGACTGGCGGCAGCCGGCGGCGAACAGCTTCGGCGTCCGTAACGGCACCGGTGGTGTCGACCCGGACCCCGACCCCGAGCTGGGCTGCGACGTCACGGTGACGCACGACATCGCCCAGGTGCAGGGCACCGGTGACAGCACGCCGCTGGCCGGCACCGAGGTGACCGTCGAGGGCATCGTCGTCGCCGACCACCGTGTCGGCGGCTACAACGGCCTCCACCTGCAGACCGCCGGCACCGGCGGGTCCCGTACGGTTGCCGCCGGCACCGCCAGCGACGGCGTCTTCGTCTACCTGACCAGCAACCCGGCCAACCACCCGGGGGTCGCGATCGGTGACCGGGTGCGGGTCACCGGCAACGCCGGTGAGTACTTCGGACTGACCCAGGTGAGCATCGGCGCGCGGACCGACGTGCAGATCTGCGACCGGGACAATCCCCTGCCCACCCCGGTCGCGCTGACCCTGCCGCTGGCCGCCGGCGACCGGGAGTCCGTCGAGTCGATGCTGGTGGCCCCGGTCGGTGACTTCGCCGTCGCCGAGGTCTACAACACCAACCGGTACGGCGAGGTCGTGCTGACCGCTGGGGACGCCCCGGCGGTCATCCCGACCGACGTGGCGCAGCCGGGCAGCGCCCAGGCCGAGCAGATCGCCGCCGACAACCGGCTCAACCGGATCCTGGTCGACGACGGCCGCACCACCAACCTGGCCGACGCCGGCATCGCCCCGCCGTACGTCTCGCCGGACCAGCCGCTGCGGGTCGGTGACTCGGTCGAGGCGTTCGGGCCGAGTGTGCTGTCGTACGGCTTCGACGAGTGGCGGCTGCAACCGACCCTGCCGGTCGGTGCGGACACCCCGGCCAGCGAGCGGACCACGTTCAAGGTGACGAACCCGCGTACCGCCGCCCCGGCTCCGGTCGGTGGCGACATCCGGGTGGCCAGCTTCAACGTGCTGAACTATTTCGTCCACTTCGGTGGGGACGCGCGTGGTGCGGCCGACGAGGCCGCGCTGGCCAAGCAGGAGGCGAAGATCGTCGCGGCGATCACCGCGCTGGACGCGCACGTGGTCGGCCTGCAGGAGATCGAGAATTCGGTGCGTTTCGCACCGGCCGAGCCGGAGAAGGCACTCATCCGGCTGGTCGGCGCGCTGAACGCCGCCGACGGTGCCGGGACCTGGGACTACGTCCGCTCCCCGGCGGACCTGCCGGGCGCCGCCCAGCAGGACTTCATCAGCAACGCGATCATCTTCAAGCCGGCCGCGGTGACCCCGGTCGGGCCGTCCCGGTCGGTCGACGACGAGAGCGTCTGGTTCAACGCGCGGGAGCCGATCGCGCAGACGTTCACCGCCGACGAGCTGACCTTCACCGTGGTGGCGAACCACTTCAAGTCCAAGAGCACCTCGACGCCGCCGACCGGCGACAACGTCGACACCGGTGACGGGCAGGGTGCGTACAACGGTGACCGGACCCGGCAGGCCGCCGCGCTGGCCGACTTCGTCGACGATCTGGTGGCCGACAGTGGCAGCGACGACGTACTGCTGCTGGGCGACTTCAACTCGTACACCCAGGAGGACCCGATGCGGGCCCTCTACGACGCTGACTACGTCAACCTGAACGACACCGGACGTAGCACCTACGTGTTCGCCGGTGAGTCGGGTTCGCTGGACCACGCGCTGGCCTCGCCGTCGCTGGCCGCCCGGGTCACCGGGGCCGACGTCTGGCAGATCAACGCGGTCGAGTCGTACGCCTTCCAGTACAACGGCTTCCCGACCTTCTTCGACCCGGACCCGTTCCGGGCCAGCGACCACAACCCGATGGTCATCGGGCTGGACACCGGTGCCGACGGGCCGGTCGAGCTGCAGCTCCTGGGGATCAACGACTTCCACGGCCGGCTCGAATCCGTCGGTACGGTCGACGGTCAGCCGGTCGGCGGTGCGGCCCAGGTGGCCGGGTTGGTCGACCAGTACCGGGCGACCAACCCGAACACGGTGTTCGTCTCGGCCGGTGACAACATCGGCGCGTCCACGTTCGTTTCGGCGATCGACGACGACAACCCGACCCTCGACGTGCTCAACGCCGCCCGTCTCGACGTGACCGCGGTCGGCAACCACGAGTTCGACAAGGGCATGGCGGATCTGACCGACCGGGTGATCCCGCGTTCGGACTTCCCGCAGCTCGGCGCCAACGTGTACCGCGATGACGAGCGGGCGCTGCCGGCGTACCACGTGCAGGAGATCGGCGGGATCCGGGTCGGCTACATCGGGGTGGTCACCGAACAGACCGCGGTGATGGTCAGCCCGGACGGTATCGCCGGGATCACCTTCCGCCCGGCGGCGGCCGAGGCCGACCTGGTCGCCACCCAGCTCAAGGACGGCGACGAGAGCAACGGCGAGGCGGACGTGGTGGTGCTGCTCACCCACGAGGGCGCGGCCACCGAGAACATCGACTCGCCCGAGGCGCTGATGAGCGACCCGGTGTTCGGGCCGTACACCCGGACCGTTCCGGAGATCGACGTCATCTTCAGCGGGCACACCCACCAGCCGTACGCCTTCGAGGTGCCGGTGCCCGGCACCGACGAGACCCGGCCGGTGCTGCAGGCCGAGGACTACGGCAAGAAGCTCGGCCGGATCGTGCTGCAGGTGGACGTCGAGGCGGGGACGGTCGAGACGGACACGGTCGAGATCGTCGACGTGGTCGGCGCGCCGGTCAACCAGGAGGTCGCCGACATCGTGGCGGCGGCGAAGGCCAACGCCGAGGTGCTCGGCCAGCAGCCACTGGGCTCGATCACCGCCGACATCACCCGGGCGTACACCAACGGCAACGAGGACCGGGGCAAGGAGTCGGTGCTCGGCAACTTCATCGCCGACGTGCAGCTCGCCGGAACCCGGGAGCCGGGTCGGGGTGGTGCGCAGATCGCCTTCATGAACCCGGGCGGGCTGCGGGCCGACCTGCTGTACGGCGAGGACGGCGTGATCACCTTCGCGGAGGCGTTCTCGACCCAGCCGTTCGCCAACGACATGGTCACCCGGACCTACACGGGTGCTCAGGTCAAGCAGGTGCTGGAGGAGCAGTGGCAGCCGGCCGGGGCGTCGCGTCCGCTGCTGTGGCTCGGCGTGTCGGAGGGCTTCTTCTACACGTACGACCCGACGTTGCCGCAGGGCGAGCGGATCACCTCGATGACCCTCAACGGTCAGCCGGTGTCGCCGACCGGGACCTACCGGGTCACGGTCAACTCGTTCCTGGCCGCAGGTGGCGACAACTTCACCACCCTGGCCGACGGCACGGACACCTCGACCACCGGTGACAACGACCTGACCATGCTGGTGGCGTACTTCGCCGAGAACTCGCCGATCACTGCGGACACCGAGTCGCGGTCGGCGATCGGCCAGCCCGAGCCGACCTGTGACGTGACGGTCACCGGCACGCACGACGGTGGACTGATCGTCAAGGCGGAGATGACCTACTGCCTGGAGTCGGCGACGGTCAACGGTCCGGTCACGGTCCGTCCCGGTGCGACGCTGATCGCCACCGACGGTGCGATCAACGGTCCGCTCACCGCGAACCGTCCGACGGCGGTCAGCTTCACCGGTACGAGCGTCTCCGGGCCGCTGGCCCTGCTGCGGGCGACCGGGGCGGTGACCCTGACCGGGGTGACCATCCGGGGCCCGCTGGAGGTGACCGGTGGTGACGGCGGTCTGCGGCTGGACGGCGCTGACATCTCCGGTCCGGTCCGGCTGGTCAACAACAAGCACGACGAGTTGCCAGTGGTCGTCGCGGGGAACACGATCCGCGGCCCGCTGCACTGCCAGGGCAACAGCCCGATGCCGGTTGACGAGGACCGGGTGAACACGGTGCAGGGCCCGGTGTCCGGGCAGTGCGCCCGGATGTGAGCCGCCCGGTTCGGCACTGAAGGCAGCACCGAGAAACGGTACGGCCCGGCAGACCTCGACTGGTCCGCCGGGCCGTACCCGTCTTTCCGGGGTCCGGCTACCGCCGCGTGGTCAGACGGTCGCCGGCTCCGGGGCGGGAACGGCGGCCGTACGGCGTCGACTCAACATGGCGTCGAGCGAGTACCGGCCTGGCCCCAGCGCGGCCACCAGCAGAAACGCCCAGCAGAACAGCGCGGCGAGTTCGCCGCCGTTGTTCTGCGGGAGCAGTGCATCCGGCTGATGGACCACGAAGTAGGCGTACGCCATCGATCCGGAGCAGATGACGGCGGCCACCCGGGTGCCGAGTCCGGCGAGGACCAACAGACCGCCGACGAGCTGGATCAGCGCGGCCCACCACCCGGGCCAGACGCCGATCTCCATTGCCTCACCGGTGCCTCGGAAGCCGCCGAAGATCCCGAAGATCGAGGCGGCACCGCGCAGTGTGAACAGCAGACCGACCACCACGCGGAACAGCGTGGGGACGATCTCCGGCAGGCGGGCGAGTACGGGCATGGGGACTCCTCGTGAAACTTGGGAACACTGGTCCCACGGCGCCCGGATCGTATCGACCGATGTCGAATTCAGTCAACGATTTCTCACCTAGTGTGATGATCGACTAGGTTGTGCGCTACCCCGGGTCGGGGGTCTCCCGGTCTGTCCCCAGCAGGCAGGCGGCGTCGCGTAGGCTGGGCGCTTCGAGCAGCCCAACTCCGCCGCGCGGGCCCACGGGCGCCACCGCAGGTCGGAGTCGCGACCCGCCAGACGGAGACCAGCATGCACGAGATCCGGGTGCCCTCACCCGAAGCCGGGCACTGCGTCATCGAAGCCTCCGGTGAGCTGGACATGACCGCCACCGGAGAGCTCAGCGCCGCTGTCCGCGTGGTCGACCGGCAGCAGGCGACCTGGATCGTCGTCGACCTGGACGCCGTCACCCTGATCGATTCGAGTGCGGTCAAGGAGCTGGTCGACGCGCACCACGCGGCCGCCGGTCAGGGCCAGATCCTGATCGTCCGCAACCCGCAGCCGATCGTCGCCCGGGTGCTGCGGGTGACCGGAGTCGCGCCGCTGCTGGGAATCGCGCCGCAGGACCACGCGGGAACCGTCTACGGTGGTAGACCAGACAACGGGAACCACGGGTGAACACCCTCACCTGGCTGGTGGTGCGCGACTTCGCCAGTGGCGTCACCCGGGTCCGGCTGACTGGCGCGTTGACCGACACTGAACTGGTCCGGCTCGCCCCGGTGCTGCGCCGCTGCCTCCTGGAAGAGCCGTTGGCGCTGCTCGTCGAGCTGGACGAGGTGACCGTGGCCAGCCCGATCGGACTGCGGGTCTTCGCCATCGTCCAGGGCGGCGACGCCAGCCACCGTCCGGTGGTGCACCTGTGCGCCCGGCCAGACTCACCCACCGGTCGGCTCGCCAGGCACAGCATCAGCGGTCTGGTGAGCGTGCAGGACAGCGTGATCGACGCCACCAAACTGGTCGAATCAGCACCGAGGTCCCCGTACCGCTGGCACGAGTACCTGCCCCCACACCCGCGCTCACCGGGAGAGGCCCGTCGGCTGATCGGCGGAGCCTGCCGCTCGTGGCAGCTGACCACGCTGGTCGACGAGGCGATGGTGATCGGTTCCGAGCTGGTCAGCAACGCGGTCGAACACGCCGGCACCGAGCTGGACGTCACCACCACCCGGCAGGCCGGAGCGATCCGGATCAGCGTCCGCGACCGCGCTGTCGAGCTGCCCCGACCGGCCACCGGGCCCCGGCCCGGGCCGGCACCCGGCCGTGGTCGAGGGCTGGCCATCATCGAGGCGCTCGCCAGCGACTGGGGGTACGCCGGATTCGCCGACGGCAAGACCGTCTGGGCGGCGCTGCGGCTGCCCGACTGAGTCGGGCCGGTGCGGATCGGGACGGTGTTAGTCGGGCCGGGCAGCGGGTACCCGACCTCAAACGGTCACACCTGTGGAGGTCACGATGACGCAAGCAACCGAGATGCTGGAAACCTATCCGCTCGATCTGGGACACGTCGACCAGCGGGCACTCGCCGACTGCATCGATGCCTGCTTCGACTGCGCTCAGGCCTGCACCGCCTGCGCCGATGCGTGCCTGAGCGAGGACATGGTCGCCGAACTGGTCAAGTGCATCCGCACCAACCTCGACTGCGCCGACATCTGTGCCACCACTGGCCGGGTGCTCTCCCGACACACCGGCTACGACGCGAACACCACCCGGGTGATGCTGCAGGCATGCATCCAGGCGTGCCGTTCGTGCGGCGAGGAGTGCCAGGCACACGCCAGCGAGCACGAGCACTGCCAGGTCTGCGCCGAAGCCTGCCGCCGGTGCGAGCAGGCCTGCCGGGACCTGACGGCCGCACTCGGCTGAGCCCGGCTCCGGGCCCGGCACGGCCCGCCGGGCGGGCGGTCAGATCCGGGCCAGCGCGGACCGCAGCGGGTCGAGCCCGAGTACGCCCAGGTTCAGTGCTGCCTGATGGAACTCCTTGAGGTTGAAGGCGGCACCCTTGCGGGCCTGGGCGTCGGCTCGGGCCTGCAGCCAGATCCGCTCCCCGACCTTGTACGCCGCCGCCTGCCCCGGCCATCCGAGATAACGGTCCAGTTCGAACCGGAGAATCTCGTCCGGCAGTTGGCAGTGCGCCCGCAGGAACTGCCACGCCAGCTCCGGAGTCCACCGCTCGCCGGGATGGAAGTTGAACGAGTTCGGCGGGATGGTCAACTGCAGGTGCAGGCCGATGTCCACGATCACCCGGGCCGCCCGCAGCGCCTGCCCGTCCAGCATGCCGAGCCGGTCACCGGGGTCGGCCAGGTAGCCCAGCTCGTCCATCAGCCGTTCCGCGTACAGCGCCCAGCCTTCGCTGTGCCCGGAACACCAGCAGAGCAGCCGCTGCCAGCGGTTGAGCAGATCGGCACGGACCTGCGTCTGACCGATCTGCAGATGATGTCCGGGCACCCCTTCGTGGTAGACGGTGGTCACCTCCCGCCAGGTCGAGAACTCGGTCAGCCCGTGCGGCACCGCCCACCACATCCGGCCCGGTCGGGAGAAGTCCTCACTCGGCCCGGTGTAGTAGATGCCGCCGTCACTGGTCGGTGCGAGGCAGCACTCGATCCGCCGGATCTGCTGCGGAATGTCGAAATGGGAGCCGTGCAGCTCCTCAATGGCCCTGTCGGCCAACGCCTGCATCCAGTCGCGGAACGCCTCACCACCGGCGATGGTCCGCGCCGGGTCGGCGTCCAGGGCGCGTACCGCGTCGTCGATGCTGGCGCCGCGCCCGGCGATCTCGGCGGCGACCCGGCGCATCTCCTGCTCGATGCGATCCAACTCGAAGAAGCCCCAGGCGTACGTCTCGTCCAGGTCGATCCGCGCGCCCAGAAAGTACTGGGAGGCGAGCTCGTAGCGGTCCCGTCCGGCGGCCTCGGTGTCCCGCCCCAACGGGGCCAGCTCGGTACGCAGGAACCGGCCGAACGCGATGGTCGCCGCGGTGGCCGCCGAGGCCGCGCGGCGCAGGTCCGCGGTGAGGGTGGCCGGAGCGGACAGCCGGCCGACCAGGGCGTGGAAGAAGTCGTCCGCTTCCGGGTCGGTCCAGACGTCACACTGGTCGGCGACCTTGAGCATCTGCGCCCGGGGTGCCACGTGCCCGGCCCGGGCCGCGTCCAGCAGGGTGACCCGTACCTGGTCCAGAGCCTGTGGATAATTGTCCAGCCGGGCGGCGATGTTGGCCATCGCATCGGTGCCCTCGGTCGGCATCAGGTCGAAGACCTGGCGCAGATGGTGCAGACCGCTGGTGATGACGCTCAGCTCGCTGGTCTCCTCGCCCGCCTCGTAGCGGGCCAGCTCCAGGCCGAGCCGCTCCGCCATCGCGTCCCGGGCCACCCGCTCGGCCTCCGACTCCGGATCAGCGACATCGAGCTGCCGCAACGTGTCGCGGGTCAGGGCGGCGCGTTCGGCATACCCGTCCGGCGACAGGTCGTCGAGCTGGTCGTCGTGCCCGTCGACGCCGATGTAGGTGGCTCCGATCGGATTCAGCCGCGCCCACCGCTCGACAAAGCTGTTGCTGATGTCATCCACACGTCCCATGCTGATGACCCTACGCGGCAGGTCGGCGGGGCCGGCGCATCCGAAAGGGGGGAACGGGAATGCAGGAACCCGGTTCGGCCGGCCCACCACCCGGTCCCCGGCTCGCCAGCTGGCTGCCCGGCTTCCTGCTGCTCGCCGGCATCTGGGGCACCAGTTTCCTGCTGATCAAGATCGGGGTCGCCGAGCTGCATCCGATCCACGTGACCCTGGCCCGGGTCGCCGCCGGTGCGCTCACCCTGCTGATCGTGTTGCCACTGGTTGGCGACCGGCTGCCCCGGGATCCGTGGCTGTGGCTGCACCAGTGCGTTGTCGCGGCGGTCGGGGTCGCCCTGCCGTTCACCCTCATCGGGTACGGGGAGCAGCGGATCCCGTCGCTGCTCGCCGGCATCTGGAACGCCACCACCCCGCTGATCGCCCTGCCGTTGGCGGCGCTGGTGTTCCGCACCGAGGCAATGACGGCCCGCCGGCTGGCCGGCACCGGGTTGGGCTTCGTCGGCGTGCTGGTGGTGCTCGGGGTCTGGCAGGGCGTCGGCGGGGGGCAGTTCGCCGGGCAGTTGATGTGTCTCGGCGCGGCCGCCTGCTACGGCGCGACGATCCCGTACCAGAAGCGGTTCGTTGCCGGCCGGTCGGACAGCGGCGTCGCGCTCGCCGCGACCCAGCTGATCCTGGCCACCGGCCAGTTGGCCGTCGTCGCACCGATCGTCGCCGGGGCCCCGCCGACACCGACCCGGCTCTCTCCGGCGGTGATCGTGAGCGTGCTGATTCTTGGGGCGGTCGGCACCGGCCTGGCCTTCGTGATCCACATGCGCAACATCCGGCTGGTCGGGGCCAGTACGGCGGCCACCGTCACCTATGTCGTGCCGGTCGTCGCGGTCGCCGCAGGGGTGTCGGTCCTCGGCGAGCGGCTGGTCTGGCACCAGCCGGTCGGGGCGCTGATCGTGCTGGCCGGGGTGGCCCTTGCACAGGGCACCGGGCTGCCCCGACCGGCCCGCTCCGGTCCGCTGCCCGGCGGCACGGTCCCGGACAGCGGCCCGCTGCTGTCCGGCGGCCCGCTGCCGGACAGCGGTTCAGTGATGGGCGGCGGCCCAGTCGACCAGTCGCCGGGCCGACCAGGTGTTGACCACCCGGTCGGCATCGACACCGCAGAGCGCGGCCCGGGCGCACCCGAACCGCTGCCAGTCGAGCTGACCCGGCGCGTGGGCGTCGGTGTCGATGGCGAACAGGCAGCCGGTCTCGACCGCTAGCCGGATCAGCCGCTTCGGCGGGTCCTGCCGCTCCGGCCGGGAGTTGATCTCGACGGCCTTGCCGTGCTCGGCGCAGGCGGCAAAGACCGCTTCGGCGTCGAAGTCACTCGGCGGCCGGGACCGCCGTCGGTGGCCGCGGTCGCCGGGTCCGGTCACCCCCGGCGGCCGCGACGTCACCATCCGACCGGTGCAGTGACCGAGGATGTCCAGCCGAGGGTTGGTGACCGCGGTCAGCATCCGCCGGGTCATCCGCGCCCGGTCGTCACGCAGATTGGCGTGCACCGAGCCGACCACCACGTCGAGCCGGTCGAGCAGTTCGTCGGACTGGTCGAGGGAGCCGTCCGGCAGGATGTCCACCTCGATGCCGGTCAGGATCCGGAACCCCTCCGGCAGGGCGGCGTTGAGCGCCGCGACGTGGTCGAGTTGGCGCCGCAGACGGGCGGCAGTCAACCCGCGGGCGACCGTGAGCCGGGGCGAATGATCGGTCAGCACCAGGTACTCGTGGCCCAGCTCGACCGCGGCCAACGCCATCTCCTCGATCGGCGAACCGCCGTCGGACCAGTCCGAGTGGGTGTGGCAGTCGCCGCGCAGCGCGGCGCGCAGTGCCGCCGCCGCCTCGTCCAGGTCGGTGCCCTCGGTAGCCAGCAGCCGGCGCAGATAGACCGGCTCCTCGCCGGCCAGCGACTCGGCCACACACCGGGCAGTCACCTCGCCTACCCCGGCGAGCTCGGTCAACGTGCCGGCATCAGCCCGCTGCGACAACTCGGCGGCGGGCAGTCCGGCCAGTGCCGTGGCGGCGGACCGGAACGCGCGTACCCGGTAGGTCGCCTCGTTGGCCCGCTCCAGCAGGAAAGCGATCCGACGAAGGTCGACGATCGGGTCCCGGGCATTGCTCACACCGGTCACCATAGGCCCCTTCGGCGGTACTGTCGCCCGGCCGGAGCCGACTAAGGTCGTCGCATGCGGACCATCGACTGGGTCGACGACGCCATCGAGATCATCGACCAGACCGCGTTGCCCGACCGGACCACCGTACTACGGCTGTCCACCGTCGAGACGGTGGTCGACGCGATCCGGTCCCTGGCGGTTCGCGGCGCGCCGGCGCTCGGCGTGGCCGGTGCCCTCGGGGTGGCGCTGGCCGCGCGGCTGCACCACGACGAGCCGCAACGACTGGCCGACGCCGTCGAACGGCTGCGTACCGCCCGGCCGACCGCGGTCAACCTCGCCCGGGGCGTCGACCGGGCGGCGGCCCGGCTCGCGGAGAGCCCGTCGGCCGTACTCGCCGAAGCGGTGGCCCTGCGCGACGAGGAGGAGGCGGCGTCGGTGGCGATGGCCCGGCTCGGGGCCGACCTGCTCGGGCAGCTCTGTCCGCCCCGGTGCCGGCTGCTGACCCACTGCAACACCGGTGCGCTGGCCACGGTCACCGGAGGAACCGCGCTCGGGGTCGTCGTCGAACTGCACCGGCGCGGCGGGCTGGAGTCGGTGATCGCCAGTGAGACCCGGCCGCTGCTGCAGGGTGCCCGGCTGACCGCCTGGGAACTCGACCGGGCCGGGGTCGACTTCCGGGTCGCCGTCGACGGGGCCGGGCCGTTCCTGATGGCCCGTGGCCTGGTCGACGCGGTCGTCGTGGGCGCCGACCGGATCTGCGCGAACGGCGACACGATCAACAAGATCGGCACGTACGCCCATGCGCTCGGCGCCCGCCGGGCCGGGCTGCCGTTCGTGGTGGTCGCTCCCGAATCGACGGTGGATCCGGCGACCGCCACCGGCGCACAGGTCGAAATCGAGGACCGGGGGTCCGCCGAGGTGGTCAGTTTCGTCGCGACCCGGACCACGCCGGCCGGGGCCGGCGCGGTCAATCCCGCCTTCGACGTGACGCCCGCCGACCTGGTGACCGCCGTCGTCACCGACCGCCGGGTGATCCGGCTGGACCGGGGCGAACAGGTCTGAGCCGCCGGCAGACAGTTCGGCCCACCGTCGGCCGGTCTGCCCGGGTCAGTCGACCAGCCGACCAGCCAGCCCGGGTCAGTTAGCCCGGGTCAGTCGACCGGTGCCGGCCGGACCGCTGTCACGGTACGCCGGTCGTCGGCCACGGCGGTGACCCAACCGCCGGCCCGCCCCAGCCGCAGCAGCGCGTCCGGCCGGGCCGGCAGCTCCAGCGGCCGGCCCGGCTGTGGTGGCCAGCCTCCCCGTGCCGAACTGCCCGGGGTCAGCCACGGCACCAGAGCCTGCACCGGGTCTTCCGCGTCCAGCGCCGCCCGGGCCGCCGTCAGGGTGGACAGCACCTCGTCCAGGCCGGCCCGGACCGCCCCGGCGTTGCCGCCGCACATCGCCGCGACCAGCTCCGGCCGGCTGGCCGCCACCCGGGTGCCGTCCCGGAACGACCCCGCCGCCAACGACCAGGCGAGCGGGTCGGTCACCGCGCTGGCGGCCAGCGCGGTCGCGAGCAGATGCGGTACGTGACTGATCGCCGCGACGGCCCGATCGTGCTCCTCGGCGGTGGCCGGTACCACCCGGGCACCCAGCCCGGTCACCGCTGTCGCGATGGTCAGCCAGTCGTCGACCGAGGTCACCGGCGGTTCCAGGCATAGCACCCAGGCGCAGCCGGTGAACAGCTCCGGGTCGGCGGAGGTGAACCCGGAAGTCTCCCGACCAGCCATCGGATGGCCGCCGACGAACCCGGCGGTCCGGTCGTGCTGGCGGTGCAGACGCCGGTCGACCAGCCGCCGCACCGGTTCCTTGACCGAGGTGACGTCGGTGACCAGCCCGGAGTAGCCGACCGCGGCGATCTCGTCGAGCACCGGACCCACCGCCGGCAGCGGCACCGCCAACAGCACCAGATCGGCGTCGGCCACCGTGTCCCGTACCGTCGGGGCGACCTGCCAGCGCGCGTCGGGTGCGGCCCGCGCGGCGGCGGTACGCGCGGTGGCCCGGGTCGCAGGATCGGCGTCGTACCCGAAAACCCGGTGTCCGGCGGCGGCGAACGCGCGCAGCGCCGAGCCGCCGATCAGCCCCAGCCCGATCACCGCCACTCGCACGCGGTGACTCTGCCACATCGAGCCAGGGCGCGGTCGGGCAGCCGCCGTCGGTACGCTGACTTGGCACGGTGGCGGACCGACGCGAGCCGCCGCCCCGGCCGCAGGAGGGAGGGACGAGATGCCGGACCGGCCGATCGAATGGCCGTCACCCGCACCGACCAGCCCGCCGGGCTGGCCCGGTGCGCCGGCCGGCTGGCACCCGCCGGTGGCCGGCTGGGGTTCACCACGTGGGCAGCACCCGTACCCGCCGGGGATGTTTCCGGCCATGCCCGCACAGCCACCGGCCCCGCCCCGGCCGACCTACCGGGAGCCGCACCCGGTACGCCCGGGAGCCGTCGCACTCGGGGCGCTGGCCACCGCGCTGTGGCTGCTGCTGACCGGCCTGATCGGCCAGGACCTGCGCGGGTACGCCCTGTCGACGCTGCTCTGCGGCGTGCTGGCCTGGACCGTCGCGATCCTGCTCGCCCGGGTCGGCGACCGGGGCGTGGCGACCGGCATCGCGCTCGCCATGTCGGCCGGCTGGAGCATCACAACTGTGGCGCTCGCCACACACTGGGCGGCGACCGGCGACTGGCCACTGTGGTGACCAGCGGGGGGCGAATTCCGGGCTTGACGAACGCGGCGACGGTCGGCACGCTCGGCGGCATGGCCAACACCGGGCACCGGCTCGATCCCGAGCGGAATCGACGCCGACTGCAGATCCTCGCCGAGCTTGCCGGCGCCAAGCTCGGCCGCGAACGGGTCCGGCCCCGCAAGGTCCGTGGGCAGCAGTTGCGCGAGTTGATCGCGGCCCGCCGACTGGTCAACTGACCGAACGCCTCAGCTGACCGAACGCCTCAGCTGACCGGACGTCGACGCGCTGTCGCGCACCCGTCCCTGCCGGTCAGTGACTGTTCGGGGCGTTGTGGGGTCAACGACCCACCTGAGCCGATACCGTCAATCTGACGACAGAATCGGCGGTCACCGACGGCGGCGCGGATGCCGCACCGCCCGGTGACCGCAGGGACCATTGGGGGGACCGTGCCCTATTTTGCTGCCGCTGCCGTACGCGGCCCGGCCGGTTGGTCCGGCGCCGAGCTCGACCTCGGTGGGGTCGCCGACATCGACGAAGTGGTCGACCGGCTCCGTGAGGTCGACCCCGACGCCGAGGTGTCACTGCTGTTCGTCGAATCGGACGACAGTTACCTGGTGATACTGCGCCTCGACGAGGGCGAGGATCTGCGAATCTTCAGTTCGGACGCCGCGTTCGCCGAGGAGTCGCGGCTGGGCGCACTGCTGATCGGCGACATCCGTAACCCGGCCGTCGAGGTCGACCTCGAACCGGTCGTGGTCGGCGCTGGCGGCGGCTCGATGTCCGCCGCCGCTGCCGCGCCGGCCGGTTCCCGTGCCGGTGGGTACCTGGTCGGCGACCCGTTGGACGACTCCGACGACGTCGACGCGTTGGCCGACGAGGAGGACGACGACGATGAGCCGGCCGCCGACCCGGACGCGGAGCCGGTCGGGGACGCCGACCTGCTCGCCGACCTAGGTCTGTCGGCCCGACGCCTGCTGGCGCTGTGCGCCCGCGACGGCATGCTGCCGGCCGACGTGACCGCAGAGATCTGCCAGACGGTCGGCTGCGGCGACGAGATCGAGGAGTTGCGCGAGGCATGAGACCGGGCGGGGCGACGGCGTGACCGGGCGGGGCGACGGCGTGCCGACGGCCCGACGGCACCGCGACCCGCTGCACGAGAGCTGGATGCGGCGGGCGTTGTCGGTGGCGGGCGGGCCGACCGCCGGTGCCGGCCCCGTTGGTGTGCCGCCCGGCACGGCAGGGGTACCCGTCGGTGCGGCTGACGTGCCGGTCGGTATGGCTGACGTGCCGGTCGGTGCGGTCGTCTACGACGCGGCCGGCCGTGAACTCGCGGTCGCCCACAACGAACGTGAACTGACCGGCGACCCGACGGCGCACGCCGAGGTCCTCGCCCTGCGCCGGGCCGCCGCCCGGCTCGGCCGGTGGCGGCTCGACGGGTGCACCCTGGTGGTCACCCTGGAGCCGTGCACCATGTGCGCCGGGGCGTTGGTGCTGGCCCGGATCTCGACCGTGGTCTTCGGCGCGTGGGAGCCGAAGACCGGTGCCGTCGGATCGCTGTGGGACGTCGTGCGCGACCGCCGCCTCAACCACCGGCCGACCGTGTACGCCGGGGTGCTGGCCGACGAGTGCGCCGCCGCGCTGCGGGCGTTCTTCCGCTGAGCCGGGCGGCCCGCCGGTATCGTCGGCCGATCCCGGTGGCGTCAGGCGATCGCGGTGTCCAGTGCGATGCGTACCATCTCGCTGAAGGTCTGCTCCCGGTCGTCCGCGCTCATCTTCTCGCCGGTGCGGATGTGGTCGCTCACGGTGAGGATGGTCAACGCGCGGGCCCGGAACCGGGCGGCGATGGTGTACAGCGCCGCCGACTCCATCTCGACCGCCAGCACCCCGTAGTCGGCGAGCGTGTCGTACAGGTCCGGCCGGTCGGTGTAGAACGCGTCGGCGGCCAGGACCGGGCCGACCCGCAGATCGACACCGTGCCGGTGGGCGGCGTCGACCGCCGTACGCAGCAGACCGAAATCCGCCACCGGGGCGTAGTCGACCAGCCCGGCGAAGCGCACCCGGTTCATGTTCGAGTCGGTCGACGAACCGTTGGCTGCGATCACGTCCCGCAGGTGCAGATCCTCGGCCAACGCGCCGCAGGAGCCGACCCGGATCAGCGTCCGCACCCCGTACTCGTTGATCAGCTCGTGGGCGTAGATCGACGCCGACGGCATGCCCATTCCCGACCCCTGCACCGACACCCGCGTCCCGGCGTACCGGCCGGTGAAGCCGAACATGCCGCGCACGTTCGAGTAGCAGGTGGCGTCCTCGAGGAAGTTCTCGGCGATCCACTTGGCGCGCAGCGGGTCTCCGGGCATGAGGACCCGCTCGGCGATGTCGCCGGGCTTGGCTCCGATGTGCGTGCTCATGGCCATGATCCTGCCAGTGCGGCCGGTGCCGCCTACGCTCGGGCGGTACCGCCGTGACGGTCGGCAGGCGCTTCAGGTAGCCTACTCGGCGGTGGTGTGTCCGAGTGGCCTAAGGAGCACGCCTCGAAAGCGTGTGAGGGTTCACGCCCTCCGCGGGTTCAAATCCCGCCGCCACCGCCACTGAGCAGGCGATCATCCTGCTGGTTGAACGCCCGGCAGGTCCGCGAGGACCGGCCGGGCGTTTCGGCGCACCGGCCGTCACCGGTCGGCGATCAGCTCGACGACGGCGCTGGCGATCCGGTCGATCGCCGCCGAATCGGCCAGCAGGGCGGCGACCCGCTCGTCTGCGGCCGGTCCACCACCGGGCGGCCGGTCCATCTCGTCGGCACCCGTGCCGGTGTCGAACACCGAGCGGAGTACGGCGACCACCGCGCACCGGGGGTCGGCGCCTCGGCGCAGCTGCGCCTCGATCGCCGTCACCGCGACCGACGCCAGCTCGGTCAACCGGGCCTCGTCCGCCTCGTCCGGCGTCCTCGGCTGCAGGTGGTCGCTCTCGCGGGCCGGACCGGTCCCGGCCCGCGCGGCCGGCGGCACCGGGGCGTGCTTGCGGCCGAGCGGCCGTTCGACGAAGTCCGCGTACCACTTCGGACGTCTGCGCATCGCGGCGAGCACCCGGTCGAGGTCGGCCGTCACCTCCCGTTCCCCGCCACCACAGTGGCCGGTGACGGCGGCTCGGCGGTCCGCCCACGCGCCCAGCGGCCACACCCGTACCCCGGCCGTGGCCGGGATCCCCACCCAGACCAGTACCTCGACGGCGAGGGCCAGCAGCCACGGGTCCTGGTCGAGGTGGTGCTTGAGCCATCCGGGCAGCCGGGGCCGCTGCAACGCGCCACGGTCGCCGCGTCGGCGGCGATGCGCGTCGACGGTGGCCGGCCCGATCCGCCGGGCGATCCACCCCTCCAGGTTGACCACTGGGACCTTGGCGCTGGTCAGCAGGTCGTCGAGGACCGCCTCGACGTCGTCGTGGAACTTGTCCAGGCAGTCGGCTTCCAGCCGGTGGACCGACGACGCGCAGGCGGGGTGTCCCCGGGCGAGTTCGATCCGGCGGGTCAGCCGCTGGAACACCACCGGCCAGACCAGGGCGTACCCACCCGCGCGGAGCAGCCCACGCTCCGCGTCGGACGCCGTCCTCGCGCGGTCCGCCAGTATGCCCCGCCGGGCGAGGTCCCGGACGTGATCTTCCGCAGCGGTACGCCCGAACGACGCGCCGGCGGCCCGGACAGCCACGCTCGCACTGGCCATCGGTATCTGTCCTTTCCAGTAAGCCACCAGATCATCAAAAAGGTGTGGGGGAGGTGGTCGGCTATCTGCGTACGAGTCGAAAGTTATCCGCGGTTCCGCTGGCTCAGAAGAGATTGGAGCCCGCTGCCGTAATAGTGCGTAGCCGCGGGGTCGAATTGTCGACCGTCGCAGATCTAAGCGTCACCGCTACCCCCTGAAAGGTTGCTCAGCAGATCCGGTGTGGACTTTACGGCTCGATCACCGGTGGCGTCATCACTCGGTGCCTACGATCTTTTGCGTACGGTCACATTCGGCTCGCCCGGTGGCGACCGGCTCCGACCTGTTAGGACGATCCACCGGTACGTTCGGCGCGACGACGCCGTACGGAGGTCTATCCGGAATCGCGATCGATGCAGATCCGGAGCCGATGGGTCATCGACGCGGCGGCATTACGGTTGCTGGCCGCCATCTTTCTGAGCAGGTTGGACACGTGGACACCCGCCGTGCGTTCGGTGATGAACAGTTCGGTGGCGATCTCCCGATTGGTCCTGCCCAGGCATAGCAGACACAGCACCTCCAACTCGCGGGCGGTGAGACCGAACGGCCGTGCTGCCGGCCCGGCGGTGTCGTCGGCTGGCTCCGGCGGCTCCGGGTCGAGGGGGATGCGGGCCCGGCGGGCCATCGCCTCGATCTCGCTACGCAGCGGCCCGGCCGGCAGCGGATTGGTGGACTGCCAGGCCGACCTGGCGGCCGATCCGGCGCGGGTCAGGTCGCCGGCGGTGAGCGCGGTCTCGGCTTCCCGCCAGTAGGCGTAGCCCGCCGGGTAGGACCGGCCGAGCATCGACCAGCCCCGGACCACCATTACCCAGGCGTCGGGGTCGGCGGTGCCTCGGGCCCGGGCGAGTTCGGCCAGGCAGAGGTCACGCAACACCCGTAGCTGCGAGATCCCGGCCTGTTTCCGTCGGACAGTTCGTAGTACCGGTCCAGCAGCGACCGGTCGACCGGGCCGCCGGCCGACGCGGTCAGGAACCGTTCCAGCTCGGCGCGGGTGAACCGGGCCAGCTCCAGCCGGTGGATCCGGCGGATGAAGTCCGGCTCGGCGAGCAGCGTCCGCAGTGGGTGCCGCCGGTCCAGGTCGTTCGACCGGTAGCTGTGCACCAGCAGGACCCGCTCGTCGGTCTGCGCCCGAGCCGAATAGGAAACCAGGTCCAACGTGGATGGCTCGGCCCAGTGCAGGTCCTCGATGATCAGTACGGTCGGCGTGTGCGCGCCGAAGTGGTCGAGCATCCGCAGGACCGCGCCGAACACCCGTAGCTGTGCGGTCGACTCACCGAGGGGCGCGACTCCGGTGAAGTCCGACACCAGCCGGCTCAGTTCGGCGTACGAGGGTCCGCCAAGCTCGCGTACCCGCTGCTCACCGAGTGCCCGGACGATCCGCCGCAGGGCGTCGATCAACGGGGCGTACGGCACCGCGCCGGTGCCCAGGTTGATGCAGACGCCGCGCAGGACGGTGCGGCCTGCCGAGCGGGCCTCGGCGGCGAACTCCTCGAGCAGCCGGCTCTTGCCGACGCCCGCCTCACCGCCGACGAAGACCGTCGCGGCGGCACTGCCCGCCGCCTCGGTCAACAGCCCGGTCAGCCGGGCGCGTTCCGCGGCGCGGCCGATGAAAGATCCACCCGCTGCCGGGAACTGCGCAGATGCGTACGCCGTCGCCATGTGTCCATGGTGGCGCGAGTAATGGGGACTGTCAGCCGTCGCCGTGTGTCACATCGTATCCGGTGGCCGATGCTGACTCAGTGGTCACCGGAAAATGCCGGTCCGGTCGGCCGGAAGCGATGGTGTGCCGTTGCGCTGCGTTGTCCAGGTTAACGACAATCGTCGCGGTCGTCCGGCTCCGGAATCGATTCCACGGTACGCCGGCGGTCGTCGACGTACTCGGCCAACTCTTCAGGGCCCGCACCGCCGGTCACAGCGGCCTGCCACGCCGCGCCGAACTCGGCGGCGAGTAATTCGATCATCCGTTGTCGGGTTTCGGCTGGTAGCCCGTCATCGGGCACCGGTCCGCCGGATCGATCGTCGATCATCGAGACCTCCGCTGCGATCGTTGGCCCCGTGCTCCGGAATTGATGTGCTCCTCGGACATTGTCAATAGTTTTGATCATATATGAACCTGACGGACAGTCGACCTTGGCCGTTCAGCGGACGGCCTGACGACAATCAAGATCACCGTAACAAGATCACCGTAGCTGGTCCGAGTCGGGCCGGGCTGCCGTCGCCCGCAGTCGGGGCCACCGTCACCCGGGGCCGGTCGGGTCGAGCCGCTGCACCCCGGGCGGCAGATCCGGCCCGTCGGGCAGGACCGGTCCGGCGTCGCTGGTCGGGTGGTAGCCGGACCGGACGACGCTGGCGATGAGCACCTGTGCGATCCCGGTGATCGTCCGGGCCGGATCGGCGCCGGGCACCATCAGGTACGACGCCATCCGTCCCGATCCGGTCGCCGGATGGGCCAGCGACCTGATGATCCGGGGATCCGCCTCGTCCACGCCGCAGGCGACGACGCTCGGGCGGGCGCTGGACGAGGTCAGCTCGGCGAACGCCGCCTGCCAGGCGGACCGCAAGTCGGTTGGCCGGCCATCGCTGATGAACCAGACGGTGGGCCGGTGTGTGGTCTCTCCGCTGGCCGCGAACCGTGCCATGTCCGACTCGATCTCGTCCCGCGTGGCCGTGAACGCCGACTCGTAGCAGGTGCCGCCGCGTACGGTGAGGGCCGGCGAAACCAGCCCGGGAGCAAGCAGGTCACCGAGCGGGAGCCGGACCTCCGCGTGGTCGGAGAAATCGATCAGCCCGAACCGTACCCGGGCCGCGACGACCGGGTGCCGCGCCAGCGCGTCGACGAGCGCCGGCACGATCTCGTTCGCCGCTTCCAGCTTGCCGTCCGCCGCCATCGACACCGAGACGTCGACGACCAGGTAGAACGGCAGCAGGTTGGTGTCTGACTGGCGCATCGATCGGCTCCTCCGTCCGCCATGCCGCAGGTCTGACGGACGGGTGTGGGCCGAGCTGGAGCTGTACCTCAGTGCGGCTGGCCGTCCGCTGGCTCGTGCGGCTGGCTGTCGGCTGGCTCGTGCGGCTGGCTGTCGGCGGCGATGTCGGACACGATCTGGCAGGTGTCGACGACCGGATCGACGGCCTGTGCCTGGTCGGCCAGCTGGAACAGCAGCGACCGCAGTGCCTCGCGATCGGTCGGCCGCAGCGACCCGAGCAGATGCTCCTCGGCCTGCTCCAGCCGCTCCCGGGTCGCCGACCAGACCTGGTGCCCGTGGTCGGTCGCGACGATGGTCTTGTGCCGGCGGTCGTCCGGGTTGGCCCGCCGTTCGAGCAGCCCGGCGCGCTCCAGATCGTCGATCAGGTAGGTCATCACGGTCTTGTCGATGCCCAGCCGACGGGCCAGCGAGATCTGACTCTCCGGCGTGGCCTCGACCGCCGCCGCCAGCACCTGATGGCCGCGCGGCCCGCCGGGCAGGTCGTGCAGCACGGCGCTGCTGCTCTTGACGTACGCCCGGAAGACCACGCCCAGCGCCCAGCCGAGGTCGCCGCCGCCAGCGGCGCGGGCCGGACCCGGATCCGTGCGTTGACCGGGACGAGGCATAGGCCGAGCTTATCGCAGGCTCGTCTGCGCTGACCGACCATCCTCACGTCAGAAGGGTCACAGTGCCGATCGTCTGTTCGGCAGACTATCTTGTGACCCGTACGCATGACTGCTGTCGCGGGGAGCGAACGACATGGCTGACTACGGACACGACCTGCTGTTCGGCACCTTCATCACGCCGGTCGCCGAGCAGGCCGACCGGGCCCTGGCGCTGGCCCAGTTGACCGAGGAGGCCGGGCTCGACCTGGTGACCGTGCAGGACCACCCGTACCAGGCCCGGTTCCTGGACACCTGGACCCTGCTGTCAGTGATCGCCGCCCGCACCACCCGGGTCCGGGTCGCGCCGAACGTCGCCAACCTGCCGCTGCGCCAGCCGGCGATGCTGGCCCGCAGCGCGGCCAGCCTCGACCTGCTCAGCGGCGGCCGGGTCGAGCTGGGCCTCGGGGCCGGTGCCTTCTGGGACGCGATCGCGGCGATGGGCGGCGGCCGGCTCACCCCGGCCGAAAGCGTCGAAGCGCTGGCGGAGGGCATCGAGATCATCCGCTCGGTCTGGGACGCCGGCGGCGGCACCGTCAAGGTCGACGGCCGGCATCACCGGGTATGGGGTGTGCATCCAGGTCCGGCGCCCGCCCACCCCATCGGCATCTGGCTGGGCGCGTACAAGAAGCGGATGCTCGGGGTCACCGGTCGACTCGCCGACGGTTGGCTGCCCAGCAGCCCGTACGCGCCGCCGGAGCAGCTACCGGCGATGAACGCGGCCATCGACGCGGCGGCACGGCAGGCGGGGCGGGACCCGGCCGCGGTCCGCCGGCTCTACAACATCAGCGGTACGTTCGGCAGCGGCGACGGATTCCTCACCGGCAAACCGGGCGACTGGGCCGAGCAGCTCGCCGGACTGACCCTGGAGCAGGGCTTCAGCGGCTACCTACTGGCCAGCGACGACCCGGACATGATCCGCCGGTTCGCCGCCGAGGTGGTGCCGGCGGTCCGCGACCTGGTCGCCGCCGGCCGCAGCGCCGCAGCAGCGGGTTCGGTTCCCGCCGCGTCGGCCCCCGCCGCCGCCGGCATCACCCCCACCCCCGACGACGGGGTACGGCTCAGCGCTGAACGCGTCTGAGACGAGTCGACCCGGCCGACCGCCCCGCCACCCGACCCCACGCTGACCTACAGTCCCGCCCAGCGGACCGCCGGGCAGCACCTGATCGACGTACACGATCATCTGCGCGAGGAGCTGCGGACCGTGCGCGACCTGATCGACCAGGTCGCAGCCGGCACCATGACCGCCGGCGGTGCCCGGGCGCACATCAACACGATGACCATGCGGCAGAACAACTGGACCCTCGGCGCCTACTGCGAGTCGTACTGCCGGGTGGTGACCACCCACCACACCATCGAGGACATCGGCATGCTGCCGCAGCTGCGCCGCGCCGACCCGGGACTCGCCCCGGTGGTCGACCGGCTGTCGGAGGAGCATCACGTCATCCACGACGTGCTGGAACGGGTCGACCGGGCGCTGGTTGCCCTGGTCAGCGAGCCGGACCGGATCGGCGACGTCAAGACCGCCGTCGACCTGCTCACCGATACCCTGCTGTCCCACCTGTCCTACGAGGAACGCGAGCTGGTCGAGCCACTGGCCCGGTTCGGTGTGGGGTGACCAGCACCGGCCGGGCAAGATCTCCGTCATGCGGTTGACTATCGAGCGCGCCGACTTCGCTGACCCGGAGCTCGGCGTCTTCCTGCAGGCACATCTCGACGAACTCGCGCCAACGGCGCCTGCCGAGAGCCGACACGCGCTGGATCTTTCCGGGCTGCGGGCACCGGGCGTCCGTCTGTGGGTCGCCCGGATGAGTGGCGAGCTGGTGGGCACGGGTGCCCTGGCCGAGGTGGAGCCGGCGCACGAGGAGATCAAAAGCATGCGGACGGATCCGCGACGACGCGGCCAGGGCATCGCCGCGCGCGTCCTCGACCACCTCATCGGGGACGCGCGACGACGCGGCGTCCGCCGCATCTCGCTGGAGACCGGAAGCATGGACTTCTTCGTCCCGGCGAGGACGTTGTACGCAAAGGCGGGCTTCGTCCCCTGCCCGCCCTTCGGCGCCTACGTCGATGATCCCAACAGCGCGTTCATGACCCGCGAACTGGCGTGACCTGAGGCGCGTTCCGCCTCGCGCGGGGCATCCAACCGCTCTCAACCCGCGCTGGCCGTACGGGGGCGCGCAGGACTGGTACGCCGCCATCTCGCACGCCACCACGCTACGGCCGGGTCGCAGCCGTCGGCCCCTTCGATGTTGCGGTTTTGGTGCGTCGACGACGATCGCGGCACGGCGTGCAACCTCCCAGCCCGCAACCGTGTGGGAGAAGGGTGGAAAGGGACCGGCAGCCGCCGGTCCGATCGTCAAGGAGGCCATGCGGCAAGCTCCATCTCCACAGCTTGACACCCAGACGGTTCGTGGCGCGAGCCACTGCTGAGCGACGCTCGGCATGAGTACGTGGGGTAGTGGGTCAATCGCCATCCTGAACCGGCTCAGCGAAATCGCGCGACCGCAGTCACTTCGACACGGGTCAACTGCAGGACGGGCCATGGTTCGCCTTCGCGCCTGCTACGTGCCGATGGTTGACCTATCGATCCCGCACCGCATTGAGCCACAGACCAGCCGAGGCCAACATCCTTGAGCGTCACCAATCCCGACTGTGTCGCCCTGGCCTACCGGTTCGGGCTTCAGGCGGTGGGCTGAAGATGTGATCTCGGTATGCGCGCTCCGGGACAAGGTGCCGACCAGACTGAGCCTTCTTGAGCCAGTCGACAAGTTCGAGGATGTCCTCCTCGCGTACGCCTTCTTGGCGTAGCTTCGCCGCGAAGGCTTCAGGTGCCACCCCACGCCACCGGTCACGGGCGTTCATGAGGTCTGCCTTGAACATGGCCTGTTCGTTCCACTTCAAGTGGTTGTCGTAGCCCTTGGCCATCATGGCGAGGTACTCGGCGATGCTGGCAACGCTGGATGGAAGGCCTTCAGGGTGAGTCATGGGCGAGTTGTATCATGTAGGTACGACATCGCTCAGAAAGCTTGACTTCTGGGCAGTGGCGCGGTGGTCCAAACAGTGCCCGTGCCGGAAGAGCTGAATTTAATGGTGAGACACCTGCATATAATAATGGACGAGGCATTTGAATAATAGACGCCTTCGAACAACAAGCCGAAGCGATCAAGGCCAATCCGGCTGCCTATCGCAAGGAGAAACGGATCATCTGTGACCGCTGCCAGCCGCACCGCACGATCGCCGTGGTGTATGTCGGTGTGGACGGACGCCGGTGCCTATGGACGCCGGCTGGTCGCGGCCCGGTAAATCGTCCGGGGCAGAGCAGCGATGGTCCAGTCACTCCGGAACGCATACCTGCGCGAGCTGTTCCACTGCCCCGTGAGCTAGGGGATCTCGTCCAGTCTGCCGTAGCGACATGCCGACGGTGTCGAGCAGGGCTCCTCCTCATGCCCCAGATGGGTCGTATCCTCGCTGTCCCGCTGGGCGCGCCGACGTGGGCGCGGGTGACAGAATAGCCGCCGCCATATGGGATTTTTGGAGCAGAACTTCATTGCCTGACCGGGATCGGCGAATCTGGCTCGCGCGCCTTGGCCGCCGCGAGACTTGGCCCCGAAGGGGGTTACCTCGCCGTGTCCGCGCTCGAATCGTATCTTTCCGCTGGGCCCTGGGTACTGGTCATTGTCGCCTTGACCTTCGTCGTGCCCCGCCTCGTAGTCGCGTTGGTCGCCCTGTTCAGGGTGGACGCGGACAAGCTGCCGGCCGTGCTTCGGGCTCTGGCCGAACTCTTTCGCATCTGGCGCCGAGGGGGTCAGCAACGGCGAGATGAAGACCTGCCCGGGTAGGATCGACTTCGACGTGGGTCTGGTCTTGGGGTGCGGTCCGACCACGGCCACAGGCGGGCGCGCTTCATGGAATCTCATTGAGGGAGTGCTCCTACGAGCACCGCTGGCTGCCCTCGGTACCCCTGAGCTGCGGCTGCGCCTTCCCGGGGCTGTCCGGCGCAGTCGGTAGCGTACGTCCCTGTGACAGCTTCCGTGCTTGCCGAGGTCGCCGCTCTCGACCTGGCTGCCCAGGACCTGCCGTTACTGGCCGACATGTACCGGCTCGGCGAGGTCGAGGAGGTTCGATATCTGCCCGACGGGTTGATGAACCGCAACTGGCAGCTGCGGACAGCCGGTGGCGAGTTTGCGCTGAAGCTGCTGTTGGACGCGCCCGTGTCGACCGTGCGACGCAATCTGAGCGTCGCTGCGGCGCTCGCCGCAGCCGGGGTACCGGCATGTCCGCCGGTGCTGACCCTCGGCGGCGATGTCGTCGCCGAGATGGATGACCGCGCTTACAGTCTGTTCGGCTGGCTGGAGGGCGAGCACATTGCGGGTACCGGATTGTCGGCCGGTCAAGCACATCACCTTGGCGGTGTGGTTGGCAGGCTGCACCGCGAGCTCAACGATCCGGGCCTGCGGAGGTGGCTACCGGCTGCCGGTGCCGTCACCGCCACGGTGGCAGCGCCCGGTGAGGCGGTGGCCGAGGCTGACCGATATCTACGCGCCATCGGCGCGTTCGCTTCGGCGGCACCGTTCGACGTCCAGACGGTCGAGTTGCTGCGGCGGCGCAAGGCGCTCATCGCCGAGTATGGGCATCTGCGCCCGGCCACCGATCAACCGGCTGGCCCTGCCGGATACACCCATGGTGATCTTCAGCATCGCAACATCATCTGGCGTGACGGGGTGGTGGCCGGAGTGATCGACTGGGATCGGATCAGGGTTCGCCCGTTCGGCGAGGAGATCGCCCGGACCGCCACGCTGCAGTTTGGCGGTGAGGCGGGCGAGTTGGATCTGGAGCTGGTGGCCGCGTTCGTCGCCGGGTACCGTGCCGTGGTCGCGATCAGCGATGCCGAACTGGCCGACGCGGTGGACCGCCTATGGTGGAAGCGGGCCTCGGACTTCTGGCAGCTGGTCTTCCACTACGACCGAGGCGACCACTCCTGTGACCACCTGTTCTTCTCCGGTGAGACGTTCCTGCACTGGTGGACGGCAAACCGGGTTCAGGTTCGCGACGCCTTCGCGGCGCGACCCTGAACTCTCGCTACTCGCAGGGCGATGTGCTCGATCATCCGGAGCGGGACTGGAGGGCCGCTCCGGGTCCGCGCTGGACGATGCTAGAAATGGATCATGGATCGGATGCCTTGGCGTGCGTCGGCGTCGGCCATCGCCTCGTTCACGTCGTGCAGTGGCCTGCTGCTGGTGATGATCTCCTCGCTGCGCAGGGTGCCCCGTATCGCCAGATCGGCGTAGCGCGGGATGTCGAAGCGGGTGCGCACCGATCCCATCACGGTGCCGGTGATCCCGCGACCGTGCCGCAACAGGGCCGCTGGCAGGCGAAGGATTCGATCCGTACGGCTCCTCACCACGACCACCCACTTTCGGCCTCGGTCGTGAGCAGCCGCAGCGCGGACAACAACGGCGACGCGTTCCGGACGGTCATCGCGATGCTGCGGTCACCGTCCTGGATGTGGAGATAGGTCTCGCACGGCCATGGCGCGACAGCCTGCGTCAGATACGCCTCACCGGCCTGCGGCGCGAGGGCTATCGCTGTGGTCAGATCGAGACGGACCGGTGCCGACCGGTGCTGCCCTGCGGTAGCGGGACGGTAGCTGTTGCCGGACAGCGCAGCCGCGTCAGCTGTGCATCGGGCGCGGTCACACCAGGCGGGATGCCGCTGGTCAGGACTGGTTTCGGTAGATCCAAAATTCTTCTGGCTTCTTACGCTCACTGACTACCGTGAAGAGTCAATGCGCTCGCGGCTTGCAGCGAATGCGCGAACTTCTGCCCGACGACGTGGCCATAGGGGGGCGAAGCCAGTGAACGAATCTGACCTGACCTCAGCGTTCATCGAGGTCCGAGCGGCCGCCGCGCCGCCGCACCAGCTGACCCCACAAGCCCTGATCGCCGCCGGGCAGCGGGCACGCCGCCGCCGTCGGATCGCCGCGACGGCCGGCAGCGGACTGGCCGTGCTCGTGGTCGTGACGCTCGGCATCGGCACGGTGAACGCGTTGTCGTCCGGTCGGCACGAGGCTCCGATCGAACCGGGCTACTCGTCGCCGACCGCCGTACCGGAGCAGCCGGCGACCGCCCCGCCGGTCCCGCCCTCCACTCCGGCACCGGACCGCCCGCCGACGTCGACCCCGTCTACCCCGCCTCGCTCGCCGGCCTCGGCCCCTCCTGACCCGGCGATCGATGTCTCTTCGTCGGCGGACCCGGCACTGCCGGTGGAAGTGGAGCCGGGTGTCTCGTCAACGGCGGAGGAGCCACTGGCCGACCCGCCGAGCGCGTTGCCTCGCTGACCCTGCGGACAACTCCGCCGACGCTGAGGCCAACAACCGAAACGAAGAGCGCGAAGCCGTGATCCACAGCGTCTCTTCGACTCGACACGCCGGGGCCTGATCAGCTGGAGTGCTGTGGATCATGGTGCGCGCCGCTGGCTGTCGGAGCGTCGTAGGCGGGCTAAGTGGGCGAGGTGCCGCTGCGGCGTGCTCGTGGTTGACCCGCATGGCGCAGGTCCAACTCGGCAGCTATAGCTGGCCGATGTCAGCACATGGCCGACCACGTACGTCGGGAACCGCTAAAGCGCTTCTTCTTGAAACGGCCGGTTCTGTTTGATCCAGGCGACGACCTCTTCGCGTGCCCAGATCCGGCCGACGGTGAGCGTATCGAGCGGCTTCGGGAAGTCTGGCCGGTTGACGATGGTCTGGGTGCGCTGACGGCTGATGCCACCCATGAGCGCCTGAATCTCGCCCAAAGCCACCAGTCTCATGCCGCGAACGCTACGCTGTCAAGCTTAGCAATGGCAGCAACTTGTACCCGTTGCTATCGTTGACATGTTTGATGATCGTGGGCCACTCTTGAGGCATGACGCCGATGGATCAGGATCGCTGGATCGAGTCGGGTCCGAACGCCCAGGACGCCGATGTCACCCGAGAGTGCGAAGTCGATGAAGCGGCCGAGGTGGGTCTCACGCTGCGGTGGAGTTTCGAGGACCTGAAGGCCGAGCACGGTGAGGCCGGCGCCCGACGGATCCTCGCTGAGGTCCTTGCCCGGTGGCAGGCCAACGGCGGAGAGCCGGTGGCGTTCGACGACTGACGACGCGTGACCGATCGGAAACGTCTTCCCTTGTGAGAGGAATCCATCGATGTGGGATGTCGGGGCGCTGTTCAGTGCGGCGTTGCTGGGCTTCTGCGCCGGGCTGTGGTCGTTCAAGGTCAAGTCGCGGTGGTGTCCGGACTGTGGGCGTACGACGTATCCGTTGGCGGATCGGCGTGGCGGGTAGTCGGCTGCTCCGTACGCCCGAGCCGAGGCCGGGTGACGTCCTGGTGGTCGGTGGTGAGGCCAGCGTGCAGTTCGCTGGTGAGCGCAGGCTGAGGTTCCGGGTCATCTCGGTGGACCCCAAGCCGACGTACGAGGGCTGGCTCTGGGTCACGGGTTACGTGATCGACAAATCCGGCGATGCCGCCGAGCGGCGGGAGATATTCGTGCAACGCCAGGGACTTTTTCGACTGCCCCGGCGCGGAGAACAACCTTGAAGTGGAGAGACTTGAAGTGGAGAGAGCAGTGATTGTCGAGATGTTTCGTGAGCTGGTGGTGCGGTGGCGGGAGCGGCGGGACGGGCGGTCGGCTGCGTCGAAGCGGCTGGCCAGGCTGGCCCGGGAGCGTGCGGCGGCCCGGGAGCGGCGGTTGGACGGCAACCGTGGGCATCGGTGGTCGTCGGAGCCGACGATGCTCACGCCGACGCTGCGTCCGCTGATGACCTACGGTCAGCTGCTCGGCTACCGCGTACCGGCAGGGTCGTGACCTGACCCGGCAGCCGAGTCAGATGCTGAACTACAGACGAAGAGTTGCGCGAACGCCGCTGGCCGGTCCCCTCAGAGGGACCGGCCAACGGCGTTGTGGCTGCTCAGTGAGCGGAGGATACGAGATTCGAACTCGTGAGGGTGTGAACCCAACACGCTTTCCAAGCGTGCGCCCTAGGCCTCTAGGCGAATCCTCCGCACGACACGATACAGGCTGCGGACGTGGCGGTCAGCACGGGCCGGGGTCGCCGACGGCCGCCCACCGCCCGGGGTACAGTGGGGCCAACCCCTCGTGCGGCGTGCATCTCGTGAACCTCCCCAGGGCCGGAAGGCAGCAAGGATAAGCGAGCTCTGGCGGGTGCACGGGGGGCCCTTTCGTCTCCGGGGCCGGCCGGGGGACCTGCCCCGGGGTGGCGGTCGCCGGCCCGCCCGCGCAGAATGGCTCCCGGCGTGGAACCCTGCCTGGTCGGAAGGAGGCGGTGAGGGTGGCACTGGCGCTCTACCGCAAGTACCGGCCGAGGACGTTCGCCGAGGTCATCGGCCAGGAGCACGTCACCGAGCCGTTGTCGCAGGCGTTGCGGACCGGGCGACTCAACCACGCGTACCTCTTCTCCGGGCCGCGCGGTTGCGGCAAGACCTCCAGCGCCCGAATCCTGGCCCGCTCGCTCAACTGCGAGCAGGGACCGACGCCGGAGCCGTGCGGCAAGTGCGACTCCTGCCGCGCCCTGGCTGCCGACGGCAGCGGCTCGATCGACGTCATCGAGATCGACGCGGCCAGCCACGGCGGCGTCGACGACGCCCGTGAGCTGCGCGAACGCGCCTTCTTCGCGCCGGCCAGCAGCCGGTTCAAGATCTACGTCATCGACGAGGCGCACATGGTCTCGTCGGCCGGCTTCAACGCGCTGCTCAAGCTGGTCGAGGAGCCGCCGGACTATGTCAAGTTCATCTTCGCCACCACCGAGCCGGAGAAGGTCCTCGGCACGATCAAGTCGCGGACCCACCACTACCCGTTCCGGCTGATCCCGCCGGGGGTGCTGCGGCCGTACCTGGAGCAGCTCTGCTCCGCCGAGGGTGTCAAGGTCGACCCGGCGGTCTTCCCGCTGGTGGTGCGGGCCGGCGGCGGCAGCGCCCGGGACAGCCTGTCGGTGCTCGACCAGTTGATCGCCGGTGCCGGCCCGGAGGGGGTCAGCTACCCACGGGCGGTGGCCCTGCTCGGCGTCACCGACAGCGCCCTGCTGGACGAGATGTGTGACGCCCTCGCCGCCGGTGACGGTGCCGCCGCCTACGCAACCGTCGACCGGGTCGCCGAGGCCGGGCACGACCCCCGCCGGTTCGCCTCCGACCTGTTGGAGCGGTTGCGGGACCTGATCGTGCTGCAGCAGGTGCCGGACGCGGTCAGCAAAGGGCTGATCGACGGGCCACCCGACCAGATCGACCGGATGACCGCCCAGGCCGAGCGGCTCGGCCCGGCGACGCTGTCGCGGTGCGCCGACACGGTGCACAACGGCCTGGTGGAGATGCGCGGCACCACCGCGCCACGGCTGCTGCTGGAGCTGGTCTGCGCTCGGATGCTGCTGCCCGGGGCCGAGGAGTCGACGGGGGCGCTGCTGCAGCGGATGGAGCGGATGGAGCGTCGGCTGGCAGCCGGCGTACCGGTGGCTGCCGCTGCTGCTGCACCGGTGACCGTCGCTCCCGCCGCCGCGCCGACCGCCGGCACCGCCGTGGCACCGGCCGGACCGCCGGCCGCGACGCCCGCCGCTGCCGTGCCGGCTGCGCCGCCGGCGGTTGAGCGGCCACCGGCCGCCGCGCCGGCCGTACCGCCGGAAGCGGTGATGCCCGACCCGGCCGTCGCCGAGCCGCAGCCGGCCCCGGCCGCGCCGGGCGCCCTCGACGCGGCAACCGTCCGGCGGTCCTGGGACCAGATCCTCGCCATGGTCGGCAACCGGAGCAAGCGAGCCGCCGCGGTGGTCCGCGAGGCGACGGTACGCGACGTCGACGGCGACGTGCTGGTGCTGACCTTCCGGCACAGCGTGCACGCCACCATGCTGTCCGCCTCGCCGGACCTGCTGCTCGAAGCCGTCTACGAGACGCTCGGGGTCCGGTGGCAGATCCGCTGCGAGACCGCCGGTGCGGCGTCCGGTCCGGCCCGGGCCAGCGCCGCCCGGTCGGGCCCGGCGTCACCCGCCGCCGGTCCACCTGCCAACGGTCCGGCCACCGCTGGCCCGCCGGCCGCCACCCGGTCGGCGGCGGCCAGCGCCGCCCGCGCGGCGGCTTCGGGCGGCGGGGCTGCCGGCCGGCCGGGTGCGAGTCGCCCGGGTGGTCGCCAGCCGGCCGGCGGCGGTGACGACTCCGACTGGCCCGAACCGGCCCGACCGGGCGGCGGCGACGCCCCGCCGGTGAACGACGGCCCGTCCGGTAGTGGCCCACCGCCGGGTGGCACCCGGCAGGCCGCTGACGGTGCCCGGCCGGGCGGTGGGGGCGCGTCCACCGGCCCTGGGTCGGAACAACGGTCGGCACCGACGCAACAGAACGGCCCGGCGCGGCAGAACGGCCCGGCGTCGCGGTCGGTCGGTCGGCCGGCGAGCGCCGCGGCCGGTCGGGGAGCGTCGTCGGCGGGGGGCGGTGCCTGGGCCGACGGGTCGTCCGCCGAGGAGCCGCCGTACGACCCGGACTACGACGGTCCGGTCCGGCCCGGTGCCGCGTCCGGTCCGCCGCGCGGCCCCGTCTATGAGGGCTTCGACCCGGGCGACGAGCCGCTGGACGAAGTGGTGGACGAGCAGACCGCCCGGCAGAGCAGCGAGGAACAGGCGATGCAGTTGCTGCGCCAGGCGCTCGGTGCGGAGAAGATCGGCGAGATCGATTCGCGGTGACTTGAGGCCGATTCGTGGCGACCAGGTGTGCGGCTTCCGTGCCGGGCGCTGCGGATCCGGCGGGACGGACTAGGCTGGCCACGGTCCGGCCACACTGATCGAAGGAGCGGTGCCGTGCGCCCCGGTGGACAGCCCAACATGCAGCAGATGCTGAAGCAGGCGCAGAAGATGCAGCAGCAGATGGCGACCGCCCAGGCTGAGCTGGCTGAGGCGGAGGTCACCGGTGTGGCCGGCGGAGGGCTGGTCACGGCGACCCTTTCCGGCGTCGGCGAGATCCGGTCAATCAAGATCGACCCCAGTGCGGTGGACCCGGCGGACGTGGAGACGCTGGAGGATCTGGTGCTGGCCGCGGTCCGCAACGGCAACGACGAGGTCCGCAAGCTGACCGAGGAGAAGATGGGCCCGGTCACGGGCGGCCTCGGCGGTCTCGGACTACCCGGGTTCTGAGCCGCCGCAGATGTACGAAGGCGCTATCCAGGACCTGATCGACGAGCTGGGCCGGCTGCCCGGCGTGGGGCCGAAGAGCGCCCAGCGGATCGCGTTCCACATTCTCTCCGCCGACCCGGCGGACGTCACCCGGCTGGCCACCGCGCTGCGCCGGGTCAAGGATCTGGTCAAGTTCTGCACGGTGTGTTTCAACGTGGCCGAGACCGAGCACTGCCGGATCTGCCGCGACCAGCGGCGCAGTGACGACGTGCTGTGTGTGGTCGAGGAGCCGAAGGACGTCGTGGCGATCGAGCGCACCGGTGAGTTCCGGGGGCGCTACCACGTGCTCGGTGGGGCGATCAATCCGTTGGAGGGGGTCGGCCCGGACAACCTGCGGATCCGGGAGCTGATGCTGCGGTTGGGTTCGGGGACGGTCAAGGAGCTGATCCTGGCCACCGACCCGAACACCGAGGGTGAGGCGACCGCGACCTATCTGGCGCTGATGGTGAAGCCGATGGGGATCGCGGTGTCCCGGTTGGCCAGTGGTCTGCCGGTCGGCGGCGACCTGGAGTACGCCGACGAGATCACCCTGGGCCGGGCGTTCGAAGGCCGGCGTTCGGTCTGACACCGGGCCGGCGAAACACACGAAACATGTAACAACTTGGTATAGCTCAATCTCGGACATATCTGGCCTATCATCGGCGCTGTAGGGTTCGATCGTCGTTGACGGGACAGTTAAGACACGATCCGGTACCAACCGCGTTCCGGCTGGTTTCCGGTCGCGCCGAACGCCGGCTAAGGTCTCGCCATCGGTGACCCCCGTCACTACGTTGTCCGTACCCAAAGGACGAGGTGAAGCACCCATGCGTGCACCCAGGCCGAAGGCCGCCATCGCGGCCGTCGCGGTCGCGGCGCTGGCCCTAGCCGGCTGCGCCGAGAGCGAGCGTGACGACTCCGGCGACTCCAGCGATGCCACCCTGGTCTTCGGCGTAGCCGGCGACCCGAAGGTCCTCGACCCCAGCTTCGCCAGCGACGGCGAATCGCTGCGGGTGGCCCGGCAGATGTTCGAGACCCTGGTCCGTCCCGAAGAGGGCGGTACGGCGATCACACCCGGTCTGGCCGAGAGCTGGACCCCGGACGAGTCCGGTACCGTTTGGACGTTCAAGCTGAAGTCCGGCGTCAAGTTCCACGACGGCACCGACTTCAACGCCGAGGCGGTCTGTGTCAACTTCGACCGCTGGTACAACGCGACCGGCCTGATGCAGAGCCCCGACGTCACCGCCTACTGGCAGGACGTGATGGGCGGCTTCGCCAACAACGAGAGCGAAGACCTGCCGGAGAGCCTGTTCGAGTCGTGCACCGTGGTCGACGACACCACCGTCGACCTGGCCTTCACCCGGGTCTCCAGCAAGATCCCGGCGGCCCTGATGCTGCCGTCGTTCTCCATCCACTCGCCGGCCGCGCTGGAGGAGCACAACGCCAGCGACGTGACCGGCAGCGCCGACGACATCTCCTACCCGGCGTACGCGTTGGAGCACCCCACCGGCACCGGGCCGTTCAAGTTCGACAGCTGGGACATCGCCAACAAGACCCTCACCCTGGTCCGCAACGAGGACTACGCCGGTGAGAAGGCGAAGGTCAAGACGCTGATCTTCCGGACCATCTCCGACGAGAACGCCCGCAAGCAGGAGCTGCGCAACGGCGGCATCCAGGGCTACGACCTGGTCGGCCCGGCCGACGTGCAGCCGCTCAAGGACGACGGCTTCAACGTGCTCACCCGCCCGGCGTTCAACGTCCTCTACCTGGCGATGAACCAGCAGGGCAACCCGGCACTGGCCGACATCCGGGTCCGGCAGGCGATCGCCCACGCGCTGAACCGTCAGGCGCTGGTCGACTCGAAGATGCCGCCGGGGGCCGAGGTCGCCACCCAGTTCGTCCCGCCGACCGTCGAGGGCTGGAACTCCGACGTCACCACCTACGACTACGACGTGGCGAAGGCCAAGGAGCTGCTGGCCGAGGCCGGCCACTCGGACCTGGCGCTGCGGTTCCACTACCCGACCGAGGTCACCCGGCCGTACATGCCGAACCCGAAGGACATCTTCGAGCTGCTCGCCGCCGACCTGCGGGAGGCCGGGATCACCGTCGAACCGATCCCGCTGAAGTGGTCGCCGGACTACCTCAACGCCACCACCTCCGGCAACGCGCACGACCTGCACCTGCTCGGCTGGACCGGTGACTACGGCGACGCCTACAACTTCATCGGTACGTTCTTCGACCGGCCGAAGGACGAATGGGGCTACGACAACCCGGACCTGTTCGCCAAGTTCGCCGAGGCCGACGGCACCGCCGACATCGAGGCCCGCTACGAGCTGTACCAGGGCATCAACGCCGACATCATGGAGTTCCTGCCGGGTGTGCCGGTCTCGCACTCCCCGCCGGCGATCGTCTTCGCCGAGGACGTGATCGGGGTGCAGGCCAGCCCGCTCACCGACGAGCGGTTCGCCACCGCCGAGTTCAAGTCCTGAATCCACGAGTGGACCAGCGAGATCCACGAGTGAACTAGCGAACGGAACGAGGGCGGGCGTCAGCCGCCACCCGGGCCACCAGTCCGGGTGGCGGCGGCGCCCGCCCACGCGACCCTCCACACCCCCTGCCGAGGCACCGTGTTCCGCTTCATCGTCCGACGACTGCTCCAACTCGTACCCACGCTGTTCGGTCTCTCCCTGCTGCTGTTCATCTGGCTGCACCGACTGCCCGGCGGCCCGGAGTCCGCGATCCTCGGTGAACGCGGCACCCCGGAGATGCGCGCGGCGATCCGCCGCAACCTCGGGCTCGACGAGCCGATCCTGATCCAGTACGGCCGGTTCATGAAGCGGCTGCTGCAGTTCGACCTCGGCACCTCGATCTCCACCAAACGTGAGGTCACCACCGAGTTCCTGCAACGCTTCCCGGGCACCGTGGAGCTGACCGCCGCCGCCATGCTGATCGCGATCGGCGTCGGCATTCCGCTCGGCTACCTGGCCGCCCGCCGCCGCGGCACCCTGCTCGACCACGGATCGGTGGTCGGCTCGCTGATCGGCATCTGCGTCCCGGTCTTCTTCCTCGCGTACGTGCTGAAGGCGATCTTCGCGGTGAACCTCGGCTGGTTCCCGTCCAGTGGCCGGCAGGACCCCCGCATCGACGCCACCCGGGTGACAAACTTCTTCGTCCTGGACGGACTGCTGACCCGGGAGTGGGACGCCTCGCTCAACGCGCTGTGGCACCTGGTGCTGCCAGGGTTGGCGCTGGCCAGCATTCCGCTGGCGATCATCGTCCGGATCACCCGGGCCAGCGTGCTGGAGGTGCTCGGCGAGGACTTCGTCCGTACCGCCCAGGCCAAGGGCCTGACCGGCCGGGTGATCCGCCGCCGGCACGTGCTGCGCAACGCGATGCTGCCGGTGGCCACCAGCATCGGCCTGCTCACCGGTGGGCTGCTCTCCGGTGCGGTGCTCACCGAGACCGTGTTCGCCTTCGGCGGCATCGGCGCCTTCGTCGCCGACGCCATCAGTCAGCGGGACTACCCCGTACTGCAGGGTTTCATCCTGATCATCGCGTTGGTCTACGTACTGGTGAACCTGCTGGTGGACATCTCCTACACCTTCATCGACCCGAGGGTGCGGGTCCGGTGAGCGGGCGGCTGGCCGGTACGGGTGAACAGGACTGCGGCGAGCGTGGCCCGCAGCCGCGGACGGAGGCGGCCCGATGAGTGACATCCTGAGCCCGGGACGGAAGAAGGCGAAGCTCGACCGGCTCGCCGAGCTGTCCGCCGCGCACGACGACGAACGCGGGGTCAGCCTCTGGCAGGAGGCGTTCCGCCGGCTGCGCCGCAACCCGGCGGCGATCGTCGGCACCGTCATCCTCGGCGTCTTCCTGCTGGTCGCCCTGGTCGGCCCGTTCCTGGTGCCGTACGACCCGGCGGCGCAGCTGTGGAAGGACGAGATCCGCGAGGCGCAGGCCTTCTACCCGGGCCCGCGTGCGGAGAACTGGTTCGGCGTGGACCATCTCGGCCGCGACGAGTTCAGCCGGATGATCGTCGGTGCCCGGCAGACCCTGCTGGTCGGCGTCGTCGCCACCCTGATCGGGCTGACCGTCGGCACGCTGATCGGTGGGCTGGCCGGTGCCGCCGCCGGCCTCGGCGGACGGTGGGGCCGCTGGGTGGACACCGTACTGATGCGGATCGTCGACATGCTGCTGGCGCTGCCCAGCCTGCTGCTGGCGATCAGCATCGCGGCGCTGCTCGGGGCCAGCCTGACCACCGTCATGATCGCGGTCGGGATGGTCTCGGTGCCGATCTTCGCCCGGCTGCTGCGCGGCTCGATGCTCGCCCAGTCGAACAGCGACTACGTCCTCGCCGCCACCTCCCTGGGGGTACGGCGAAGCAAGGTGGCGCTGACGCACATCCTGCCGAACTCGCTCGCCCCGGTGATCGTGCAGTCCACGCTCACCCTGGCCACCGCGATCATCGAGGTGGCCGCGCTGTCGTTCCTGGGGCTGGGCAACCCGGACGCGTCGATCCCGGAATGGGGGGTGATGCTGGCCGACGCGCAGCGCTACCTGGACGCCGCGCCCCGGCTGGCGATCCTGCCCGCGCTGGGCATCATCATCACCGCGTTGGGCTTCACCCTGCTGGGCGAGGCGATGCGCGAAGCCCTCGACCCGAAACTGCGGAAGTGAGCCATGGCGCTGCTCGACGTGGATGAACTGGCGGTCACCTTCGCCCGGCGGGGGCAGCGGACCGTGCACGCCGTCGACGGGGTGTCCTTCTCGGTCGACGCCGGTGAGGTGACCGGGCTGGTCGGCGAGTCCGGCTGCGGCAAGAGCGTCACCTCGCTGGCGATCATGGGGTTGCTGCCGGCCGGCAAGGGCGTGCGGGTCCAGGGCAAGGCCGCGTTCGACGGCACCGACCTGCTGCAGCTCGATCCCCGGGCGATGCGGGACGTACGGGGCCGCGACGTGGCGATGATCTTCCAGGATCCGCTCTCCTCACTGAACCCGGTGGTGCCGATCGGGGTGCAGGTCACCGAGGTGCTGGTCCGGCACCGGGGAATGCGCGGCGAGGCCGCCCGGCTCGAAGCCGAGCACCTGCTGGACCGGGTCGGCATCCCGGACCCCACCCGCCGGTTGAAGGAGTACCCGCACCAGCTCTCCGGCGGGATGCGGCAGCGGGCGCTGATCGCGATGGCGGTCGCCTGCCAACCCCGGTTGCTGATCGCCGACGAGCCGACGACCGCGCTGGACGTGACGATCCAGGCGCAGATCCTGGAACTGCTCAAGGACCTGGTCCGCGAGTCCGGCACCGCACTGGTGATGATCACCCACGATCTGGGGGTGGTGGCCGGCATGTGCGACACGATCAACGTGCTGTACGGCGGCCGGGTGGTCGAGACGGCCCGCCGCCGGCCCCTGTTCGCGGCACCGCGCCACCCGTACACGGTGGGTCTGCTCGGCTCGATTCCCCGGCTCGACGCGGGCCACGGCCGGCGGCTGCGGCCCATCCCCGGCTCGGTCCGGGACCTGCTGCCCTGGCCGGACGGCTGCGCCTTTGCGCCGCGCTGCGCCCGCCAGGTGGACGCCTGCCTCGGCACCGCGCCGCAGCTGCGCCGGGAGCCGGACGGGCACGCGTTCCGCTGTGTCAATCCGCCCGAGACCGACGACACGGGGGAGGCCGCCGGTGAATGAGCCACTGGTCGAGGTCCGCGACCTCAAGGTGCACTTTCCGATCACCCGGGGCGTCCTGCTGGATCGGGTCGTCGGGCACGTCCGGGCGGTCGACGGGGTGGACCTGCGGATCGCCCGGGGCGAGACGTACGGCCTGGTGGGCGAGTCGGGCTGCGGCAAGTCGACGCTCGGCCGGGCCATCCTGCAGCTGACCCCGCCGACCGGCGGCGAAGTGGTCTTCGACGGGGTGACGTTGAACCGGCTGCCGGCGGCCAAACTCCGCACCATGCGCCGCCGCTTCCAGATGATCTTCCAGGACCCGATGTCCAGCCTGGACCCGCGGCAGAACGTCGAGTCGATCCTGGTCGAAGGACTGCAGGCGCACGACATCGGTGCCGACCGCACCGAGCGCCGGCGGATCGTCGGCGAAGCGCTCGACGCGGTCGGCCTGCCCCGCTGGGCGCTGTCCCGCTACCCGCACGAGTTCTCCGGCGGCCAACGGCAACGGATCGGCATCGCCCGGGCGCTGGTCCTCGGCCCGGAGCTGATCGTCGCCGACGAACCGGTCTCCGCCCTGGACGTGTCGATCCAGGCCCAGGTGATCAACCTGCTGGACGAGCTGCAGATCGAACGCGGCCTCACCTACCTGGTGATCGCCCACGACCTGGCGGTGGTCCGCCACATCTCGGACACCATCGGGGTCATGTACCTCGGCGCGCTGGTCGAGGAGGCACCCGGGGACCAGCTCTACCGCGAGCCGCTGCACCCGTACACCCGGGCGTTGCTGTCCGCCGTGCCGGTGCCGGACCCGGAGGTGGAGGACCGCCGGGAGCGGATCCTGCTGGCCGGGGACCTGCCGTCGCCGGCGAACCCGCCGGCCGGCTGCCGGTTCCACACCCGGTGCCCGTGGGCGCAGCCGACCCGCTGCGCCGACGAGCGGCCGGTGCTGCGCGAGATTGGCCCGTCCCGGGTGGCCTGCCACTGGGCCGAGCAGATCGCCGCCGGGTCGCTGCGCCCACACCGGACGAGTCCGGAAGCAGTCGCCCCCGCCGGTGCCGTCTCCGCGCCGGCCACCGTCTCCGCCCCGCACGAACCGCTGCCGTAGCTGTCCGGGCCCTCGCGCGAGCCGCTGCCGTCCGGGTCGACCGCAGGTTCAACCGTCCGGGCGGTGCAGCAGGCCGACCGCGATGGCGTGTACGGCGTCCAGGCCGGCCGGGTCGGCCAGGTCGGCCCGGCCGCCGGTCACCACGTACCACTCCGCGGCATCCTTGTACTGCACGCGGAGGGTGACCTGGCCGGCGGCGAACTCGGTGCGCAGCGTCAACTCGCCGGTGATCACACCGACCTCGTCGGTCATCACCCCGCCCGGCCCGGCGACGATGTCCCGGGTGCGGCTCGACTCCACCGGCTCGCCCATGGTCAGCTCCTGTCGTCTCGTCGTCGGCAGCCCGTACCGCCGTCACCGACCGGTCGTTGTCCGGGGACCGGTCGCGGTCACGGACAGGTCGCCAGCATGTCGGCCAGCGCCGCCTTCTCCGGCTCCGTGACCGACAGCTCCCAGTAGTGCTTGACGGTGATCCAGTCCTGGGCGTACTGGCACCAGTAGTCCCGGTTCGGCGGCTTCCACTGCGACGGGTCCTGGTCACCCTTTGCCCGGTTGGTCGACGCGGAAACCGCGATCAGCTGCGGGCGGTCCAGGTCGTTGGCGAACTCGCGGCGCTGGTCGTCGTCCCACTCGTCGGCACCGGAGCGCCAGGCGTTGGCCAGCGGGACGATGTGGTCGATGTCGAGGTCGCCGGGGTCGGTGAAGGACTCGCCGTCGAACGCGCTGAGCCACTGCCCGCCGACCACGTTGCAGCCGTCCAGTTCGATCGCCGTGCCGTCGCGTTCCAGCACGGTGTCCCGGACATCGCAGTTGCTGCCGGCGGAGCTCCAGTGCGGAAAGTGGTCCCGGCTGTAGCCCCGCATTGAGCCGGCGGACGCCACGGTCAGCTGGTCGAGCAGCGCGGACGCCTGATCAGCGGAGCCGTCGCCGGAGCCGTCCGCCGACCCGTCGGGCGGCGCGGCGGTGGGGGAGCCGAGGGTGATGTCGACGGACTCGCAGCCGGCGGTCGCGACGAGCGCCAGGGCGGCGGCTACCGCGACCGCCGCCCGGCGCGGGTCGAATCGGATGGTCCAGGGACGCTGTCGAAAAGGGGTTCGCACCTGCTTAGCTTGCGGGTGCCCGGCGGTCAGCGCCAGGCACCCGCCGTCCCGGCGTTTCGCCGGAACCATAGTGGATCTTGGCTCGGTGCCGCCGGCTCAGCCGGCGCGCCGGCTCAGCCGGCGCGCCGGCTGCGGTTCACCGCGCTGGTCACCGCCCGCACCGAGGCGATCACGATGTTCGAGTCCAGCCCGACGCCCCAGACCGTACGGTCGCCGACCTCGCACTCCACGTACGCCGCCGCCTGCGCGTCGCCACCGGCGGAGAGCGCGTGCTCGTGGTAGTCCAGCACCCGCACGCCGACGTTCACCGCCTGCAGCGCGTTGACGTACGCGTCGATCGGGCCGTTGCCCGCCGAGTCCAGGGTGTGTCGGACGCCGTCCACCACGACCACCGAGGCCGCCTCCACCTTGCCGTCGACGGTGCTCGTCGCGTACGACTCCAGGGTCACCGCCGGTTCGGTCCGCTGACCTCCGAGGTACTCGTCGGCGAAGATCTCCCACATCCGCTGCGGCTCGATCTCGCCGCCGGAGTCGTCGGTGACCGCCTGCACCACGCCGGAGAACTCGATCTGCAGCCGCCGGGGCAGGTCCAGGTTGTGTTCCTGGCGCATCACGTACGCCACCCCGCCCTTGCCGGACTGCGAGTTGACCCGGATCACCGCCTCGTAGGTGCGCCCCACGTCACGCGGGTCGATCGGCAGGTACGGCACCCCCCACGAGTGGTCGTCGACCTGGACACCGGCCGCGTCGGCGTCGACCGCCAGCGCGTCGAAACCCTTCTTGATGGCATCCTGGTGGGAGCCGGAGAACGCGGTGTAGACCAGGTCCCCGGCGTACGGGTGCCGCTCGTGCACCGGCAGCTGGTTGCAGTACTCGACGGCCCGCTTGATCTCGTCGATCTGGCTGAAGTCGATCTGCGGGTCGACACCCTGGCTGAACAGGTTCAGCCCCAGAGTCACCAGGTCGACGTTGCCGGTGCGTTCCCCGTTGCCGAACAGGCAGCCTTCGATCCGGTCCGCGCCGGCCAGCAGACCCAGCTCGGCGGCGGCCACCGCGGTGCCCCGGTCGTTGTGCGGGTGCAGCGACAGCACGACGCTCTCCCGCCGCGGCAGCCGCCGGTGCATCCACTCGATCGAGTCGGCGTACACGTTGGGGGTGGCCATCTCGACGGTCGCCGGCAGGTTGATGATCAGCGGCCGGTCCGGGGTCGGCGCGATCACGTCGATGACCGCACTGCACACCTCCAGCGCGTAGTCCAGCTCGGTGCCGGTGTACGACTCGGGGGAGTACTCGTAGAAGATGTCGGTGTCCGGGGTGTGGATCTCGGCGTACTTCTGGCACAGCCGCGCCCCGGTGGTGGCGATGTCGGTGATCCCGGCCTTGTCCAGGCCGAAGACCACCCGCCGCTGCAGCACCGACGTCGAGTTGTAGAAGTGCACGATGGCCCGCTTCGCGCCGCGCAGCGACTCGAAGGTCCGGTCGATCAGATGCTCCCGGCACTGGGTCAGCACCTGGATCGTGACGTCGTCGGGGATCAGGTCCTGCTCGATCAGCTGCCGGACGAACTCGAAATCGGTCTGGCTGGCCGCCGGGAAGCCGACCTCGATCTCCTTGTAGCCCATCTGCACCAGCAGCTGGAACATCCGGCGTTTGCGGTCCGGTGACATCGGGTCGATCAGCGCCTGGTTGCCGTCGCGCAGGTCGACGGCGCACCACCGGGGCGGCTGCACGATGCGGCGGGTGGGCCACTGCCGGTCGGGTACGTCGATGGCGAACTGCTGGTGGTAGGGCTGATAGCGCCGGTACGCCATCCGGCTCGGCTGCTGTCGGGCGATCGGATCAGTGGTGACGGGGCCAGCAGCGGGCTGGCCGGTGGGGATCGGGTCGTTGGTGGGCTGGACGTGGACGGACTGGCGTGCTGGGCCGGCGGTTGGCTGTGCCATGGTGCGATCTCCTGGTCTGGGAAGGTCCCGCGCTGTCGCGTCCGCCGACCGTCGCCGGCACCCGGTCCGGGGCGGCCCGCAGGTCCCGGCGACCAGTTGGTCGCGGTCTGCGCGTCGGTACGGGAAGGGCGCCGGCCGGGCCGGTCAGCTGGGCGGCGCGCCCGCACAGGTGCGGCGAGTGGTGCCGGAGCGGCTGGACAGCGTGGGCGCGGATGGGGTCAAGGCGGCGCGAGTCAACTCCGCGACGAGGTGCCGGCCTCGGGGGCCTCGTCGCGGCAGCGAAGGAGAAGCGCCTGCCACATGACAGCTCTCACCCTACGTGATCATCGCGGGTTGGCAAAGCCCAGCTGTGGATGTCAGCCGGTGCCGGCCGTGGATCCGCTGCTCACCGGCGGGGTACCGGCACCGTTCGGCGGCACGCCGGCGGTCACCGGACCCGGCAGCGTGATCGACGGCGGGGCGGTGCCCGGCTGGCCCGCCAGCAGCAGCGTCCCGAGCTCCAAGCGCACGCCGGTGAGGATGCCGTCCGGGCGGTAGCAGTAGATGCCGACGTCCAGCGGCGGCTGCAGCGACGTCGTGGTGGACTCCACGGAGAAACAGGTGCCGTCGACGCCGTCGAGCGGCTCGGTCACCGACACCGCCAGCGGGGCCCGCCGGTCGGCCAGCACCGCACGCCAGCCGGCGAACAGGTGGTGCAGCCGGGGGTCGAGCGCCGGCTCGACCGCGGCGTCCGGGTCGCCCAGCCGGACACAGTACGGCGTCACCGGGTTGGCGGCCGACGGCAGCGCACACCGGAACAGGCCGTCGGCGTTCTGCGCCATCGCGACGTCGCCCGTACCACCCGTGCCGCTCGTACCGCCCGCGCCACCCGGGGCTCCGCCCGGAATGTCCACCCGCCACCCGCCGTCCTCGGCCAGGGTCACCGCCACCGTCCGGTCCGGCCGGCCCGGGGTCTGCAACGTGTAGAACGCCGTCATCCGCAGGTCGCTGGCGGCAGCGGCCGCCGCCGCCAGCTGCGCCCGTGGCTCCGCCGGCGCAGCGCTCCCCGGTGCCGACGGCGACTGCTCGCCGGTCGGCGTGCCCTGCGGCGACGTCACCGGATCGGTCGAATCGCAGCCCAGCAGGGACAACGTGACGAACGCCACGCAGGCCAGCGCGGCAGGCGAGTTTCGTGACGCTACGGGACCCCGGGAATGCATCCGCCCATTCTGCGTACCCGGTCGGGTTTTTCGGCCCGGCGGCCCACGGACACGCTGATTTCCGTCGCCGGCCCGCTGACGAGCTGGGGCCTTTTGGCCCGACGGCGGGGCGTCGGCGTGTCGCGGACCGGGCCGCCCGGACGACCGGCCGCCCCGGACGGACACGGGCGGTGACCGCGCCCGGCCGGATCGTGGGAACGGCTGTCTGCACGGGCTCCGGACGCCGGTACCCTGATGCGGGCAGGTTGGCAGCAGCTGGAGGGGAGTGGACCGCCGTGGCACTGGTGGTGCAGAAGTACGGCGGGTCCTCGGTCGCCGACGCCGAGCGCATCAAACGGGTCGCCGAGCGGATCGTCGCGGCCCGCAAGTCCGGCGACGACGTCGTGGTGGTCGTGTCCGCGATGGGCGACACCACCGACGAACTGCTCGACCTCGCCGGGCAGATCAGCCCGCTGCCGCCCGGCCGGGAGCTGGACATGCTGCTCACCTCCGGCGAGCGGATCTCGATGGCGTTGCTCGCCATGGCCATCCACAACCTGGGCTACGAGGCGCGGTCCTACACCGGCTCGCAGGCCGGTGTGCTGACCACCTCGGTGCACGGCCGGGCCCGGATCATCGACGTCACCCCGGGGCGGCTGCAGGGCGCCCTGGACGAGGGCGCGGTGGCGATCGTGGCTGGTTTCCAGGGCGTGTCCCAGGACACCAAGGACATCACCACGCTGGGCCGCGGCGGTTCGGACACCACGGCGGTGGCGCTCGCCGCCGCGCTGCAGGCCGACGTCTGTGAGATCTACACCGACGTCGACGGGGTGTTCACCGCCGACCCCCGGATCGTGCCGAACGCCCGGCACATCAAGCAGATCACCTACGAGGAGATGCTGGAGCTGGCCGCCTGCGGAGCGAAGGTGCTGCACCTGCGCAGCGTCGAGTACGCCCGCCGGGCCGGTCTGCCGATCCACGTCCGCTCGTCGTACTCGACCAACACCGGCACCATGGTGACCGGATCGATGGAGGATCTTTCCGTGGAGCAAGCACTCATCACCGGAGTCGCCCACGACCGGAGCGAGGCGAAGATCACCATCGTCGGCGTTCCCGACGAGCCGGGTGCCGCCGCCCGCATCTTCGAGACGGTGGCCAACGCGGAGACCAACATCGACATGATCGTGCAGAACGTGTCGACCGAGGGCACCGGCCGCACCGACGTCTCCTTCACCCTGCCGAAGGCCGACGGCCCGACCGCGATGGCGGCGCTGGGCAAGGAACAGGAGCGGATCGCCTTCAAGGGCCTGCTCTACGACGACCACGTTGGCAAGGTGTCGCTGATCGGCGCCGGGATGCGTTCCCACCCGGGCGTGGCCGCCAACTTCTTCGCCGCACTCGCCGAGGCCGGCGTCAACATCGAGATGATCTCCACCTCGGAGATCCGGGTCTCGGTCGTCTGCCGGGACACCGACCTGGATGCGGCGGTACGCGCGGTGCACGCCGCCTTTGACCTCGGCGGTACGGAGGAGGCGGTGGTCTACGCAGGCACCGGCCGGTGAACCCCGGTGCCTGACGCCAGGGCACGCCAGCTGCCCACCCTCGCGGTGCTCGGTGCGACCGGAGCCGTCGGTGCCGTCATGTGCGAACTGCTCACCTCACGGGCCAATGTCTGGGGTGAGATCCGGCTGCTGGCCTCACCCCGCTCCGCCGGGCGGCTGGTGCGTTGCCGGGGCGAGGACCTGCCGGTGCACCAGGTCAGCCCGGAAGCCTTCGACGGGGTCGATGTCGTCATGGTGGACGTGCCGGACGACGTGTCCCGGCAGTGGACACCGGTCGCCACCGGGCGCGGCGCGACCGTGGTCGACAACTCGGGTGCGTTCCGGATGGATCCCGGCGTACCGCTGGTCGTGCCGGAGATCAACGCCGAGCAGGTACGTCGCCGGCCGCGCCGGATCGTCTCCAACGCCAACTGCACCGTCCTGGCCATGATCGTCGCGATCGCCCCGCTGCACCGCGAGTACGGCCTGCGCGAGCTGGTGCTGGCCAGCTACCAGTCGGTCTCCGGCGCCGGGCGGTTCGGTGTGGACCTGCTGCACAGCCAGCTGACCAGGGCGGCCAGCGACCGTACGCTCGGCTCCCGGCCCGGCGACGTACGTCAGGCGGTGGGGGACGACCTCGGCCCGTTCCCGGCCCCGCTGGCGCTCAACGTGGTGCCGTTCACCGGCGAGCTCGCCGACGCCGGCTGGTCCACCGAGGAGCTGAAACTCCGCGACGAGTCCCGCAAGATCCTCGGCCTGCCGGATCTGAAGGTCTCGTCCACCTGTGTGCGGGTGCCGGTGGTGACCGGACATTCGGTCGCCGTACACGCGGTCTTCGGCAGTGAGGTCACCGCGGACGGTGCCCGCGAGGTGCTGCGCAACGCGCCCGGGGTGATCGTGGTCGACGACCCGGCGAACGCCGAGTTCCCGATGCCGATCGACGCGGTCGGCACCGAGCCGTCCTGGGTCGGCCGGATCCGTCGGTCGATGGACGACCCTCGGGCCATCGACTTCTTCGTCACCGGCGACAACCTGCGCAAGGGTTCGGCGCTGAACACCATCCAGATCGCCGAACTGATCGCCCGGGATCTGTCCGCCAGTCGGTGACCGACGCGCTGACGTGCGGCAGACGCTGCCGCGCTGGTCTCAGCTGTGACTGAACGCAGTGTTGAGGTTGCAGCAGCCAGCCGAAGTGTGCTCTACTTGATACAGAACTCTTCTAACGGTGCCTAGGGGAAACCCGAACACCACATCCTAAGGCCGCCTTCGGGCGGCCTTAGCGTTTGAGGGAGAATCTTGCACCTCTGCTACCTCGATGAGTCGGGCGGCTGTGAGCCTCCCAACAGTAGCCCTTCCGCCACGCCTGTAATGGTGCTACTCGGCATGATCCTCGATGCGGCTACCGTCCCGGCTCTGACTCGAGACTTCCTGGATCTCAAGCGACGGCACTTCCCCGGTCGTTTCAGTTCCAGTCGCGCACTTGACCACATTCTGGTCGAGGTGAAGGGTAGTGAGATTCTGCAAATGACCCGCAGTGATTCTCGTAACAAGCGTCGGCAAGCGGATAGATTCCGGACCGAACTTCTGGATCTGGTCGAGGCGCACCATTGCCGGGTTGTTGGTCGCGTCTGGATCAAGGAGCCGACCGCCGGCATGGACGCTGAATCCAGCTACTGTTACGCGGTGCAGGATATTGCCCGTCATTTCGGTCAATACATGCAGCAAGAGGACGAAGTGGGGGTGCTGATCGCTGACGGCCGTAGTCACCAGACCAATCTGCGGGTGGCGCACTCCATCTTTACTCAGAAGTGGCGCACTGGCGGCGACCCGTACGCGAATCTCCGGGAAGTGCCCCTGTTTGCGGCCAGCGACAACCACGCGGGCCTGCAGATCGCGGATCTTCTAGCCTCAACTTTCGTCTTCCCCATGGCTGCGGCAGCCTACTGTACTTCCCGACCCGGATATGTTCATTCTTCTTCCCGGTACAACCAGGTGCGCTCCTCATTCGGGACACGTCTGGGTCAACTCCAGTACCGATACAGAGACGAGACGGGCAAGTGGCGCGGTGGCTTAGTGGTGAGTGATCGAATAGCTCACCAGTCCGGATCACGTCTGTTTCGTCCTGCCTCCCCTGTGCCGTCTACCCGCACTCCTGTGGAGCAGGCTGCGGCTCTGCCCGCCACACCTTGACGGGGGCGCATACGGACGGTGGCGGGTCGGGCGGTACTGCTTGATCCAAAAGATCGTGCATCTGGTCAGGTCCCCGAAGGGATACTCCCATCACGAAGAAGAGCGGCACCGCGCTGATCAAGTTGTTTAGCGAATGAGGGTAGGCGCTGGCCAACGCCACCCAGACGCGCTCGCATGTTCTTCACGGCGGCACGCGCCCGGCCCGACTTGACGCCAGTCATCGCGTCCATGGCCATGTTCCAGTTCGCGGCTGCCTCGCCGAGACGGCCCTGCGCGCACTGCACGTCGCCCAGGTTGGCTAACGTCAGCGTGTGAATACGGCGGTAGACATCTGAGTTTCGAGTCGCAATCGACCGGCGGAGCTGCATCTCGGCGCCCGACATATCTCCCAGATCCCGCAGGGCCTGTCCAGCTTGACTAGCAAGCGAGGTTTCCGTGAAACCGCTGGTCCGAATCCACGGCGGCTCCTCGTCCGGTGCAGATTCCGCAAGGCGCTTCTCGGCAGCAGAGATCGCCGTTGAGGTGCGTGTACGGTCACCTGTTGCCGCGTGACCCCGCGCCACGAGGATTGCGAAAAGAGCAGTGGCGGCCGGGGTGGAGCTTCCCTTCGACCAGCCGAGAGCGGATTCCGCGAGGTTGAGCGCCTGTTGCCCGTGACCGAGATCAACAGCCTGATGAGCCATCGCACGCAGAGTGAACGCTGCAAGTGCGCGGTCGTCGGCTTCATTCGCGAGCCGCAGTGATTGGACGTAGTACCGCTGAGCTAGGCCGTGCAGGGACGAATCAAATGCTTTCCATCCGGCAAGGTAGGTCATCTCCGCAGCCAGGCTGAACATTGCCCTGCGTCCCGAGTCGGACGAGAACCTGCCGCGCAGATAGTCAGCGACATCTGACGAAAGGTATTGAATGACCGCAAGACGGGCGTGGCCGCCGCCGAACCGCTCGTCAGCTCGACTGAACACCGCCAGCATGTCTCGCACGGCGTCAATCTCGCTGCGGCCTACCGCGACCCCACCGCCTTGTGCGCGTCGCCCTCGGTCTGCGACCTCCTGCCAGGACTCGAAAGACATCCCAGGAGCTTGAATGTCAAGCAGCAGCCTTGCTGAGGTGATGCGACCACGCGGTCGCCTCGTCGTAGACGGTGCCGGTCTTCAGGCATCCGTGCAGGATGCCGACGAGCCGGTTGGCGAGTTGGCGCAGCGCGGCGTTGTAGCTGGCGCCGCGGGCACGTTGCCGGTCGTAGTAGGCGCGGGCACCCGGCGAGGCCTTCAACGCGGAGAACGCCTGGGTCATCAGGGCGTCGATGAGCCGGTCGTTGTGGACGAACCGGGCCGCGACGGTCCTCTTCTTCCCGGACGCGCGGGTGATCGGGCTGGTCGCGGCGTAGTTCTTCCGGGCCTTCGCGGTGGCGTAGCGGTCGTGGTCGTCACCGAACTCGGCGAGCACCCGGGCGCCGAGGACGGCACCCAGTCCGGGCTGGGACAGGATGATCTCAGCGTCCGGGTGCCGGCCAAAATGGTCCTCCACCTGCCCTTGCAGGGCCTTGACCTGCTCGTTGAGAGTGACCAGCAGGGCGACCAGGGCGCGCACCGACGCGGCGTAGGCGGTGGTGACCACGGCCGGCTGGCCGAGGTGCTCGGCACGCAGCACCGCCTGGATCGACGCGGCCTTGGCCGCGACGTCACGGCGCCGGGCCCGTTTGAGAGCGGCGCTGATCTGGCTGATACTCAGCCGGGCGGCGCTGGCCGGATCAGGGGCCTTCGCGAGGAGTTGCAGGGTGTCAGCGGCGTCGAGGTCCTCGAACGCCTCCAACGCCGCAGGGAAGTACTCCCGCAGCGCGTGCCGCAGCCGCTGCACAGCACGGGTGCGTTCCCAGATCAGCGTCTTGTGCATCCGGGTGACGACCTTGACCGCCTCGGCGTCCGCCGAGTCTCCGGCCATCGGGCTCAGTTGGTGCGAGTCGGTGCGCACCATGTCGGCCAGCATGTGCGCGTCGGCGGCGTCGCTCTTGGCCCGGGACACCGCCAGACGTTCCCGGTAGCGGGCCGCCTGCAACGGGTTGACCGGGTACACCGTGTACCCGGCGGCGACCAGCGCCTGCACCCACGGGCCCCGATCGGTCTCGATACCGATCTTCACCTGAGCAGCAGCAGCGTCGGCGTCGATGTCGTCGCCGAGCGCCGTGCCGATCATCGCGTGGAGCCTGGTGATGCCGGCGATGCCCTCGGGCAGCCTCGCCTTGGCCAGCCTGCGGCCGGAGGCGTCCATGAGCTCGACGTCGTGGTGGTCCTCCGCCCAGTCATCTCCTATGAACAGCAACGTCTCTCCCGCCTATTGAGTCGATCACCGCTGGTAGCCAGGAGGAGAACCATCAGCGACCTAATGAAGCAGTGCTCACGCCGCGACCGGGCGGGCACGACATCCCATCAGCGATCAACTCTCCACACCGACCAGCCGGGGCACGATCTTTCGTCAGGACTCGACGTCCAGGAACCCGGAGTGCTCACCGGCTGGCGGCTACCTACCCACCAGGAGTTTGCCGGATGGCTCACTCCCAGAACTCATTAGGAACCGCGAGCGCAGCCAGCGAGTACAAGGCTTTGAGCGCGAAAGCTCGTCGCTCCAAGTCGGCCCTCCCGATCGTTACGAGGTTGGTGGCGCAGTCGTCCACCCACCAGTCGAGTCCGCCTAGGTCGGCTTCCAGGCTACCGTCCACGTCGAAGCCAAGGTCGGTCGGTGAGACGAGATGACCGAGTCGACGGCTGACCGCTTCGGCGAGGTAGCGAGGGGTTCGACCACTTGGCCGTACCCCTGCGACCCAGTGGCCGACGTGTGACCGATCGCAGGATCGCAGGTCGTCGTTGTGCTCGCGGGCGATGACTCGAACTGCTGCGGCACAGGCATCGTATGACCACCGGCACGCCTTGATCATCTCCCGCAGTTGCTCGTTGCGTTTCCTCTGCTGCCGTGTCATCCGCAGCCTCCCTGGTCGGACCGGCGTTCAACGCGTTCAACGCGTCCAGTGTCCTCACAGGCTACCGGAGGACGCCGACAATCCGTTTACTACAAACAGGTCCTGCCGCACCGGAGTAGAGCGCGGCGATGATCATTGGATGGCGAACGATTGTGCTTCGCGATTCGAACTACTAATCGGCTCATCCATAGATGCGAGTTGTCGATCAGCGTGGCCTCCCCTGGCTGTTGGCTGAGCGTTTGGTGTCGAGTTCGCGAGGAGAAGTCATGGAGCAGCGGAGCAGGCGGGGGCGGGTGGTGCCTCGGCAGGGCGTACTCGTGGAGCCGTGGCAGGTCAGGGCGGTGCAGTTCGAGACGCGGTGGCGTGGGCTGGACCCGGCGGCGGTGTACGCGTACCTGCGGCAGGTCGCCGATGTGCTGGACCGGCTCACCCGGCAGGCCGCCGTCGACCGGGCCGAGGCCGACCGGCTGCGCGAAGGGCTGCGGCAGTGGCGGCAACGCCACGTCGGCTGCCGCTTCAACGACCCGCCCGCCGGCGTCTACCAGTCGGAGCATCAGCGGCAGACCGGCAACGGAGGCCACTGGTGAGCGACGAACCGCGCTGGACCATCCACCTGCCGACCCGGCTCACTGACATCGAGGCCGCCGCCCGGTTCGCCGCCGCGCTGCGGGACTCGCTGGCCCACCTCGACGTCGTCGACTTCGCCGGCACCACGCTGTCGGCCACCGACCGCCCGTTGCTGCGTACCCGGGTATGGGGTGACGTCGACCCCGACCCGGCCGGCAGCGACCTGGTCAGCGACCGCACCGCGCCGGCCGATGGCTGACCCCGTCCCCCGCCAGGTCGAGATCGATCACCTGACGGAGCTGGTCGACCGGCACGCGCCGCGCGCCGACGGCTGCGCCTGCGGCGACCCGCTCACCGCCGCTGGCCGCTGCTGGCGCACCGAGGTCGCGCTCACCCGGCTGCGCGACCTCGGTGTGCACGTCGCCGCCGTCGACCAGCCGGAGAACGCCGGATGAGCATGCACGTCCCCGTCCGCCCGAGCTGGGTCTGCGCCGGCTGCGGGCATGCCTGGCCGTGCCTCGACAGCCGGCGACAACTCACGATCGAGTACGCCGACGCCCGCGTCTCCCTGTCGGTCTACCTCGCCACCAACATGGTCGAGGCGATGACCGACCTGCCGGCCGGGCACGGCTGCGACCTCTACTGGCGTTTTCTCGGCTGGCTGTGATGTCGATGTCGATTTTGCGCCCCGGCGACGAACCGATGCACTACGACGACGGCTCACACCGCTGGATCCCGCCCGACCCCGACTACGACCAGGAGATCTGGGAGAACCAGGTGCGTGAACACCAACACGAGCATCGCGGGCGTCCGGACCCACCCCCGCCCCGCTACCGCCTCATCCGGCGATCCGCCGCAAGGTGAGAAACTGGACTGCACCAGCCAGGGCGCTCAGACACGCAGTTGGACATGCGAAGGGCCATATCGATGTGATCGACATGGCCCTTGACCTGGTCGGGGTGGCCGGATTTGAACCGACGACCTCTTCGTCCCGAACGAAGCGCGCTACCAAACTGCGCCACACCCCGAGGTCCGCTGGGCAATACTAGCCCACCGGCTCGGCAGGGCAAATCCGGTATCCCCGGTGCGCCGCCGCCGGCCCACGGGCGGCGCGTCACTGGGCCGCCGGCTGACGCAGGCTGACCTGCGTCGACGTTCGGTCAGCGTTGGATCAGCGGGCGATCAACGTCAGCAAGGTGGCCTCCGGCGGGCAGGCGAACCGGACCGGCGCGGTCGGGTGGGTGCCCAGCCCGGCCGAGACGTGCAGCCACGAGTCGGTGCCCGGCCACCGGTGCAGGCCCTTGGCCATCGACCGGGGCAGGTCGCAGTTGGTGACCAGGGCGCCGACGAACGGCATGCAGACCTGCCCGCCGTGGGTGTGCCCGGCGAGCAGCAGGTCGAGCCCGTCGGCGGCCATCTCGTCCAGCACCCTGGGCTCGGGAGAGTGGGTGAGGCCGAGACTCAGGTCGGCCTCCGGCGACGGCGGGCCGGCGACGGCGGCGTAATCGTCGCGTTCGATGTGCGGGTCGTCCACACCGGCCGCGTCGATCAGCCGGCCGCCGGCCTTGAACGACGCCCGGCGGTTGTTCAGATCGTGCCAGCCGGCGCCGACCAGCACCTCGCGCAGCTCCTCGAACGGCAGGTCCGGGCCGGGTCGGTAGTCCCGCTCGGGCAGCAGGTAGCTCAGCGGGTTCTTCCACACCGGGCCGGTGTAGTCGTTCGACCCGAAGACGAACACGCCGGGTAGGTCCAGCAGGGGCTGCAGGGCCCGTAGCGCGCCCGGTACGGCGTCCGGGTGGGCGAGGTTGTCGCCGGTGACCACGACCAGGTCCGGGTCCAGCCCGGCCAGCGCCGCCACCCAGGCCTGTTTGCGCCGCTGGTCGGGCATCATGTGCATGTCCGAAAGGTGCAGGATGCGCAGCGGTTCTGCGTCCGGCGCGAGCACCGGCACGTCGAACCGGCGCAGGGTGAACATGTTGCGCTCGATGAGCGAGGCGTACGCCAGGGTGGCGGCGCCGAGTGCTGCGGTGCCGGCGGCGAGCCGGAATACGGTGCGCTTTCGCATGCCGACCAGGGTAGTTTGGCCACTCATGAGCACCGTGAAGGACCGCCTGACCGCTGACATGCGGGCCGCGTTGAAGGCCCGGGACGAGCTGACCACCTCCACCCTGCGGATGGCGCTGGCCGCGATCGGCAACGCCGAGGTCGCCGGCAAGGCCAAGCGGGAGCTCTCCGACGAGGAGGCGTTGGCCGTGCTGACCAAGGAGGCGAAGAAGCGCCGGGAGGCGGCTGCGGCGTTCGCCGACGCCGGCCGGGTCGATCAGGCCGCCAAGGAGCGGGCCGAGGGCGAGGTGCTGGACCGCTACCTGCCGCGTCAGCTCGACGACGAGGCGTTGGCCGGCATCGTCGCCACCGCACTGGCCGAGGGTGGGTTCACCGGCAAGGCGCAGATGGGCCCGGCCATGAAGGCGGCCCAGGCCGCGGTGGCCGGCCAGGCCGAGGGAGGCCGGGTGGCAGCCGCGGTACGCCGCCAGCTCGGCCTTTGACCGGAAGCTGCGATAGGTGCCGAACTTGAAAGCCTATCGGGACTGCGAGTAGCTCCCGCAGTCCCGATACAGTGAATGCCACTCAATACGTAAGCTCCATCGGAGCAGTTGCTTGCCTGGCCTTCAACGGCTCTTCTGAGTTGAGTGGGGTTCGCGGTTGACGGTGACCCTGGCGTAGAGGGCTCGCAGCCCTTCGGTGATCATCTGAGTGTCTAGATCGGATGTTCACAAGCGGAGAGCTGCGAGCATGGTCAACAATATGACCCGGCTGCTGGGCCTGGATGGTGGACCGGGTCAGGTTGGACCCCGACGGTGTCCCGGTGGTCGCTCTGTCTACCGCCGATGAGCAGGTACGATGCCGCTCGGACTGCGGTGCGCGGGCCCGGCGGGTCAAGGACTGGGTGACGACCCGGCCCCGGGATCTGCCCGTGGCGAGCCGGGCGACGCGGTTACGGTGGCGCAAACGCCGCTGGCATTGCGACCAGGGTGGATGTCGACGCCGGACGTTCACCGAGCAGGTGGGCGGGTGACGAACTTCCGGTGTGTCGCTGCCCGGCAAACAGCGAGGTCTCCGGTGGATGGCTTATCGACCAAGACGAACCATCGACACGGAGACCTCGTGACCAGCGTAGCGGTGACGAGGCGGCACGACCTGACGGACGCTCAGTGGGCAGTCCTGGAGCCTCTCCTGCCCACCGCACGCCGGCCGGGCCGACCGCCCGCATCAACGAAACGGCAGCTCATCGACGCGATCCGGTGGCGGACCCGGGCCGGCGCCCCGTGGCGGGACATCCCCGACCACTACGGCTCCTGGGCGGCGGCGTACGCCCTGTTCCGCCGGTGGCAGCGCGACGGGACCTGGGCCAGGATCCTGACCGCGTTGCAGGCCCTGGCCGACGCGGCGGGACGGATCGTCTGGGACGTGTCCGTGGACTCCACGATCAGCCGCGCGCACCAGCACGCCGCCGGAGCGCGTAAAAGGGGGATCTGCAGGCCGAACCGCCCGGCGGTACCGGGTCGGAACCCGACGACCACGCGTTGGGGCGTTCCCGTGGCGGACGGACCACGAAACTGCACCTGGGCTGTGAACAGGGACAGAAACCGCTGTCAATCGTGCTGACCGGTGGGCAGCGTGGCGACAGCCCGCAGTTCACGACGGTCCTCGACCGAATCCGGGTGCCCCGGTTGATCCCGCACTCGACCCCGAGATCTACCAGCAGCGCCACGCGGTCGAGTGCGGGATCAACCGGCTCAAGCGCAACCGAGGCCGGCATCCCGGTGGTCAACCTGGACCGTGCCGTCGCGACCCGCTACGACAAACTCGCCGTCCGGTACGAGGCGACCGTGCAGGTCGCGGCGATCAACGAGTGGCTGTGACCGACTTTGATACACGCCCTAGGGCTGTATGGTCACCACTCTCTGGGCCACGTCCAGGTGGATCCCTAGTGAATGCTGACTGTTGGTGAACACTCAGGATCCGAGCGGTAGGGGCTGTTGTTCGGGGCCGGATCTCGTGAGTCCAGGCCTCAGTCCATCCATTGCGGTGGCTGGGGCTGGTGCCGGGACCTGCGCTTTCCTGGTTGATCACAGATGCGTAGGATCACCTCCACATCGCCGCCGGCGGCAGTCCGCTGCCCGTCCGGGTCACACCCCCGTCTCCTGTTCAGGTTCGCCACATCGGCGATGAAGAGTTGGGTGCTGCAGTTGATGCAAACCCTAGTTTGGCTGCGAGCCAGACGTCGACCACTATGGACCTATTGCGTTGCGCTCGCGCTGGTGGTCGTGCTGGTGGTGACCGGCCACGCACGACCCGTCGCGGCGCAGAGCGCGTCAGGCTGCGAATTCGGTGAATCGGCTCTCGAAGCTGGAGCGACCGGACCGGGTGAGGTCACGCTACGTATTGGTTGCGCCCGGGACATCGGGAGTTTCGGCGTGTTCGCAGAGCGCGACGACGACATCGTCGCGATCCTGGAGTTCACCCCCGCCCGCGACGAGGCTGAGCTCCGCGAGATCCTGCAACGTCAGGTTGACGACGCCAACCAGGCGCGCGACGCGGGAGCCAGCCTGAGCTCGTACCTCCTCGCAAAGGCGGACGAGTTCGGGATCGGGTACTACGCGGAGCAGGACGAGGATATCGACTTCGACGGCGAGATTCACCGGATGGCCAACCACCTGGTGATAGTGATCCCGCAGGCGGAGGTCGAGGCCGCGTGGAGTTGGATCGGCGTCCTGAAGAAGATCGCGCTGGCGTTGATCTTCTTCGGTGTCTGGGCGCTCGTCGAAGGCACCTGCGTTGCCTTCTTCGCGCCAGAGGCGCCGGTGGCCGCGGTGCTGTGCGGAGCCTTCGCGGGATTCATCGCAGGCGGTGTACGGGAGTTGCTGTCGGCTGTCTTCGCCGGCAAGGAGATCAATAGCGACGTGTGGTCGGACGTACTCGGGACCGCGCTCGGCGGTGCGTTCGTCGGCGCGACCCTGCACGGTGCCATTCAGCTGGTCGAGTCGACTGTCCGGCCCATGTACGCCGCGCTGGGGAAGTTCCTGAGGGAGACCAGCCTCAAGGTGTGGAACTCGCTCAAGAGCCTCGTCAGCCACGCAGCCGACATGTTCACGGCCGAGGCCGCGGACGTCCTGCGCAAGGCAGTGGAGCTCGCAGCCCGGCACGGGATCGGAACGTTCGCGACCGGCAAGTGCCCCGGCTACGACCCCAGCTCCGGCAACGGCACTGGGCTCGGGTGGCAGGAACTCGGCCGGATGCAGGACGGCCTCAAGCGGCGCCTCGATCTGCTCGATAACGACAACAGCTCGGGCGAAACGGTATCGAGGACCAAACTGCAGTACGCGGACGTCGACGGCGACGGCCTGTCGGACCGGATCCTGGTCGCGGCGGCCGGACGCGCCGAACTGTCGCAGAACGTCGGGTGTGGCGAGGACGGCCAGCGGCTCTGGGCGCAGCGTAGTGACGCCGGACCGATCGAGGACATACTGGAGCAGTTCAACGCCGACCAGGTCCACTTCGGCGACCTCGACGGCGATGACCGAGCCGACCTTATCGCGGTCCTCGAGGCCAGCCAGTCACCGACCGGTGTCCCGATGATCCAAGCCTGGCGCAGTGAGTCGTCGATCAGCGACATCCGGTGGGCGGCGGGCAGCCAGGTCGCGGACAACCTCGGGTTCGCCGCTGCCGAGCGGCGCTTCTTCCTCGACATCGACGGTGACGGTGACAGCGACTACCTGACGGTCACTGCGGACAACACCGTGAGCGCCTGGGAGAACACCGCGTGGGGCCTGCCCGGGCCGGCTGATTGGAGCCGGATTGACGGCTTCGGGCATCCGGGCCAGGGACAGGGCGGCGGGAAGGTCTACTTCGCCGACGTCACCGGGGACGGCCGCGCGGATCTGCTCCTGGTCGACTACGTCACTGGCGGGGTCCAGGCATGGGAGAACGTCGGCAGCCCGTGGACCAGCTCGACCGGCTGGCGGTCACTGGGCACCATCCGGATGGGTGCGCCGCTGGCTGGTGGCTCCGGTGCGATCTTCAGCGACCTCGATGGCGACCAGGTCGCGGACCTGCTGCTGCTCGACAGCGTCGAGGGCGGCGTCGACGGTTGGCGGCTGCCGCGCTACGGGTCAGGCGAACAGGGGCCGGGCCAGCCAGGCGTACCGACCTCCCCGGAGCAGCTTCCGCCGGGGACGCTGCCGGCGTACAGCGGTGGTGATCCGCGTCCGCAGGTGACTGGCCGGCTGATTCAGAACAGCAACTTCACCGGCAGCTTCAAACCGTGGTGGGTGAACGCGGGGATGACGCCGAAGGTGGACGGTGGGGTCTTCTGCGTGACCGCCCCGGCATCGGAGAAGCCATGGGATGTGCTTGTCGGGCACAACAGCATCTACCTGCCACGAGGGAACTCCTACACGTTCCGGTTCCGGGTGCGGACCAGCGAGACGGTGCCGTTGGTGGTGCAGATCGCTCCGTTCGACAACCCGAACCACACGACGTACCTGGTCAAGTATCCGACCGTCACCGGCGGGGCGTGGCGGACCTACGAGTACACCTTCAACACCAGCTTCAGCCAGGAGTACGTGCTGTCGCAGGTACAGTTCCGCCTCGGCGGGTCGGACCAGGCGTACGAGTTCTGCATGGACGACGTGACGCTCAACGGTGCCAGCTACGTGTACCAGGCGCAGCGGGGTCCGGCGGTGAAGGTCAACCAGCACGGCTACCTGCCGCAGGGGCCGAAACGGGCGACGCTGGTGACGGACGCGGCGAACCCGCAGTCCTGGACGCTGCGGCGGGTCGGCGGCGGCGACGTGGCGACCGGGCAAACCGTCCCGGCCGGCTTCGACGGCTCGGCCGGCGCTTCGGTCCACCTGGTCGACTTCAGCTCGGTTACGGCGACCGGCCGGTTCGAGCTGGTGGTCGGTGGCCAGGCCAGCTACCCGTTCGACATCCGGACGGACCTGTACGCGTCACTGCGAACGGACTCGATGCGGTTCTTCTACCCGAACCGGAGCGGCATCGCGATCGACGGCGGCATTGCCGGGGCGGAGTACGCCCGCCCGGCCGGGCATGTGGCGTCCTCGCCGGGCGGGGGCGACACTGCGGTGCCGTGCCAGTTCCCGCAGTCGTTCATGGACAACTGGACATGTGACTACACGCTGGACGTCACCGGCGGTTGGTACGACGCGGGTGACCATGGCAAGTACGTGGTCAACGGCGGCATCGCCACCTACCAGCTGCTCTCGGCGTGGGAACGGGCCGTGGCGGTGGGTCGGTCCGGGCCGCTGGGCGACTCCACCCTGGCGATCCCGGAGCGCGGCAACGGCGTGCCCGACATCCTCGACGAGGCCCGCTGGAACCTCGAATTCATGCTGAAGATGCAGGTACCGGACGGGCTGCCACTGGCCGGGATGGTGCACCACAAGGTCCACGACGAGTCGTGGACCGGGCCGCCGATGCTGCCGCACCAGGACACGAAGCAGCGCGAGCTGCACCGGCCGTCGACGGCGGCGACGTTGAACCTGGCCGCGGTCGCCGCCCAGGGGGCGCGGCTCTACGCCCCGTACGACGCGGCCTTCGCCTCCCGGCTGCGGTCGGCGGCGCAGCGGGCCTACGCCGCGGCGCTGGCCAACCCGACGCTCTACGCGCCCAGGGCGGACCGCTCCGGCGGTGGCCCGTACGCCGACAGCGACGTCACCGACGAGTTCTACTGGGCGGCGACGCAGCTGTACCTGACCACCGGCAGCGGGACGTACCTCGACGCGGTGCGGGCCAACCCGTACCACACTGCGGGGGCGGCGTTCAACCAGAACGGCTTCTACTGGGGGCAGGTCGCCGCTCTCGCCCAGCTGGACCTGGCCCGCTTCGGCAGCGGACTGTCCGAGCAGGCGCAGATCCGCCATTGGGTGACGACCGCGGCGAACCGGCTGATCTCGTTCCAGCAGGCCGAACGGTTCGGGCAGACGTACACCCCGGCCAGCGGTCTGTACGACTGGGGATCGAACGCGTCGATCCTGAACAATCAGGTGGTGATCGCCACGGCGTACGACCTGACCGGCAACACGATGTACGTCGACGCGGTGTTCGAGGCGTTCGACTACCTGTTGGGCCGCAACGCCCTCGGTCAGTCCTACGTCACCGGGTACGGCACCAACGACGCGAAGAACCAGCACAGCCGCTGGTACGCGAGGTCGTTCGACTCGACGCTGCCGAATCCGCCGGTCGGCTCGGTGTCCGGCGGGCCGAACTCCAGCCTGCAGGACCCGCTGTCGGCGTCCTGGCTGCACGGCTGCGCCCCCCAGTTGTGCTACGTGGACAACCTGGAGGCCTGGTCGACAAACGAGATCACCATCAACTGGAACTCGGCGCTGGCGTGGGTCAGCGCCTTCGCCGCCGACGAGGCACCGCGCCGGTGAGCCACCGTCACCCATCGGTGATTCGTCGCTGATCTGTCGCTGAAAGCCGGCCGGCCCGCCCGGGAGAGATCCGGGCGGGCCGGCCGTTCAGCCGGGTCCGACGGCCCCTGCTGAGGACCGCGCCCGGCCGGTTGAGCTCGTCCTTGTACAGCCTGGACCTTGACCGTCTTGCCGTCGCGGTCAGGCTCCTCAGCGTTGATTCCCCGGCCGTGAAGCAGCATCCACGAACGCCACTGCGGGGAGGGCCAGACCTCCTGGACTCGGAGCCGGACCGGGCGCTTGCCGTCCACGTGGTCGCACTGCCGCAGCGCCACCAGATCACCGGGGCACACCAGAGCTTCGTCGTCAGGCATCGTCCGACGCTCCGTACGACTCGGCGGACTCGTCCTGGTCGTCGTGCGCGGGTATCCGGCGGTCATCAGCCCGGAGAGATGGAGTACGGCGCGGATCCGCCGGGCACTACTGGGGTCCCACCGGTCCAGGATGGCGATCGCCCGCAGGAACGGCCGGCAGGGGCCGGGTACGCCGCCGCACCGGTGGCACTCGCCGGTGGTCGGGTTCGGGATGTGGGTACGGGCGGTCGAGTTCGCGTCGTGGACCGCCCGGGACAGCTCGGGGGACCGTTCGCCCGGGTGGACCGGTGGCTTCCGTCCACCCGGATGTGCTCGGACTGTGGCCGGATCAACGAGCGGATGGCGTTGGACGTGCGGTCGTGGGTCTGTCCGTGTGGCGGTCACCACGACCGGGACGTCAACGCGGCGATCAACATCAAGGCCGCCGGGCAGGCGGACTTCAACGACCGTGGAGCGCGGGTAGGACCGGGACCCGTCCCGGCACCGCGCGGTGAAACGGTAGCCCACCAGAACACCGCGCGTATCACGCGCGGCGTGGCTGGAATCGCCGCCGTTTAGGGCGGCGAGGATGTCAACCGTCTCACCCGACGCCGCCGAAGGCTTCTACCGCCTCGTTGACGCCGCCTACGAACGCCGCAGCCTCGCCGTCAGCTCGAACCTGCATTACGCCCACGTCGTCGTCATACAGGGCGACAGCTTCCGGCTCAACCAGGCCACCACCGGACAGCGGGTGAAATTACTGAACTGACCAGAAACACCACCCACGGCGGGGAACTAACTGGCCGCCGTTGGGGAGAACCGACGGCCGCCAGCGGGACATCCGCAGGCCGCGTTCGACAACCTGTTCACCGCCGTCCGCCCGGCACCCGGCTGACCACAGCGACACCGACGCGCGACCAGGCGGCCCGACCACACCACGAACCCCCGCCCCAACCCGGAACGACAACACCCGGAGCAAGCCGACCACGTGATCGGCGATTCGCCGCCCCCGAAATCTCCCAGTACCGAAACTATTCAACCGAGCTCAAGACGAGGGAGGAAGGCGAGCGGTACGGGTTCTCGCTGTGCCGCATCGACAGCGCCGGCACGCGCGACCAGACGTACGACCTGCTCGAAGTCATCCGGGTCGCCGTCGACCCACGTCAGCCGGAGAAGCTGGAGGAGAACCTGCGCGGCTGGGCGATCGCGACCCTGGCCGGCGGCCACGGGTTCGGCTGCTACCATGCCGCCTTCAGCACTCTCGACGAGGACGACCAGCCCGAGAGCGACCTCGGCAACCTCGACATCAACTGGTCCGGCTCGGAAGTTCTCGTACCGGGCGAGCAGGGGTTGAAGCGGACGGGCGGGCACCGATGTGGATCGGTGCCCGCCCGCCACTAGATTTCGCCAGTCAGTCGTCCGGGTTGCCCGGGTTACCGGGACGTCCCGGCCCGTTGCCCGGCCCACCGGGACCGTCACCGTCGCCCGGGCTCGGCTGGGCACCCTGGCCGTTGCTGACCCGGATGATCACCACTCCGCCCTTGATGGTGCGGCCGCTCGGGCTGGTGCCGGCGGCGGTGCCGGCCGGGCAGGTGGAGTCGACCGCACCGGACCGGTCCACCTCGACCTCGAATCCGGCACCGGCCAGCCGGGACCGGGCGTTGTCGATCGACTGACACTGCACCCCCGGGATGGAGCGCTGCTCACCGCGGACCAGTTTGCCGCTCGGTGCCTTGAACTGCTGCTTCTCCTTGCCCTTCATCGCGTCCCGCAGCGTCTCGTAGACCGCCGGGTTGACGATGTCGTGCGACATGGTGGCGTTGGTGTCGGCCCAGTCCGGGTCGGCCAGCACCCCGGCGACGGCGAGCTGCTTGGTGGTCACCACCATGGTGGCGGTCTTCTCGGCGTCGGTGGTGCCGGTCTTGCCGGCCACCGGGTGCCCGACGATGCTGCGTACGCCACCGGCGGTGCGGCTCCGGCACTGCGACGTCGACGAGTTGTCACCGACCGGGCAGCGCGCCGCGTCGATCGCGGCCCGGGCCACCTCGGTGGAGACCACCTGCTTGCACTGCGGCTGGGCGATGTCCAGGCTGTTGCCGTCCTGGTCGCGGATCTCCTTGACCGGGATCGGCTTGCAGTACTTGCCGTCGGCGGCGAGGGTGGCGTACGCGTTCGCCATCTCCAGCGGCGTGGTGCTGGAGACGCCGAGGGTGAAGGCGCCCCACTGGTTGGCACCCTCCGGGTCGGCGGCGAACCGGGCGTCGTTGGAGGCCCGGAAGGTGATGCCGAGGCGCTGCGCCACGTCGACGGCGGAGGCCGCGCCGACCCGCTCCTGCAGCGGCACGAAGTACGTGTTGACCGAGGCGCCGAAGGCGCTCCACATGTTGTGTACGCCGTTCATGCTGGAGTTGGCGTTCTTGGGGCAGTACTTGTTGGTGCCCGCGCAGGCGGCCGGGCTGCCCCGTTCGACAATGTACTTCGACTCGTACGGGCTCTTGGCGTTGATTGTGTACTCCAGTGGGTAGCCCTTCTCCAGGGCCGCCACCAGCGGGAAGATCTTGAACGTCGAGCCGAACTGGTAACCGGTGATGTCACCGCCACCGGTCAGCAGCGGGTTCGTGGTGTTCGGGTAGGTGCCCCGGATGCCCTTGTCGGCTTTCTTCGGGTCGCTGGAGAGCTTGTTCTTCGGGTTGTCCGGGTCGTCGAGCTTGTAGTTGCGGTTGACCGCCATACCGCGTACGTACCCGGTGCCCGGCTCGACCGCCGCCACCATCAGCGCGTGCTTGCTGCCGGTCTTCAGCGCGTCCTCGACGGCGTTCTTCGCCGCGTCCTGCGTCTGCAGGTCGAGGCTGGTGACGATGTGGTAGCCGCCGCTCTTGAGCCGCCGCTCCCGGTCGTAGCTGGTGGCACCGAACGTCTCCTGCTCCATCCACCAGCGGTAGAAGAAGTCGCAGAAGAAGCCCCAGTGGTTCTTGTTGGCGGCGACGCAGCCGTTCGGCGCGCGCTTGCCGTTGACGACCAGCTCGACGGCCTTGGCCTCGTCGGCTTCCTCCTGGGTGATCGCCCCGGTCTTGACCATGTTGTCGATGACGTAGTTGCGCCGGTCGACGGCCTGTGGGTAGCCACCCGGCGTGGTCGGGTCGAACGCCGTCGGGGCCTTGACCAGGCCGGCGAGCATGGCGGCCTCGTCGATGGTGAGGTCCGCCGGCTGCTTGCTGAAGTAGACCTGGCTGGCGGCGAAGACGCCGTACGCGCCGTTGCCGAACGGGGCGATGTTGAGGTAGCGCTCCAGCACCTCGTCCTTGGTCATCTCCTTGGTGAGCTGCATCGCGTACTTCATCTCGCGCAGCTTCCGGGCGTTGGTGTCCTCGGTGGCGGCGATCACGTCCTCGGGGTGGGTCGCCGAGTAGGCGATGGCCAGCCGGACGTACTGCATGGTCAGCGTCGAGGCGCCCTGGGTGGTCTCGCCGGCGCCCTGGTTGGCGACGAAGGCCCGGGCGACACCCTTGACGTCGACCCCGTTGTGCTCGTAGAAGTTGTGGTCCTCGGCCGCGATGATCGCCGCCCGCATGATCGGTGCGACGTCCTTGATCGGGACGTCGCGGCGGTTCTCGTCGTACATCGCGGCGAGCGTGGTCTTGCCGTCGGCGGCGTACAGGTAGCTGATCTGCGGCGCTCGCTTGACGGTCAGCTCGCTGGGCAGCTTGTCGAAGGTCTCCGCGCCTGCCTTGGCTGCCAGGCCAGACATCGCCACTGCGGGGAACGCGGCAGCGGCGACCACCACGCCGGCCAGCAGCCCACAGATCAGCAGCGATGCGGCGTTGGTCAGTGGGTTGTGGTCTCGCTTCCGCATCAAGGTCACCCAGTCAGGGTACGTGAGGGACTGAAGAGGTCGCCGTGTGGCGCACCTGTGCATTTCCTGCCGGCTCCGGCCTCGTTGTGCTAAACGCAGAGACCCGTCCGGCGGTTGTGGTCTCCGCCGCCTACTTTCCCCCCGGGAAGGTGTGGGTGGCGGGGTTTCCCCGTTTCCGCCTCGGGTACCCCTGCTCGGCAGAGCGCCCGGGAAGGGTGTTGTGTCCGGATAAGCGGATTTCGCCAATAACGTTGCGTAATCACCCAACTACAGAACATGATGGTCCGGCGAGGATCGCACGGCGGCGTGCTGCGGGGGAAAGCAGCGTCAGCCGCCCGGCTTGCCGACTGACTCCACCGGTTGCAAGCGGAAATTGCTAGGGGGGACGTGGAACGATGGGCATGATCGCTGATTGGCCCAGCCTGGCGGCGTGCCAGAGCGGAGACCCGGACGCGTTGTTCGTGCAGGGCGCTGAGCAGAACGTGGCCAAGCGCATCTGCCGGGGTTGCCCGGTCCGGTACGAGTGCCTGGCCGACGCACTCGACAACCGGATCGAATTCGGGGTCTGGGGCGGCATGACCGAGCGGGAACGGCGGGCTCTGCTGCGCCGGCACCCGCAGGTGGCGAGCTGGCGCAGAATGTTCGAAGCAGCCATGCGGGACCGCGAAAAGGTGCTCGTCGCCACCAAGTGATCCGCTGAACCGGGAGCTGTGCAGGACCAGAGGGAGCTGCGCGGGGCCAGGCTCAGCCGGCGACCGCGTGGCCGATCGTCCGTAGCCCGTCGATGTCATGCACGTCGGCGGGCTGCGCGCGGACGGTCGCCACCGGCACCTGCGGGAACGCGTCAGTGAACATCGCCGCGACTCGGCGCTCCCGCGCCGACTGCTGTGCCACCGCGGCGTGCACCCGCAGCACCCCGGCCGTCGCCGGATGCCCGCCGTCGCGGTCCAGCTCCTGCGCGGCGGACAGGCTCCGCTCGGCGGACAACCCGGGTACGGCCGGCTCGTGCACCCGGTTGAGCACCAGCCCGGCCAGCGGCATCCGCTCCGCGCCGAGCCGACCGGCGAAGTACGCCGCCTCCCGTACCGCATCCGGCTCCGGCGCCGCGACCAGCAGGAACGCCGTCTCGTCGGCCTGCAGGACCCGGTACGTCTGCTCGGCCCGCTGCCGGAAACCGCCGAACATCGAGTCCAGCGCCGCCACGAAACCGGACAGGTCACTGAGCAACTGGGCGCCGAGGATCTTCTGCACCGCCCGGGAGAACACCCCGAACGACGCGGTCACCAGGCTGAACATACTTCGACCGCCGGCCCGGGCCGGTGCCAGCAGCAGTCGGAGCATCCGGCCGTCCAGAAAGCGCGCCAACCGGGCCGGTGCGTCCAGGAAATCCAGCGCGGACCGCGACGGCGGCGTGTCGACCACGATCAGATCCCACTCGCCACCGGCGTGCAGCTGGCCCAGCTTCTCCATCGCCATGTACTCCTGCGTACCGGCGAAGGTCGAGCTCATGGCCTGGTAGAAGGGGTTCGCGAAGATCTCGGCGGCCTTGTCGGTGTCGGTGTGCGCGAGCACCACCTCGTCGAAGGTGCGCTTCATGTCCAGCATCATGGCGTGCAACTCGCCGCCGCTGGCCTCCACCTCGATGCCCTTGACCTGCCGTGGGGTGTTGTCCAGCTCGGTCAGGCCCAGTGACTGCGCCAGCCGGCGGGCCGGGTCGATGGTGAGTACCACGGTGCGCCGGCCGTGCCGCTCAGCGGCGCGCAGCGCCAGGGCCGCCGCGGTCGTCGTCTTGCCCACCCCGCCGGCACCGCAGCAGACCACGATCCGCACGCCCGGATCGGCCAGGATCCGGTCGACGTCCAGCGGTGGCGCTGCGTGATCAGGAGGCACCAGTCGAGCGTATCGGGGTCGGCCCAGGATCCGCCGATCAAGTCGCTGTGAGGTCGCTTCCAGCAGCTGGCCCGGTGCCGGTCAGCAACGCTGCGGCCAGCGTGTCCAGGCCCTCGCGGGTGACCCCGTCCGGCAGCAGCGGCAGCCGGACGATCGGCCGGCCCAACTCGACCAGGTCGGTCAGCAGCGAGTCCTCCAGCGCGCGGCGGGTGAGGTGCTCCTGTGCCTCGGCCCGCAGGCCGGTCACCGTCTCCCGGTCGGTCGGCAGCCCGGCTGCGGCCAGCCCGCGCCGTAGCTGCGTCTGGCCGACCGGTCCGTCAGCGAGCAGCGGCGGCCGGGCCGAGTTGACGATCACATTGCCCACCGGGATGCCCAGCGCGGTCAGGTCGGCGACCGCGTCGAGGGTCTCCTGCACCGGCATCTCCTCCAACAGGGTCACCACGTGCACCGCGGTGATCGGCGAACGCAGCAGTACCGCGACGCCCTCGCTCTGCGTCTTGATCGGGCCGACCTTGGCCAGCCGGGCAGCCTCGGCGGTCACGTTCAGGAACCGGCCGATCCGCCCGGTGGGCGGTGCGTCGAGCACCACCGCGTCGTAGACCCGTCGCCGGTCCACCATCCGAGTGGTGGCCTCCTTCACCTTGCCGGTGAGCAGGACGTCGCGCAGCCCGGGGGCGATGGTGGTGGCGAAGTCGATGGCGCCCAGGCGCCGCAGCGCCCGCCCGGCCGCGCCCAGCTTGTAGAACATGTCGAGGTACTCCAGCAGCGCCTCCTCCGGGTCCACCGCCAGGGCGCGGACCTCGCCGCCGGCGGCCGAGGTGGTGATCCGGCGCTCCTGGTACGGCAGCGGCCCGAGGTCGAACAGCTGTGCGATGCCCTGGCGGCCCTCCACCTCGGCGAGCAGGGTGCGCCGGCCCGAGCCGGCCAGCGCGAGCGCCAGCGCGGCGGCGACACTGGTCTTGCCGGTCCCGCCCTTGCCGGTCACCACGTGCAACCGGGACGGCCAGCCGGGTACGGCGGCGACAGGTGACTGCTCGGTGACCCCCACGTCCAACCAGACTAGTGCGCGACGCCGCTCAGTTGACGTCGCAGACGAACCAGCCGGACTTCTGCACCACCATGAAGCTGAGATCCTGCTCCGCGCTGCGCTCGTCCTCGGTGACCATGCGCACGGTGACCGAGACGACGGCCCGATCTTCGTCCTGCTCGTCGACGGTCGGCACGTTCCACTCGAACTGCGGGTTGCGGTACGTCGACGAGTAGCCCTCGATCTCCTCCACCTTCTCGATCAGCGCGGACTCGTCCCGGGCCTCCCGGCAGACCAGGTCGGCCGCGGCCGTGACGTTCCGGTCGGTGTACACCGCCTGGAGGAACTCGTCCACGGCGGCGACCGGTTCGGCCGCGCCGCTACCCGTCTCCAGGTTGTTGATCACCAGGAACGCCGCGATGCCGCCACCACCGCAGAGCAGCAGCACCACACCGAGCACCACCGAGGTGATCAGCAGGCCACGTCGGCGGCCGGCGGCAGCTGCGGCCGGTGCGCCGGGAGTCGGCGGTACGGGCTGGCCGGGGGGTAACGGCTGTCCCGGTGACACCGGCTGGCCGGGCGGCGGTGGTACAGGCTGCCCGGGCGGCGGTGCGGACTGTCCCGGCGGAGGCGGGAACGGCGGGCCACCCGGTGCCGCCGCGAACGGTGCGCCGGCCGGCGGCGGGGCGTACGGCGACCGGTCCGGCGGCGGAACGAACGGCGGTGCGGTAGGACGCTGCCAAGGCGGCGGCGGGATCGACTGTCCCGGCCCTGCCGACTGCCCAGGCCCTGTCGGCTGTGCCTCGGTCGGCTGTGCGTCCGGCGCCGGTGGCTGTGCGTCCGGTGGCTGTGCCTCGCCACTGGGCGGTTGCGTCATCCTCATCCCCAGGTTTCAGGTCTCGTCGTCGGCGGACGGTAGCCGCCACCAGACGGTCAGGGTATCTGGCCGACGCACCCGGCTCACCCTCCCGGCCGTTGGCCTTAGGCTGTGGCGGTTGCCGAATCAGAGCTAGGAGCCGTAACGCGATGCAGAAGTGGGAGTACGTCACCGTGCCACTGCTGGTGCATGCCACCAAGCAGATCCTCGACAACTGGGGTGAGGACGGCTGGGAACTGGTCACCGTGATCCCCGGTCCCAACCCGGACCAGCTGGTGGCGTACCTGAAGCGGCCCAAGTCGTGACCGCCGGACCACACGCCCGCCTCGCTGAACTGGGGCTGAGCCTGCCGACTGTGGTCCCGCCGGTGGCCGCCTACGTTCCGGCGGTCCGCTCCGGTCAGCACGTCTACGTCTCCGGCCAACTGCCGATGGCCGACGGAGCGCTGCTCGCCGTTGGCAAGGTGGGTGCCGAGGTGACCCCCGAACAGGGCAGGGAGCTGGCCGGCCGGTGTGCGCTGAACGCGCTCGCCGCGATCGACGCCCTGGTCGGCCTCGACGCCGTGACCCGGATCGTCAAGGTCACCGGATTCGTCGCCTCGACCGCCGGCTTCACCGGCCAGCCCGCCGTGATCAACGGGGCCTCGGAGCTGTTCGGCGAGGTCTTCGGTGACGCCGGCCGGCACGCCCGCAGCGCCGTCGGGGTGGCCGAACTTCCGCTCGGTGCGCCGGTCGAGGTGGAGGTCGTCGTCGAGGTCGCCTGATCCGGTGCGCACCGGCCTGGCGCAGGTCGGCACCCGAGCGGGCTGAAGAAGTCTCGGCGAAGTCACCGTACGGCCGTACCATCGCAGCCATGACCGCGCACGTCACCACCCCCGCCGCGGCCCTGGCCAGCGATCTGCCGGGCTGGGCGACCCTGGTGCGGGCACCCAACCCCGGGCCGATGACGCTGGACGGCACCAACACCTGGGTGCTGCGCCGGCCGGGCGAGCGGTACGGCGTCCTCGTCGACCCGGGTCCGGCCGACGCCGGGCATCTCGACCGGCTGGCGCAGCACGGCCCGTACTCGATGATCCTGGTGACCCACGGGCACCCGGACCATGTCGAGGCGGTGCCGGCGGCCGCCGAGCGGTTCCAGGCCCCGGTCCGGGGCCTGACCGCCGACCACCAGGTGCAGCAACCGGACCGGCTCGGCGACGGGACCGTGCTGGACGCCGCCGGCCTGACCGTCACCGTGCTGGCCACCCCCGGCCACACCGCCGACTCGGCCTGCTTCCTGGTCGCCGGGCCGGACGGGCGGCAGGCCGTGCTCACCGGCGACACCATCCTCGGCCGGGGCACCACCGTGGTGGCCTGGCCCGACGGCGACCTCGGCGACTACCTGACCAGCCTGCGGCGACTCGCGGCGTACGACGAGGTGACGGCGCTGCCGGGGCACGGCCCGGCGCTGGCCGACTGCGCCGCCGCCGCCCGGTTCTACCTGGCCCACCGGCAGGCCCGGCTGGACCAGGTCCGCCAGGTGGTGGCCCGGGGCGTGACCGCACCGGCGGCCGTCGTCGCCGAGGTGTACGCCACCGTCGACCGGGCGTTGTGGCCGGCCGCCGAGTGGTCGGTCCGGGCGCAGCTCGCCTACCTGCGCGGGCCGACCGACAGCGCGGCAGGTGACCGGGAATCGACACCGGGGCGGACCGGGTTGGAACGGCAGTGACCTGCCCGGTGTGCGGAACCGTCGCGGTACCCGGCGCGCGGTTCTGCCACAACTGCGGCGGCGCGCTGCCGGCGGCCGCCTTCCTGCCGGCCGCCGAACGCCGGGTGGTCACCGTGCTCTTCGGTGATTTGTCCGACTTCACCTCCTGGTCGGAGGATCTCGACCCGGAACGGGTCGGTGCCGTCACCGACCGGGTGCTCGCCGCCCTGGCCGGGGCGGTCAAGACGTTCGGCGGGCACGTCGACAAGCTGACCGGCGACGGGATCATGGCGGTCTTCGGCGCCCCGGTCGCCCACGAGGACGACGCCGAACGTGCCGTACGGGCCGCGCTCAGCATGCAGCGGGCGGTGCGTCGGGTGCTCGACGACGAGCGTGGCGGCGGTGCTCCGCTCGGCCTGCGGGTCGGCCTGAACACCGGTGACGTGGTCGCCGGCATTCAGGCTGCCATCGAGTACACGGTGATCGGCGACACGGTCAACACCGCCGCGCGGCTCGCCGACGCGGCGGCGGTCGGCGCGGTGTACGCCGGCGCCGGCACCGTCACCGGCACCCGGCACGTCGCCGCCTGGCGGGAGCTGCGCCCGCTGCGGCTGAAGGGCAAACGCGCCCCGGTCGAGGCGTACGAGCTGCTCGGTCTGCACGACGCGCCCGGCACCCGGTCGGGCATCGGCGACCAGGCCCCGTTCGTCGGGCGGGAGGCCGAGATCGGTCGGCTGGCGGGCCGGCTCACCGAGGTGATCGACCACGGCGATCCGCGGGTGCTGGTGCTCACCGCGGAGGCCGGCATCGGCAAGTCCCGGTTCGCCGTCGAGGTCGAGCGGTACGCCGCCGGCTACGACGTCGGCACCGGGCGGTACGCGGCGCCCACCGGCGCGCGGGTGCTGTCGGTACGCTGCGCCGCCTTCGGCGAGCGGCGTCGGCTGGCCCCGCTGGCCGACCTGGTGCGGATCGCGGCCGGGCTGCCCCGGGACAGCTCCACCGCGGTCACCCGCCCGGTGGTCGAGGAGCGGCTGCGTCGCCTCGGGCAGCGGCTGGCCCGGGTCCGTCCGGAACCGCCGCCGCTCTCCGTCGACCTGCTACTGACCCTGCTCGGGTACGCGGAGCCGCCCGCTGCCGCGCACCCGTCGTCCGGTCCGGCGGACCTGACCACGGACGCTCCGGTGCTCGACGCGGAGGCGATCCCGAGCGCGGTGGCCGACCTGCTCAGCGCCCTGGCCCGGGAGGCGCCGCTGCTGATCGTGGTCGACGACCTGCACGACGCCCTCCCGGACACCGTCGAGGTGCTCGGCGAGACGCTGTCCCGGCTCACCGGTCCGGTACTGGTGCTGCTGCTCGGCCGACCCGAGCTGGTGCGTACCGCCGGGGTGCTGACCGGGGTGGCCGACGCCGAGGTGCACCCGTTGCCGCCGCTGCGCGGCGCCGACGCGGCCCGGCTGCTCACCTCGTACCTCGGCGGTGGGCGGCTGCCGCAACCCGACGTGGACCGGCTGCTGGCCACCGCTCAGGGCAACCCGTTCTACCTGGCCGAGCTGGTCACCCTGCTGATCGAGCGGGGCGCGCTGACCCGGACCGGTCCGTCGGCCGACGCCGACGCCGCCGGCGACGGCGCGGACTGGCGGCTGGCACCCGGCTCGTTGAGCAGCCGGCTGCTCTCCCGGGACCTGGCCGCGGTGCTGGCCGCCCGGATCGACGCGTTGCCGGCCGACGCCCGGTCGGTGCTGCGTGACGCCGCCGTGGTCGGCGACGTGGTACCGGACGGCACCCTGGAGTCGTTGCGGGACCGGCGGGACGGCCGGCCGGCGGCGGTGGTGGCGGTCGAGCTCGACCGGGCCGTCGAGGAGTTGCTGCAGCGCCGCATGCTGCACCGGACCCGGGTCGGTTTCGCCTTTCCGACCCCGCTGATGCGGGAGGCGGCCTATGCCGGGATCGGCAAGGCCGACCTGGCGGAACGGCACGCGTGCCTGGCCCGGTGGGCGGCCGGGGCCGACGCGCCGGCGGCGGTCGGCACCGGCCCGGCGAGCGGTGGGCCGGGCGGGATGAGCCCGGCGCTGCGGGACGTGTTCGTCGCCGAGCACGTCGAACGGGCCGTCGGCCTGGCCGAGGCGGTCGGGCTGCGCCCGGACTCGGCGGCCCGCGCCGTCGGGCCGCTGGGGGTCGCGGCGCTGGGCCGGGCGGCCCGCCGGTCGATCGCGGTCGGTGAACCGGAGCTGGCCGTGGAGTACGCCGAGCGGGCGTCCGTGCTCGGCGGGGACGCGGTGCCGAAGGCCGACCGGCTGGTCTACGCCCGGGCGCTGCTGCAGACCGGCCGCCCGGCCGAGGCGCTGGCCACCGCTGAGAAGGTGCTCGCCAACGCCGGTGAGGACGCGGCTGCCCGGGCCGGTGCTCTGCTGGTGTCCGGTCGGGCCCACCGGGCGGTGGGCGACGCCGCCCGTGCGGTGGCGGTGTGGCGTGAGGCGTTGCAGGTGGCCACCGACGTCGGGCTGCCCGCCGAGCGGGCGGAGGCGATGCGCCGACTCGGGATGGCCGACTTCCTGGCCGGCCGGCTCAGCCGGGCGAGCAGCCGATTCGCTGCGGCGTACCAGGTGAACCTGGCAGCTGGCGACCGGCGTGGGCAGGCCTGGTCGTTGCAGAGCCTGGCGTGGGTGACCACGATGCGCGGCGACTTCGCCGGCGCCGACGCGGTGCTGAACCGGGCGGCGCGGCTGTTCGTCGAGCTGGACGACCCGGTGGGGCGGGCCTGGCTGCGGGGCACCACCGCGTTCGCCCGGCTGCTCTCCGGCCGGTTGGCCGACGCCCGCCGGTTGGCCCGGGTTTTCCTGCCGTTCGGCGAGCGGGTGGGGGAGGCGTGGGCGGTCGGCACGCTCCGGGCGGTGGAGGCGTTCGCCGCGGCCGAGTTGGGTGAGTTGGCCGAGGCGGACCAGTCGGCGCGGCGCGCGTACCGGGATTTCGACAGCGCGGCCGACGACTGGGGTCGGGGCTTCGCGTTGCTGGCGCGGGGGGTGGTGGCGCGCGGGCTCGGCCAGTGGGAACACGCCGCCGATCTGCTCTCCGACGCGCTCGCCCAGGGCGAGCGAATCGATCACCCGTTGCTGATCGGGATGGCCGGGACGCTGCGCGGCTTCGTCGCCCTGCAATGCGGTGACGTGGCCGGTGCCGAGCGGTTGGCGCAGTCGGTGCTGACGTCGGTCGAACCGCACAACCCGTTGGCCGCCGTCCAGGTGGCGCCACGGGTGCTGCTCGCGTCGGCGCGGCTCGCAGCGGGTGACCCGCCGACCGCGGTCGGGTTGCTGGCACCGGTCGCGACCGCGATGGACAGCCCGGCGGTGTTGTTCTCCCGGCGTCAGACGTTGGCCCGGTACGCGGCGGCGCTGCTCGCCGACGGGCAGCCGGAGCCGGCGCTGCACTGGGCCCGGCGGGCGTTGGACTCGCCGGCGGAGGACGTCCGCAGTCAGGTCGTCGGGTTCGGTGTGTTGGCCTCCGCGCTCGCCGCCAACGGCGAGCAGGTCGCGGCACGGCAGGCAGCTGACCGGGCGGTCAGTCTCGCGTACGGCACCGAGCAGGTCAGCGAGCGGGCGCCCGCCGAGGCGATCAGGTCCGCTGTGGATGACGGTGGCCTGGTCGGTGGGGTGGATCATGGCGGACCCGGGGATGCCGGCCGGGCGGCGCGCTCGCTAGCCTGACTCCCACTGTGCTCCATCCTGGGCGCACTGTGGCCGGAGGAACCCGATGAAGCTGCCCCGTTCGGTATCCGGATGGACTGTCGCCGTGTTCGGGGCGATGGCCCTGCTGCTGGGCGCGGTCGGCCTGGCTCAGCCCGATGTCCTGCTCGTACTGCTCGGCTTCGACACGCTGCCCACCGGGGAGCGGGCGGCCGGCGACTACACCCGTACCTTCATGACGGCGTCGTCGATGGCCTCGTTCAACATGGGCGTCTACTACCTGTTGGCGTCGGTCACCGACTGGCGACCGTTCTTCCTGTTCTCGGTGATCTTCCGGCTGGTCACCACGGTGGTCTTCACCGTGGTCGTAGTCGCCGAGGTGGCTCCGGTGCGGTTCGTCGGGGTGGCCGCCTGGGAAGGGCTGGGCGCGGTGGTGACCGGGGTGGCGTTGCTGACCGAACGTCGCCGCCGGGTCGGCGTACCGTCGCCCGGCACCGGCCGGTCGGCTGGCGACGGCTGACCCGGGGGCCCGGGGTCGCCCCGGCTGTCCGGGGTCTTGGGTACCGTTTACCGTGTGAACGACAGACTGCCGAGCGCGCTGCCGTTCCCCACAGTGCCTGGACTGTCAGATTTGTCAGTCTTCGCCAGAGGCGGCTACGCCACCGTCTATCGCGCGGTCCAGGAGTCGGTCGGCCGGGAGGTCGCCGTCAAGGTGGAGAACCGGGCTCTGGACAACGAGCGGGACCAGCGCCGGTTCATGCGGGAGGCGCGTGCCGCCGGGCGGATGTCGTCCCATCCGCACGTGGTGGACCTCTTCGACGTCGGCGTCACCGGGGATCTCCATCCGTACCTGATCATGGAGATGTGCGACGGCTCGTACGCCGACCGGATGCGCACCTCCCCGCTGGACGCCTTCGAGGCCCGTGACGTCGGGGTCAAGATCGCGGACGCGCTCGCCGACGCCCACCATCTCGGCGTCCTGCACCGCGACGTCAAACCGGCCAACATCCTCTACTCCCGGTTCAACGAGCCGGCCCTGGCCGACTTCGGCCTGGCCGTGCTGGTCGAGCACCGCGACGCCTCGGTCACCCTGGAGGTGCTGACCCCGGCGTACGCGCCACCCGAGTCGTTCCAGCACCGTCCGCCGTCGGCCGCCGCCGACGTCTACGCGCTCTGCGCCACCCTGTACGCCATCATGCGCGGCAAGCCGCCACGCTGGGACGACGAGCGCAACCCGAGCCTGGTGGCTCTCCTGGAGATGTTCGACCGGCCGCTGCCGGACCTGCCCGGGGTCAACCCGGCGCTGACCGATGTACTACGCCAGGGAATGGCGAACGATCCCGCTGCCCGGCCTCCGGCGGTCGTGCTGCGGGACATGCTGGCGGCGGTACCGCTCGGTCAGCACTGGAGCCCGGCTGCCCCGCACCGGCCGCCGTTTTCAATCGCCCCGGTCTCCGGTGGGCCACCGTCCGGGTCGAGCAGCTGGGCCGACCCGACGACCCCGGTGCCGTCCCGGCCGGAACGCAACCCGTCCTGGAGCGTTCCGGTGCCACCTCCGCCGGAGCCGGGCCAGGTGCCCGGGCAACGACCCGGCCCGCCCGGCCCGCCGCCGTCGGCTGCCGGCCCGTCGTCCGGCCCGTCGTCCGGCCGAACGGGTACCTCGCCCGACAACGCTGTCCGTTCCTGGCTGCGGACCCTCGCCGGCGGGCTCGGCCTGCTGGTGCTGCTCGCGATGACCAGCCTGGGCACCTGGATCGTCGCCAAGGGCTCCGGTCCCACCACGTTTCCCCCGATCACCGGAGCCGACCAGCGGACGACCGGTGCGGTGGCCAGTGAGAGCCCTGCCAGCGACCCCACCAGCGGCGGTCCGGCGGGCGCGGTGCTGCCGAACTGCCACCTGACGCTGCGACCGGAGCTGCGCTGTCCGGACGATCTTGAATGCTTCAACGGCCGGGTATCGAACTCTCCGCGTACCCTGACCGCGACCGCCTGCACCGGCCGGCACACCTGGGAGATGTTCGCGGTCGGTGAGCTGCCGACCCGGTTGCGGGCTGCCGACCATGCCACGATCCGGTCCGACCCGGCCATCGCCGAGGCCTGCGGGGCGGAGAGCTTCCGGCTGTTCACCCTGCGGATGGACGCCCACGACTGGCAGTACGCGGTGCTGCTGCCGGATCCGGCGGACCTCGCCGCCGGCGACCACCGGTACCAGTGCCTGGCGGGCAAGGGGCCCGGCCAACTGTTCGGCCCGACCCTGGCCGCCCGGTAACCGACATCCGGCGCAAGTCCGGGCTGTCCGACTTTCCACCCGGGGCGTCCGTTTCGTTGATTCGCGGGCGGTATCTCGTATTTTCCGGACGGTCCGACCCTGCCGCAGTGGTTCGTGCTCTGCGGCTGGACGCTGGCCGGCTGCCTGCTGGCACTGCTGACCCGCAACCGTCCGTCGGCCCGTACCCGGTCGACGACCCCGCCGAGTACGGAGATCGCCTGATCCGGCCCGTTACGAAGATCCGCTGAAGCCCTCAGTACGAAGATCACCGGATCCGGCGCGGCGCAACTCGGCGGTGCCGGGTATTGCCGGGAACCACTACATTGAGCGGAGCCGGCAATGTGGACGGCTGCCCGACACGCAATCGATCCTGACTGTCGCAGTCGTGAGGTTGCCATGACTGATAGATCCACCAAGTCACGCACGTACGTCGACCACCGTACCCGGCAGACTATGACCACGCTGGCGGTTGCCGCGACCTTGGTGCTGGTCGCCCTCGTCGCCTGTGAGGACAACCAGCCGCCGGACCGGCCGACCGTGCGGGATCTCCGGGAGGCCTCGACCATCAGCGACCAGACCGAGCTGCGCATCGGCGTCAATATCGACATTCCGCTGATGTCGTATCGGCGCAACAACTCCTACCACGGTTTCGACATCGAGATAGCCCGCTACATCGCCGACTCACTCGGCTTCGGCGACCAGAGCATCACGTGGGTGCCGCTGGACACCGAGGACCGGATCGAGAAGCTGCGCAGCGGCGAGGTCGACATCGTGGTGGCCAGCTTCTCCATCACCGAGGAACGGGAGAAGCGGGTCGGGTTCGCCGGCCCGTACCTGATCACCACACCCGAGGTGCTGGTCGCCACCGAGTTCGTCGACGAGATCACCACGATCACCGATCTGAACGACGAGGAGTACACCGTCTGCGTCGCCGGTGGCTCCACCACCGAGGCAATGCTCAGGGAACGGGGGATCCCGCACCAGCAGGCCGACAATCCGGCCGCCTGCCGGGACGGCGTCCTGGCCGGCGACTTCCATGCGATGGTCTCCGACGAGACGATCCTCGCCGGACTCCGTTCGGAGAACCCCGACGAACTCGCCATCGTCGACATGCCGTTCGGCGTCGAGGAGGAGTTGGGCATCGGGGTGCCGGTCGAGGACGAGAACCTTCGCGACCTGGTCAGCTACTTCCTGGACAAGAGCTATCAACGGGACCAACGGGACGAAGCGAACGCCTGGGAGACGGCGTACAACAACCATCTGGGGCGGTGGCTCGGCGAGGCCAGCCAGCCCCGACCGGACGGCGCGCCCGACCTCGTCGACCACGACGACAAGAACCGGCGGTGACCGCCGCCGAGCGCCCGGTCGACGAGGCGGACCGGCGGAACCGGGCGGCGCAGCAGTTCTGGAGCGTGGTGGTCGGCGCTCCGGCGATCATTTCGGTGCTCCGGCTGGTCGTCGAGGCCGGCGGCGAGCTCCAGACCACCCTGCTGCTGGCCGCCAACGTCAACCCGGTGAACCTGGTCGCCGCCTTCGTCAGCACGGCGAGCCGGGTGGTCTCCGGTGCGATGATGGCCCTGTTCGCGATCAGCGCGGTGCTGACCGTCAGCGTCAACAACGACCAGCGGCGGTGGGCGCGACGACGACCGCCGTTGCTGGTCCGCTGGATGCGGGTGGTGCCCGTCTGGTTCCTGATCGTCACCCTGCTGGTCGCCGTCGTGACCTGGAAGATCCTCTATCTGCCGCTGCTGCTGCCGGCGATCGCGGCCACCGCCCAGCTGCGCACCCGTACGGCGGACGAACGCGGCACGGCCGGGGACCCGCCGGACGGTGGCCGGACGAACCGGCTGACCCTGTTCGTCCTGCTGCTGATCGGCTACTACGGCCTGCTGGCGCCGACCCTGGCCGAGGCGGCGGTCACCGGTGAGTGGTTCGTGGCGCTGATCCTGGGCGCTCCACCGCTACTGGCTCTCGTCGTGACCGGCCCGGTGCTGCCCGGCACGGTGCACCTGCTGGTCGCGACCGGCCAGCTCACCGTCATGATCGCGCTGGCTTGGACGTCGTACTCGGTGGCCACCGCACCGGTGCTGCCCAGTACGGTGACCACCGTCGCGGTGTCGGGCGGGGAGACCGAGCACATCCGGGGCAGCGTGATCGCGGTCGACGACGCGAGCGTGGCCATCCTGCAGGAACAGGGCGGTGTCCGGTACGTGCCGACCGACGACGTGGAGGCGCAGGTGCTCTGCCCGAGCGAGGCGGACCTGCCGCGCTACCGCCTCTGGGTGCACGGGTTCCACGTCGAGGACTCGCTGCTGCAGGCGTTGGGGCGGGAGGTCCGACCGGTCACCCCGGTGGACGCGGTCTGCCGGGCGACCGCCTCGGTGAGGTGAGCCAACCGTTGCCCCGTCCGGGGCGGATCTGCCGCAGGTCCCCGGGCAGATCCGCCGCCGGGTCACACCCGGGCGCGCCTGGCGAGCCGCTCGGGGTCGAGGATGATGATGCTCTTGCCGTCGAGCCGCAGCCAGCCCCGGGAGGCGAAGTCGGCCAGCGCCTTGTTGACCGTCTCCCGGGAGGCCCCGACCAGCTGGGCGATCTCCTCCTGGGTGAGATCGTGGGTCACCCGCAGCACCCCGCCGTCGCGGGTGCCGAACCGGCCGGCCATCTGCAGCAGATTCTTGGCTACCCGCCCCGGTACATCGGTGAAGATCAGGTCGGCGAGGGCGTCGTTGGTCCGGCGCAGCCGTCGGGCAAGCACCCGCAGCAGCTGCTCGGCGATCTCCGGCCGATTGTTCAGCCAGGGCCGCAGCGCCTGCTTGCGCAGCCGGGCGAGGCGGGTGTCGGTGACGGCGGTCGCGGTGGCGGTACGCGGCCCGGGGTCGAAGAGCGACAGCTCGCCGACCATGTCCGACGGGCCCATCACGGCGATCAGGTTCTGCCGTCCGTCTGCGGCCCGCCGGCCGACCTTGATCTTGCCGGTGAGCACGATGTACAGGCTGTCACCCGGCTCACCCTCGTTGAAGACGACCTCGCCCTTGCGGGCGTCGATCGTCTCCATCTCCTTGGCGAGTGCCTCCGCGGCCTCCGGGTCCACGCCCTGGAAGATCCCGCTACGAGCCAGCACCTCGTCCATCGCGCACCTCCGCCTGCGCGGCGTCCGTTCCCCGGCACCCCAGCCGTGACCAGCCGCGCGCAGTCAGTCTAGGTGCACTCCGCCCCTGGCCGGATGCGCACCCTCCGAATCTTGATCCAGGAGCGTAACCCAACAGGGTGGATCCGTCGTTAATATGCGGCACCGTGCACGCCGACCGGTCAGCGCCGTGCGACCGGCGGACGCCGTATCGTCGACCGGTGTCTCCCGATGTCGCCCGCCCATGGTTCACCACCCGCACCGAGGACGGCCGGACCCTGCCGTACGCCTGCTGGGCGCTCACCGAGCCGCTGCTGACCATCAGCTCCGCTCCGCTCGGCGGCGGGATCGGACTGCGCTGGTGGGTGATCAACGCGACCGTGCCGATGTCGTACCGCCGCGACGACCCCGACACCCACCTCGTCGGTCTGGCCGAGCAAGCCGACCTGCGCGGACCCGGCGTCGGCCTGCTAACCGGGGTGGACGTGCGTCGGATGGTGACCCGCGACGAGGCCGGCGTGCAGGTGTGGGCGACCGTCGGGCTCGGCACCCCGGTGCTGGCCGCCGCACCCAGGACCGCCGGGCCACCGCCGGAGCAGGTCGGGACGATCAACATCGTCGCAGCGCTTCCGGTACGGCTCGGTGAGGCCGCCCTGGTGAACGCGGTCGCCACCATCACCGAGGCGAAGACCCAGGCGCTGGTCGAGCTCGGACTGCGGGCCACCGGCACAGCGACCGACGCGGTGGTGGTGCTCTGCCCGCCCGACGGGCCGGAGCAGCGGTACGGCGGTCCACGGTCGACCTGGGGCGGGCGGCTCGCCCGGGTAGCGCACGCGGCGGTACGTGGTGGCACCGCCCAGCGTGGTGGCACCGCCCAGGGTGGTGGCACTGCCCAGGGCGGTGGCGCGCCGGACCCGCAAGGACGGCAAATCGGACACGGGGACAAACCAGCCGGACGGTTGTCGTCGCCGGAGACTCCCGGCCGGTAGGGTCACGCCAGTGAGTGACGCCCAGCGTGCCGCCCGGGGGCGCCGGCGGCAGGAGCCCGCCGCAGGCCGACCCGTTCTGTCGATCGTCGTGCTGACCGCCGTTCTGCTCGGTGCCGTGCTGGTCGGCATCGTCGCGCTCGGTGGGATCAACCGGTCCGGATCCGAACCGCAGTGGCAGTCCGCTGCGTCGCCGACCGCCACCGCGTCGCCGGAGCCGCAGGAGATCTCGATGTCGGCTACCGGTGACATCGTGCTCGGCAACGCCCCCGACCGCCTGCCGCCCGACGGCGGTGCCGGCTTCTTCGACTCGGTTTCCGAGGCACTCGCCGCCGACCTGGTGATGGGCAACCTGGAGGAGCCGCTGACGGTCGACACCGGGACTGGCAAGTGCGCCCCGGACGCCACCCAGTGCCACCAGTTCCGGGCCCCACCCGAGTACGCGGCCCACCTGCGTGACGCCGGGTTCATGCTGCTCAACCAGGCCAACAACCACGGGTACGACTACGGCGAGGCCGGATACCGCAACACCCAGCAGACGCTGGAGGAGCACGGTCTGCGGCACACCGGCGCGCTCGATCAGATCACCGTGCTGGACGTCGAGGGGGTCAGCGTCGCGGTGGCCGGCTTCTCCTCGTATTCTCCGCCGAACAACAGCCTGATCAACCTGGACGCCGCGGCGGAGGTGGTCCGGCGCGCCGACGAGCAGGCCGACCTGGTCGTCGTGCAGGTCCACATGGGTGCCGAGGGAGCGGAGATGACCCGGGTCACCCCGGGCACGGAGCTGTTCGCCGGAGAGAACCGCGGTGATCCGATGGCCTTCGGGCGGGCGATGATCGACGCCGGGGCGGACCTGATCGTCGGCCACGGCCCGCACGTGCTGCGCGGCATGGAGTTCTACCAGGGCCGGCTGATCGCGTACAGCCTCGGGAACTTCGCCGGTGGCGGCGGTACGCTGAACAACACCGGCCGGCTGGGCTGGGGCGGGGTGCTGAAGGTGACCCTCGACCCGGACGGCGACTGGGTCGACGGTGAGTTTGTCGCCACGTACATGAACGGCAACGGTCTGCCCGTTGTCGACGAGCAACGCCGAGGGCTCGACCTGGTCCGGGAGTTGAGCGGGTTGGACTTTCCGCAGACCGGCGCCGAGTTCGACGATGACGGCACCATCTCGCCACCGTCGGACTGACCCGCCGACGTAGGCTGGCCGGTGTGACACCGCCAGCCCCCCGAGCCGCGACCGCCCCGGCTGCGGCCACCGCAACTGCGGCCGCCGGGCCTGCGGCAGCCCGGGCCGTGCGTACCGAGACCGACCTGGGGCGTAAACGTCGTGCCCGGCGGATGGCGAGACTGCTGGCGCAGACCCATCCGGACGCGCACTGCGAGCTCGACCACGACGGCCCGCTGCAGTTGGCGGTCGCCACCATCTTGTCCGCGCAGTGCACCGACAAGCGGGTCAACGAGGTCACCCCGAAGCTGTTCGCCCGCTACCCGACGGCCGCCGACTACGCCGCCGCCGACCGGGCCGAGCTGGAGGAGCTGATCCGGCCGACCGGGTTCTTCCGCAACAAGGCCGGCTCGCTGATCCGGCTCGGCCAGGCATTGACCGAGCGGTACGCCGGCGCGGTACCGCGCCGGCTGCCGCAGCTGGTCGAGCTGCCCGGGATCGGCCGCAAGACCGCGAACGTCATCCTCGGCAACGCGTTCGACGTCCCTGGCATCACCGTCGACACGCATTTCCAACGGCTGGTCCGCCGCTGGGCGTGGACCGACGAGTCCGACCCGGTGAAGATCGAACACGCGGTCGGCGCGTTGATTGAGCGCCGGGACTGGACGATGCTGTCCCACCGGGTGATCTTCCACGGCCGACGGGTCTGCCACGCCCGTAAACCGGCCTGCGGCGCATGTGCGCTAGCCCCGCTGTGCCCGGCGTACGGCACCGGTCCGACCGCCGCTGCCGAGGCGGTGAAGCTGCTCAAGGGTCCCCGCGCGAGGGAGCTGGCCGAGCAGGCCGGAATACCCGCCGACCTGGTGCCGGCGGCGGCCGTCACCGCCGAGGTGCCATGAGCGCCGGCCGCCCGTCGGGGCCTGGCCGTCAGCCCGGGCGTCGCCGTCGGCCGGGGCTAGGTCGCCGGCTCAGGCCGGGGCCGTTGTTCGCCGCCGCCCTGATGCCGTTGCTGCTGGCGGCGTCCGGTTGCACCACCGGCCCGGGTGCCGGGACGGGCGACGCTGCCGGAGCGTCCGGACCGGTCCCGTTCGCCGACTGCGCCGGCCTGACCGCACCGCCCGCTGCGGCCGCCGCCGCGCCGCAACCGTCGACCGACGTCGGTACGCCGGGCGGCGGCACCCCGCTGCCCGACATCAGCCTGGCCTGCTTCGCCGACGGGACGGTCGTTGACATCGCGGCGGTACGCGGACCCGCCGTGATCAACTTCTGGGGCTCCTGGTGCCAGCCCTGCCGCAAGGAGTTGCCGGCGCTGCAACGCCTTGCCGACCGTACCGCCGGGCAGTTGCACCTGATCGGCGTCAACACCTACGACGACCGAGATCCCGCCGTCGCCGTCGCCGAGGATCTGGGGCTGCGGTTCCCGAGCCTGGTCGACCGGGAGCGGCAGCTGCTGCTGGCGGTCGAGCGGGTCGGCCTGCCACTGACCCTGTTCGTCGACGGAGACGGGGAGATCCGTCGGACGTACGAGGGTACGCTCGACGACGCCACGCTCGCCGACCTCGTCGAGCGCGAGTTGGGTCTGACGGTGGCCCCGTGACCCACCCACTGCCCTCCGAACCGTTGCCGGCCTGGTGGCAGCCGCTGCTCACCCGGGTGCGCTCCGCCCGTACCGCCGATTTCACCCGGGTGGCGACCCCGGCCCGGGGTGGTCGGCCAAGCGCGGTGCTGGTCCTGCTCGGCGAGCATCGGCCGGGTGAGCCCGACGTGCTGCTGCTGCAGCGGGCCGCGACCATGCGTAACCATGCCGGGCAGCCCGCGTTCCCGGGTGGCGCGGCCGACCCGGGCGACCGGGACGCGCGGGCGACCGCGTTACGGGAGGCCGAAGAAGAGGTCGGGCTGGATCCGGGCAGCGTCACCGTGCTCGCCCAACTGCCGCGGCTGTGGATACCGGTGAGTGGCTTCGTGGTCACCCCGGTGCTCGGCTGGTGGCATCGGCCACATCCGGTGCATCCCCGACAACCGGAAGAAGTGGCACATGTCACTCGATTGCCGGTTGATGAGCTGGTGGACCCGGACAACCGACTCCAGGTACGCCACCCGAGCGGCTGGGTGTCACCTGCGTTCCAGGTGCGCGGCATGCTCGTCTGGGGATTCACCGCCGGGGTGCTGTCCGCACTGCTGGACATGGCCGGTTGGGCCGGTGCCTGGCCGACCGGTCGGATCATTGACCTGCCGCCCGAGCCGTCGCCCGGTGGCGATCCGTCGGCCGCCGGTCTGCCCGACACGCTCGGTGACCGGGCCAGCGGCGATGCGGCAACTGTGGACGGCTCCGCCGGCCTGCCGGGCTGACCGCCGGCCGCCACGTCCGTCTGCGGCCGGGCCGCTCGCCCGGTGCCCGTAGTCTTGACGGGTGTCCGCCGTCGACGTCGTGCTGCTGCTGCTTATGTTGGTCTTCGCGATCAGCGGTTACCGCCAGGGGTTCCTGATCGGGGTGCTGTCCTTCGCCGGGTTCATCGGCGGCGCACTGGTCGGTCTGCAGCTCGGGCCGCTGCTGGCTGAACAGTTCGTCGACACTGTGGCCCGGGTCGTGGTGTCACTGGTCGCAGTGTTCGGCCTCGCCGTCCTCGGCCAGGCACTGGCCGGCTGGGCCGGCTCCCGGCTGCGGCACGCCATCACCAGCCCGGTGGGGCGCCGGGCCGACGACCTCGGCGGGGCGGCGATCTCGCTGGTGGCGGTGCTGCTCGTGGCCTGGCTCGTCGCGGTGCCGCTGGGCTCCTCCGCGATGCCCGGCCTGGCCGGGGCGGTACGCAACAGCGCCCTGCTCAACGGCATCGACCGGGTGATGCCACCGCAGGCGCAGGCGTTGTCCAACGCGCTGCGGGACACCGTCGACACCCGCGGCTTCCCGGACGTCTTCGGCGGGCTCACCCCGACCCGGGTCCGCGAGGTACCGGCCCCGGACCCGGCGCTGGCCGGTTCCGAGGTGGTGGCGAACGCCCAGCGGTCGGTGGTCAAGGTGCTCGGCTCCGCGCCCCGCTGCTCCCGCCGGATCGAAGGCTCCGGGTTCGTCTACGCCGAGGACCGGGTGATGACCAACGCGCACGTGGTCGCCGGTACGCAGACCGTGGCGGTGGAGGTTCTGGGCGAGCGGCACAACGGCCGAGTGGTGGTCTACGACCCGGAGCGGGACCTGGCGGTCATCTACGTGCCGAACCTGCCGGCTCCGGTGATGCCGTTCGCCGACCGTCCGGCCCCGTCCGGTGCCGACGCGATCGTGCTCGGCTTCCCGCTGGACGGGCCGTACGATGCGCAGTCCGCCCGGGTCCGCGACGTCGGACCGATTACCGGCCCGAACATCTACGATGACGGTGAGGTCCTCCGCGAGGTCTACACGATCCGTGCGTTGGTCCGGTCCGGCAATTCCGGTGGCCCGCTGGTCGCGGCCAACGGACTCGTGCTCGGGGTGATCTTCGCGGCGGCGGCGGACGACCCGAACACCGGATTCGCGGTCACCGCCGAGGAGGCGTCGTCGGTGGCGGTTCTGGGAGTACGGAGCACCCGCCGGACCGCCACCGGGGAGTGTGCCTGACGTCGCTGCGGGCAGCCACCGTCGTCATCCGCATCCGCCGGGCCAGCCAGCTGCCGACGACCGCCGTGACCAGCAGCAGACCGCTGCCGAGCAGCCCCTGGCCGCCGCCTTCACTGCGCTGTCCGCTGATCGGCCCGATCGCCCATCCGGCTCCTTGGTCGCCGGTGTCCTGACCGCCCATCCGGGTCGAGCCGCCGGCCAACGTCGGCGCTGCGGACTCCAGACCGGGAGCTGGGCCGAAGCCGACCACACCCGGAGTCCGGTTGTCGTCGAGCGGATTGCGCGGCACCTCGTCGACCCCGTCGGTCAGCGCGGCCACCGGATCGACCAGGCCGAAGCCGTAGCGATCGTCCCGGCCCGGCGCGCCCATGTCGCGGGCGGTCTCGATGAGCCGGGTGACCACCGTGCCTGCCGACATCTCCGGGAACCGGGACCGGATCAGTGCTGCTGTCGCGGCCACCAGCGGAGCGGCGAAGCTGGTGCCCTGCACCTGCCAGTAGCCGTCCGGTCGGGCGCCGACCAGCCCGGTGGCGGGTGCGGCGAGGACCGTCTCCGGCCCGGTGATCGAACCGGCCCACAGTTGCTCGCCACCCCGGTCCATCCCGGCGACGGCGACGACGCCTGGCTCCCGGGCTGGATACCAGACCCGCGACGTGCCGTTGGCCGAGATGTTGCCGGTGCAGGCGACCACCACGACGTCGCTGGCGAACGCGTAGTCCAGCGCGGCGGCCAGCGCCGGGCTGTCGCCGCTGCCGCCCAGCGACAGGTTGATCACCCGGGCCCCGTTGTCGACCGCCCAGCGGACCGCCTTGGCGACGACCAGCGCGTCGTCGTAGCGGTTCTCCTCGTCGAGCACCCGGACCGGCAGAATCCGGGCGTCCGGGGCGAGCCCGAGTACCCCGTCCTCGTCGTCGTCACGGCCGGCGATCAGCGCGGCGACGGTGGTGCCGTGCCCGACCGGGTCGGACCAGCCGTCACCGTCGTCGACGAAGTCGATCCCGGGTAGTACCTGGCCAGCGAGGTCGATGTGGCTGGCGTCCACCCCGGAATCGATCACCGCGACCGTGACCCCGGCGCCAGTGGCGTACTGCCAGGCGGTGGTCGCCGACAATTCCCGCAACTGCCACTGTTCGTCCCGGATCGGGTCGTACCGGGCGGGAAGCGCGGCGCTCGCCGCGGCAGCGGAGCCCGTGCCGGTGCGTACCGGCTCGGGCCCGGGCGGCGCGGCCGGGCCGCTGACTGCGGTCACCAGGACCAGCACCGCCCCGACGAGCCAACGGGCGGCGCTGCGTGGATGGCGCGGCAACGACGTCACAATCTGGCCTTCTCACCCCAGCAGACACTTGCTGCACGGAGGTTACCGCGATTCTGCACTGTCAGAAGCAGTCTTGGGGGAAGCCGATAGCCGGTTCGCGACGCCGGTGGGCCCAGTCGGATCGGCCGCCGGCAGGTACGCCAGTTGCACCAGACGGATGCCGTCCCGGCGGGTGACCAGCCGACCTCGGCCGGGCGGTAGCGGCTCTGCGCGGACCCCGCCGACAAGTTGCCCCTCGTCGGGGTCGCCGGAGAGCACCAGGCCCGCGGCGGACGACTCGCGCAACTGCTGGACGAAGGGCTCGTACAGAGCCCGCCCGGCACCCCCGACGCGGCGGGCGAGCACCAGGTGCAGGCCGACGTCCCGGGCGTGCACCAGGTACCCCAACAGCGGTTGGATCGGGTTCACCGACCCGGCCGCGACCAGATCGTAGTCATCGACCAGGACGAACAGCTCGGGTCCGGTCCACCAGGAGCGGCCGGCCAACTGAGCGGCGGTGAGGTCCGGTCCGGGCAGCCGCCGACGTAGATGATCTGCGGCCGAGTCGATCAGGTCGGCGGTATGCGACGCGTTGCCGCCGTAGCCGATCAGGTGGTCGGAGTCCACCGCGCCGAGCAGGCTGCGGCGGTAGTCGACGATGATCAACCGGGCCTGCTCCGGGGCGAACCGACCGGCGACGGTGGTGGCGAGGGCGCGCAGGAAACTTGACTTGCCGGACTCCGCTTCGCCGAACAGCAGCAGGTGCGGATCAGCGGCGAAGTCGATCGACACCGGTCGCAGGTCCGACTCGGCCAGCCCGACCTGCAGCCGGAGCCCGGCCGTGCCGGTGCGGTCCAACGCGGCGTACGGCACCAGGCCCGGGAGCAGCCGGACCGGCGGTGCCGCCGGCCCTGCCCAGCCGTCGGCGATGGCATCGACCAGTGCGGCGGTGTCGGCCACCGCGGCGAGGAAGTGCAGGCCGTCGCTGGTGATCCCGCGGCCCGGCGACCCCGGTGGCACGTTGGCGGCCGACCGGTGCGACACCAGCGAATCGATCGGGTCACCGAGTCGCAGCTCCAGCCGGGAGCCGAACAGATCCCGCAGCGCCGGCCGGAAGTCAGCCCAGCGGGGTGCCGAGGCGACCAGATGCACCCCGTACGACAGGCCACGGGTGGCCAGGTCGGTGATCGACGGTTCCAGGTCGTCGTACTCGCCGCGCAGGGTGGTCCAGCCGTCGACGACCAGGAAGACGTCACCGTACGGGTCGTCCGGCGTACTGCCGGTGGCGGTCCCGGTCCCGGTCGCGCGGCGGGCGCGGTACGCGGCCATCGACTCCACCCCGTCCCGGGCGAACCGCCGCTCCCGGCTCGCGAGCAGGTCGGTGACCTCGGCGACGGTACGCCGTACCGTTGCCGGCTCGGTGCGGACCGTCACTCCGCCGACGTGTGGCAGGTCCCGCAGCCCGGCCAACGCCCCGCCGCCAAAGTCGAGGCAGTACACCTGCACCTCGGCCGGCGAACGGCTCAGCGCCAGGGCGCAGATCAATGTCCGGATCAGCTGGGACTTTCCGCTCTGCGGTGCGCCGACCACCGCGACGTGCCCGGCCGCCCCGTCCAGGTCCAGCCACAAGGGATCCCGGCGCTGCTCGTACGGCTTGTCGACCGCGGCGACGGCCACCCGCAGCTGTTCCGACCGGTCCGGGTCGGCCACGGCCGGGCCCCGACCGGGCACCAGCCGCACCGGACCGAGCAGGTCATCCAGCTGGGGCGGCTCGCCCAGCGGCGGCAGCCAGACCCGGTGCGCCGGTGGACCGTTCCGGGCCAGCCGGTCGACGCTCACCTCGAGCAGGCTGGCCCCGGTGCCCGACGTGCCGGGCGCGGCCGACGGTTCGGGCCGGGTGGCGGCCGCCGGCACCGGGTGCGTCCGGAAGCCGTACAGCATGGGCGTCGAGCGGGGACCACCGGCCCGGCGCGGGGCCGGTCGGCGGTACGGCCCGGAGACGTAGGCGGCCCGGAACCGGACCGGTGCCCCGGTGCCGTACCGCAGGAAACCGTGACCCGGCTCGCGGGGCAGGTGGTACGCGTCCGGTACCCCGAGGACCGCCCGCGACTCCAGCGCCGAGAAGGTCCGCAGCCCGATCTGGTACGCCAGATGGGTGTCCAGTCCGCGCAACCGGCCCTCGTCCACCCGTTGCGAGGCGAGCACCAGGTGCATCCCCAGGGACCGTCCGACCCGGCCGATCTGCAGGAAGATGTCGATGAAGTCGGGCTTGGCGGTGAGCAGTTCGGTGAACTCGTCGCAGACGATCACCAGTGACGGCAGCGGCGGCAGGGTCTCGTCGGTCGGCTGTACCCGCAGGTAGTCCTGTCGGCTGGCCAGGTTGCCCGCCCGGCGCAGCAGCTGCTGGCGGCGGACCACCTCACCATGCAGCGCGTCGGCCATCCGGTCCACCAGCGGCAGCTCCTGCGCCAGGTTGGTGATCACCGCCGCGGTGTGCGGTAACCGGTCCAGCGCGGCGAACGTTGCTCCACCCTTGAAATCGATCAGGACGAGGTTCAACGACTCCGGCGGGTGGGTGAGAGCCAACCCGAGGACCAGCGTACGGAGCAGCTCCGACTTGCCGGAGCCGGTGGCACCGACCACCAGCCCGTGCGGCCCCATGCCGTGCAGCGCCGACTCCTTGAGATCGAGCTCGACCGGCTGCCCCTCGGCGGTGACCCCGAACGGGACCCGCAGGTGGCGGTCGACTGACGGGCTGCGGTCCGGTCCGGCCGTCGTCCACCAGCGGGCGCCGGCACCACCGCTGCCGAAGCCGAGCAGCTGGACCAGGTCCGCCTGGGCCACTGCGGCGGATCGGGCCGGCCCGCTGTTCGTCGCGAGCCGTAGCGGGGCGAGCTGGCGGGCGAGGGCCTCCGCTTCGACGACACCCAGCCCGTCGGCCGTCCCGGTGTCGATGGGCCCGGTCGACCCACGGATGACCAGCCGACCGGACGGGCCGACCGACAGCTCCACGGTGACCCGGTCGAGTATCCGGGGTGCCGGTACGCCCACCTGGACCACGGTGACGCCGTTTCCGCCGCCGTCGTTCGCTCCGGTCCTGTCGTTCGCTCCGGTCCCGTCGTTCGGCTGAGTGCCGTCGCACACCACCACGACGTGCGCGGGGGACATCGAGTCCAGCAGCCGAGCCAGCTCCGCTGCGCTGCCGGCGACCAACCGCAGCGGGCCGGTGGCGTCGGTGCGCTGCGGATGACCAGCGTGCGGTAGCCACTTGACCCACTCCCACCGGTCGCGGCGGTCGGCCGGCGCGTAGATCGCGATGCGCAGGTCGTCCGGGGCGTGCAGGACGGCCAGCTGGGCCAGCACCGCGCGTACCAGCGCGGCCGGTGCCCCGTCCGGGGCATCGCCGTCCGGCCGTCCGACGACGAAGATCCGGGCGACGTCACGCAGCCCGACCACGATCGGCAGCCCCGGCACCACCGAGTACGAGTCGATGAACCGTCGTAGCGCCGCAGCAGTGAGCGGCTCGATCTCGTCCACAGGCCGGTCGTCGGCCGGTGGCACGAGCGGGGTGGCGAGTGGGCGTGATCCGACCCCGACCCGTACGGTCGCGAAATCCCGGTCGTGCGGTCGGCGCTCCCAGACCCGGCTGCTCGCCGCCGTCGACCACAACCGATCGGGATCCGGGTACCGGTAGTTCAGTGCGGTCCGTTGCCGGTCCACGGTCCCCCGGACCTGGCCGCGTAGGCCGGCCAACTGCCGTAGGTAGCGACGCCGGGCCAGGTCGGTCGCGGACCGCGTGCCGGCACCGGGCGCGGAGTTCCAACTGGTCGCCAGCATGGCCAGCGTCGACACCCCGAACACCGCGGCCATCAGGTACGGGTAGACCCCGCCGTCGCGGCCCGGCAGCACTGCCATCGCCACCGATCCGCCGGCCATCGGCAGCAGGGCCAGCAGGCGTTGCCAGCGGCCGGAGTCCGGATCGGCGACCTGCGGAGGCGGGGGGATGCGGACCTCCCCGGCCGGGATCCCGGGTGCCGGACGACGCTCGGATCTGTTGAGGACGATGCCCGCCATCGCGTCAGCTAACACCTACGTAGAGTGTTCCGCAATGGACCGGCGGTGGATGGCGGTCGCCGGTCCGGCACCGGTCCGGCCGTCGCGGCGTCGAGGAGGGGCGATGAACGTGAGCCTGGCCAGGATCACCGTCTGCGGACCGCACCGCCGACTGGATCTCGCCCTGCCCGGACACGTGCCGGTCGCCGAGCTGCTGCCGGAACTGCTGCGGCACAACGGGGACGGGCTGGCCGACGACGGGGAACGGCACGGAGGCTGGGTGCTGCGTCGGGCGGACGGGGCGCCGGTGTCTGCCGGGCAGGCGCTGCGCCAGCAGGGGATCCGCGACGGCGACGTGCTGCATCTGGTGCCCGGGCGGACCTACTGGCCGGAGCCGGAGTACGACGACGTCGCCGAGGCGATTGCGGCCGCCGCCAGTCAGCAGGGCCGGACCTGGTCGGCCGCGACAACCAGAGGGTACGCGCTCGGCGCGGCCGGGCTGTGGCTCGGCGCGGGATGGCTGGTGCTGGTCGGGGCCGGCACCGGGACGGCCGAGCGGGCAAGGGTGGCGGTCCTCGTCGGGGCTGCGGTGCTCGCCGTCGGGGTACTGGCCGGACGGGTCTGGCGGGACGCGGCGGCCGGCGTCGTGCTCGGGGCCGGCTCGTTGCCGTACGCGTTCGCCGCCGGTCTGCTCGCTGCCGGCGACGGTGATCCGGTCGGGCTGCGTCCCGACGACTGGCCGACCGCCGCGGCCATGGCGACCGGGTTACTCGTGCTGCTGGGCACGGCGGTGACTGCCGGGGCTGCGGTGCCCGCCGGCGGGCCGATCTTCGTCGCCGTGGTGACCGTGGCTGGGCTCGGCTCGATGGCGGCCATCGCCGCGTCGACGGTCACCGGGGCGGCCGGCGCGGCGGCCGGACTGCTGGTGGTGGTCGGTTGCGGGGTCGGGTTGCTGCCCCGACTCGCCGTCCGGCTCGGCCAGGTGCCGACCGTCGTCGGGACGAGCGACCGGGTGCCGGGTGCCGTGGCCCGGGCCGAGCAACTACTCACCGGGATGCTGATCGGGTACGCCGCCGTCGGCGTCGCGGCCAGCGTGGTGCTGGCGCAGGTCGGCGGGGTGGTCGGGGTGGTGCTGGTCGGCGTCGTCGGGCTGGCGATGTCACTGCGCTCGCGGTCGTTCGTCAGTACCCGGCAGCGGCCGCCACTGCTTGTCGCGGGGGCAGCGGCCACGACACTGTCCGTGTTCGGCGCGCTGCCGGCGTACCTGCCGGTGTCGCCGTCGACGTTGGTCGTGGCCGTGGGCATGGTCGCGGTGTCGACCGCTGCGGTCGGTGCCCGGTACGCCGGCCGGTCACCGTCGCCGTACCTGAGCCGGGCGGCCGACCTGCTGGAGATCACCGCGCTGGTCAGCGTCGTTCCGCTGGCCGGTGCCGTCTTCGGGCTCTACCGGTGGGCCGTCGGGCTGCTCGGCTGAGCAGCCCGACGCCTGATCAGGTCAGTGGGCCGACTCGCCGCGCTCCAGGGCGGCCTCCCGGCGGCGGAACGACGCCTGGATCTCGGCCTCTGCCTCGACCCGGCCGACCCAGGTCGCGCCTTCGACCGACTTGCCCGGCTCCAGGTCCTTGTAGACGACGAAGAAGTGCTGGATCTCCAGGCGGTCGAATTCGCCGAGGTGGTGGATGTCGCGCAGGTGCTCCTGCCGGGGATCCTCGTACGGCACGCAGAGCACCTTGTCGTCGGCGCCCTTCTCGTCCTTCATCCGGAACATGCCGATCGCCCGGCACCGGATGAGGCATCCTGGGAAGGTGGGTTCCGGTACGAGCACCAGTGCGTCCAGCGGGTCGTCGTCCTGCCCGAGGGTGCCCTCGATGAAACCGTAGTCGGCTGGATACTGCGTCGAAGTGAACAGGGTGCGGTCCAGCCGGATCCGGCCGGTCGCATGATCGACCTCATACTTGTTCCGGTGACCCTTGGGGATCTCAACCGTAACGTCGAAATCCATACTCACGCTCCCTCGTCGCCCGCGCTGGCTACGGAAATAGAGCGGTACGCCGTCCGGGCGTTGCCCCGCCCGACCGTTTCGGCTCCCGCTCGCTTTGTGAACACAAGTAGTGTCGCCTAGTCCGTTCGTCAGTTGGGAGGTGGGGCCAGTGGGGAGGGAAGACTCACAGTCCGCTGGGGCCGTCGGTGAACCCGACCGGGCCGACGGAGCGCCAAGTCCCACGTCGGAGGGTAGTGGATCGTCCGCGAAAGGTGACCAAGTGGTCCCGCCGGAGGACTCTGCCGCCGCCCCGGCCGGTGCGCGCGATCCAGATCCGACGGCATCGGGCCGGGCCGCTCCGCCGCCGGCCGCCCCGCCGCCGCCCACTGGGAACCCATCTGTTAAGGCAACCCCGCCGGCCACCGGGTCGGCGCCCGTGACCGGCCGGGCCAACGTGCCGGCCGTGTCCGGCGGCGCCGACGCGGCTCCGGCCGACGTCTCGGAGGGCGGCCACCGCGGACGCGCGTCGGTGCCGGCTCGTGGCACCGCCAGACCGGTTCCGCCGCCCGAGCCTGTACCGGCTGAGTCTGCGCCGACTGGCGGTGCACCATCCGGCTCGGCACCAGCTGCACCATCCGGCGCTGCACCGTCCGGGTCGGCGCCGGCTCAGCCGGCGCCACCGGTTAGCCAGTCGTCACCTGACCGGCACCGCCGGGCCCGGCTGCTGACCGCCGCCGTCGCCGTCGTCGTCCTGCTGGCCGGTGGTACCTCGATCGCGGTACTCCGGCCGGGCCCGGTGGCCGGCTGGCTCGGTGCCGCCGAGGTGAGCCCGAGCCCGAGCATGTCCGCCGAGCCGACGCCGGGCCCGGTGCTGGCCGGGTTGGCCGCCGACGCCCCGATTCCCACCACGGCCGGGCTGACCGAGACCCTGGACAAGGCGATCAACCGATCCGGCCTCGGTGACCGGGTGCACGTTTCGGTCCGGGACATGACGACCGGCGCGGTCCTGTACGGTCGCGAACCGGCGGCGCTGACCGTGCCGGCGTCGACCACCAAACTGGTCACCGCGGCGACGGTGCTGGCCGCGGTCGGGCCGACACACCGGATCACGACCCGGGTGGTCGCGGGAGCCGCGCCCGGCGAGGTGGTGCTGATCGGCGGCGGTGACCCGACCTTGTCGATCGATGACACCGGGTTCTATCCGGGGGCCGCCCGGCTCGACGTGCTGGCCGCCGCCACCCGTAGCGCCCTCGGTGACACGACGCCGACCAGGGTGCTGATCGACAGTTCGCTCTTCTCCGGACCGGCGTTCGGGCCCGGGTGGGACGACGACATCCCGACCGGCGGGTACGCGGCCGCGATCACCGCGCTGATGGTGGACGGTGCCCGGACCGATCCCGCCGCAGCCAAGGGCTGGGCGCCGCGCTCGGCCGCACCGGACCTGGCTGCCGGCCGGGCCTTCGCCCGTGCTCTCGGGCTGCCGGCGGACGCGGTGGACACCACACCGGCCGGCTACACCGACCAGCTGCCGGGCTCGCCGACGCAGCCCGTCGGCGGCACCGACGCGGTCGCCAGCGCACCGACCACGTCGGCGACCGGGCAGCCGGCGACCCCCCACCGGTCGTCGGGGGCAAACCCCGACCAGCCGGCGGACGCCGGCCCGGGTGCCGAACTGGCCCGGATCGAATCGCCGCCGATGGCCCGGCTGGTCGAGATGATGCTCGCCGACAGTGACAACGTCCTCGCCGAAGCGCTCGCCCGGCAGGTCGCCATCGCCCGGGGCGAACCCGCGTCGTTCGCCGGGGCGGCGGTCGCGATGGACGCCGTACTGGCTGAACTCGGGTTGCCGGCCGACCAGAGCGACCTGTACGACGGCAGCGGCCTGTCCCGCAGCAACCGGGTGACCCCGGGACTGCTGACCGAGCTGACCGTGCTCGCCGGCAGCGGCGACCGTCCCGCGCTGACCGGGCTGTTCTCCGGTCTGCCGGTCGCCGCCTGGTCCGGCACCCTGCAGGGGCGGTACCAGACGGCGGACGCCCCGCAGCGGGTCGGCGCGGGCGTGGTGCGGGCCAAGACCGGGTCGTTGTCCGGCATCAACGCGTTGGCCGGCACGGTGACCACCGCCGACGGCCGACTGTTGGCGTTCGCGGTGCTGGCCGACGAGGTGCCGTTGCTCATCGACGCTGCCCAGGCCGGCCTGGACCGGATCGCCGCGACCCTGGCCCGGTGCGGTTGCCGTTGACCGGGGCATGATCACCAGGGTCGGCGGGCGTCACCCGGGTACGGTGGGTGCATGGCGCAGTTCGTGGACTGGGATCTGGCCGCCGCAACCGCCGGCGCGCTGAGCAAGTCGGGGCCGAAGGCTTCGCTCGACGAAGCAACCGAGGTGGTCAACGACCTTCGCCGGCTGACCGACGAAGCGGCCGGACACGTCGTGGCGTACACCGGTCTGCAGGCCCAGGTCGCGCACCCGCCGGTGCGGGTGGTCGACCGGCGGGACTGGGCCGTCGCCAACATCGCCGGGCTGCGTGACGTGATCACACCGCTGGTCTCCCGGGCGGCCGGTGACCGCCAGCCGGGCGCGCTCACCGACGCGATCGGTTCCCGGGTCACCGGGGTGCAGGCCGGCACGGTGCTCGGCTACCTCTCCGGCCGGGTGCTCGGCCAGTACGAGGTGTTCTCCGGTGACCCCGGCCAGCTGCTGCTGGTCGCCCCGAACATCGTCGAGGTGGAGCGCAAGCTGCACGCCGACCCGCGCGACTTCCGACTCTGGGTCTGCCTGCACGAGGTCACCCACCGCACCCAGTTCACCGCCGTGCCGTGGATGCGCGGGCACTTCCTGGGCCAGGTTCAGGCGTTCGTCGACGCCTCGCAGGCCGGTGGCGACAACTTCGTCGACCGGGTCCGGCGCGGCGTCGGCACCCTCGCCGAGTCGATCCGCGACCCGCAGAGCCGGGCCAGCGTGCTGGACATCGTGCAGACCCCGGCGCAGCGCGCCGTACTCGACCGGCTGACCGCGCTGATGACCCTGCTCGAAGGGCATGCCGAGTTCGTCATGGACGGGGTCGGGCCGGAGGTCATCCCGACGGTGGAGCAGATCCGGGCCGGCTTCAACCGCCGCCGCGAGGCCGGCAACCCGCTGGAGAAGGCGATCCGCCGGCTGCTCGGCGTGGACGTCAAGATGCGCCAGTACGCCGAAGGCCGCAAATTCGTGCACGGCGTGGTCGACAGGGTCGGCATGGCCGGTTTCAACAAGGTCTTCGACTCCCCGTTGACCCTGCCCCGGCTGGAGGAGTTGGGCGACCCGGACGCCTGGGTGGCCCGGGTGCATGGCCCGGTCTCCGGCTCGCCGCCGACCGTCGTCTGAGCCGCGGGTGCCCAGGCTCGCTCCGGCTGTCGCCGAGCTGCGTGTCGCGGTCCGGCGGATGCTGCGCGAGTACGCCGGCCGGCTGGTGCTGGTGGCCTGCTCCGGCGGCCCGGACTCATTGGCTCTGGCGGCCACGGTCGCGTTCGTCGCCCCCCGCTGCGGGGTCTGCGCCGGGCTGGTGACTGTCGACCACGGCCTGCAGGCGGGGTCCGCCGAGCAGGCCCGGGACGTGGCCGGCTGGGCGGCCGGGGCCGGGTTCGACCCGGTCGAGACCGTCGCCGTCGAGGTCGGTGCCGCCGGCGGCCCGGAGGCGGCGGCGCGGACCGCCCGCTACGCCGCGCTGACCCGGGTGGCCCACCGGCACCGGGCGGCCGCCGTGCTGCTCGGTCACACCCGCGACGACCAGGCCGAGACGGTGCTGCTGGCGCTGGCCCGGGGGGCCGGTCCGGCCGGCCTGTCCGGGATGCCGCCGGCCCGCCAGGTGGACGGCGTCACGGTGCTGCGTCCGCTGCTGGACGTGGGGCGGGAGCAGACCCGGGCGGCCTGCGCGGCGCTCGGCCTCACCCCGTGGGCCGACCCGCACAACACCGACCCGGCGTACGCCCGAGCCCGGGTCCGGGCCGACGCGCTGCCGGCCCTGGTCGAGGCGCTGGGCACTGCGGTGGTGGCGAATCTGGCGCGGACCGCCACGCTGGTCGCCGCCGACAACACGACGCTGGACGGGCTGGCCGACGCCGCGTCGGACCGGGCCGCCACACCCGGTGGTGGGCTGGCGGTCCCGGTCCTGACCGAGCTGCCGGACGCGGTGCGGACCCGGGTGCTGCACCGCTGGGCGTTGCGGCTCGGTGCGCCGGCCGGGGCGTTGGCGTACCGGCACGTCACCGCTCTCGACGCACTGGTCACCCGGTGGCGTGGGCAGCGGGCGGTGCACCTGCCGGGTGGTATCGAGGTGCGTCGGGCCGGGGGTGAACTGTCGGCCGGCTCAGCCGACGGCGGTCCGGTCGCGGAACGTGCCACGGTACGCCTGGGGTGTGGCGCCGACCCGCCGGCTGAAGTGGTGCCGGAGGGTGGCGGCGTCGCCGAAGCCGCACCGCCGGGCCACCGTCTCCACCCCCAGGCTGGTCTCCTCCAGTAGCTGGCGGGCCAGCAGCACCCGCTGGCCGGTGAGCCAGTCGTGCGGCGTGGTGCCGGTCTCGGCCCGGAACCGGCGGGCGAAGGTACGCGGTGCCATGTGTGCCCGGGCAGCCAGTTCCTCCACGCTCATCGTGGTGTCCAGGTGCTGCTGCATCCATACCAGCACCGACTCCAGCGTGGCCGCTGTCGGGCTGGCCGCGATCGGCGTCTCGATGAACTGGGCTTGCCCGCCGGCGCGGTGCGGCGGCACCACCATCCGGCGGGCGAGTCTGGTCGCCAGGGCGGAGCCGTGCTCCTGGCGGACCAGATGCAGGCAGGCGTCGATCCCGGCGGCGGTGCCGGCGCTGGTCAGCACGTTGCCGTCGGCCACGTACAGCGAGTTGCACCGGATCCGGGCGGTCGGGTGGCGGCGGGCCAGCTCGTCGGCGTACCGCCAATGGGTGGTGCATTCGCGGCCGTCGAGCAGGCCGGCGGCGCCGAGCACGAATGCGCCGGAGCAGACGCTGAGCAGGGTGGCGCCGCGGCGGTCGGCGGCGCGTAACGCGTCGACCACCGGTGCGGCGACGGCGTCGTGGAAGCTGGCCGCGGGCACGGCGACCAGGTTGGCGTCGGCGACCGGCCGCAGATCGGCGGTGGGTAGCAGCGAGAAGCCGGAGCTGGTGCGGACCGGGCCGCCGTCGACGGTGCAGACGTCGAAGCGGTATCCGGGGAAGCCGTCCGCGGTGCGGTCGTGACCGAAGACCTCGCAGACCACCCCGAGCTCGAACGGGGCTACGCCGTCGAGCGCGATCACCGCGACGGTACGAAGCATGCGACGAGTCTAGCCCACGGTGGCAGGATTTCGATGAACAGTGGCATCTCTGCCGCTGTTCGCTCAGTGGGCCGGCGCGCAGACTTGGTGTCGACGTCCGGTGCGCACCGGCGGCACACCCATCGGGACCAGGGTGAACACACTCATCGGGACCAGGGTGAACCTCCCGTCAGGACCAACGTGAAGGTGGCTGCCGCCATGGAACTTCTTATCGTCGTGTCGATCATCCTGCTGCTCGCCGCCGCCTCGGCGGCCGGCCTCACCCGGGACAGTCGTGACTCGGCCGACTGGCGGCCGAGTCACGACGGTGTCCGCCGGCCCCGGTGACCGTCGGCTGGACCACCGTCACCCACCGGCGCCACGTGAGTATCCGCCGGCCCCGGTGTCGGCTGGCCGGCCGGATGCGGCAGGCTTGGCGCATGGCTGACGGCTCCTGGTACGACGCCGACATCGACCGTGTGATCATTTCCGAGGAACAGATCCGCGACAAGACCGCGGAACTCGCCAAGCAGATCGCCACTGACTACGCCGACGTGACGGGTGGACTGCTGCTGGTCTGCGTGCTCAAGGGCGCGGTCATGTTCATGGCCGACTTCGCCCGTGAGCTCGGCCGGCAGGGCGCTCCCGTCGAGTTGGAGTTCATGGCCGTCTCCTCCTACGGGCAGGGCACCACCTCCTCCGGCGTGGTCCGCATCCTCAAGGACGTGGAGCGGGACATCGCCGGTCGGCACGTGGTGGTGGTCGAGGACATCATCGACTCCGGCCTCACCCTGTCCTGGCTGCTGAAGTACCTGGCGTCCAGGTCGGCGGCGAGCGTGGAGGTGGTCGCGCTGTTCCGCAAGCCCGAGGCGGTCAAGGTGCAGGTCCCGGTGCGGTATGTCGGCTTCGACATCCCCACCGAGTTCGTGGTTGGCTACGGCCTGGACTTCGCCGAGCGGTACCGCGAGTTGCCCTACGTCGGGGTGCTCAAGCCCGAGGTGTACGGCCGCGGCTGACCGCCGCCGGTGTGTCAGCCGTCGGGAAACTCCTCGGGACGTCCAGGCCACTCCCAGGAAACAGCGCTACGGTATGCGGTGGCGCGGGTCAGCTGACCGCGCCGACGTGGGACCAGCGGACGGAGCGCGGGTCGACCGGGCTCGCGGACGCGCACCTCGTCACCACGGTGTACCTTCGAATGACCGTGGCGCTCGGTTGGCGCCCCGGAGTGGCTAACCAGACGGTCAGAACGTCGATCAGGAGGGTCCGGGCGCTGCGGCGCTCGACATACGTATGGAACGTACGCGTTTCTTCCGCCGGCCGGTGGTCTGGATCATCCTGGTGATCATCGGTGCGATAGCGCTCAGCTCGTTCTTCACCAACGGCCCCAGCTACCACAAGGTGGACACCTCGGTGGCGCTGGAGCGGCTGGAGCAGGGCGGCATCGACAAGGCGATATTCCAGGACCGGGAGCAGACGCTCCGGCTCGACCTCGCCGAGCCGGAAGAGTTCGGCGACACCGAGACCGACCGGATCGAGGCCCAGTTCCCGTACGAGGTCGGCGACGAGATCTGGACCGACGTGCTGGCCGCCAAGGAGGCCGGCCGGGTGACCGGCCCGGCCGAGGCCGAGGTGTCGTCGGACAGCATCTTCATCACCCTGCTGGTCAACCTGCTACCGATCGCCATCCTGGTGATCCTGCTGCTGCTGTTCATGTCGCAGATGCAGGGCGGCGGGTCCCGTGTGCTCAACTTCGGCAAGTCCAAGGCGAAGGTGATCACCAAGGACACCCCGAAGACCACCTTCGCCGATGTGGCCGGCTCCGAGGAGGCCGTCGAGGAGTTGCAGGAGATCAAGGACTTCCTGCAGAACCCGGCGAAGTACCAGGCACTCGGTGCAAAGATCCCCAAGGGCGTACTGCTGTTCGGTCCACCCGGCACCGGGAAGACCCTGCTTGCCCGGGCGGTGGCCGGCGAGGCCGGTGTGCCGTTCTACTCGATCTCCGGGTCCGACTTCGTCGAGATGTTCGTCGGTGTCGGCGCCAGCCGGGTCCGTGACCTGTTCGAGCAGGCCAAGGCGAACGCCCCGGCGATCGTCTTCGTCGACGAGATCGACGCGGTCGGCCGGCACCGTGGTGCCGGCATGGGCGGCGGCCACGACGAGCGGGAACAGACCCTCAACCAGTTGCTGGTCGAGATGGACGGCTTCGACACCAAGGGCGGCGTGATCCTGATCGCCGCCACCAACCGACCCGACATCCTCGACCCGGCGCTGCTGCGCCCCGGCCGGTTCGACCGGCAGATCCCGGTCGACGCCCCGGACATGGAGGGCCGCAAGGCGATCCTGCGGGTGCACGCCCGGGGCAAGCCGTTCGCCCCGGACGTCGATCTGGACGCGGTGGCCCGGCGTACCCCCGGATTCAGCGGCGCCGACCTGGCCAACGTGATCAACGAGGCGGCGCTGCTGACCGCCCGGCAGGACGCCCGGGCGATCACCAACGAGGCCTTGGAGGAGTCGATCGACCGGGTGGTCGCCGGCCCACAGCGGCGGACCCGGGTGATGGGCGACAAGGAAAAGAAGATCACCGCATATCACGAGGGCGGTCACGCCCTGGTGGCCTGGGCCCTGCCACACGCCGCCCCGGTGCACAAGGTGACCATCCTGTCCCGGGGGCGGTCGTTGGGCCACACCCTGGTGCTTCCGACCGAGGACAAGTACACCCAGACCCGTGCCGAGATGATCGACACCCTGGCGTACGCCCTCGGTGGCCGGGCCGCCGAGGAACTGGTCTTCCACGAGCCCACCACCGGTGCCGGCAACGACATCGAGAAGGCCAGCGCGTTGGCCCGGGCCATGGTCACCCAGTACGGCATGAGCGCCAAACTCGGCGCCGTCAAGTACGGCACCAACGGCGACGAGCCGTTTCTCGGCCGGACCATGGGCCACGAGCGGGACTACTCCGATTCGATCGCCGCTGAGATCGACAGCGAGGTCCGCGCCCTCATCGAGCTGGCCCACGATGAGGCCTGGGAAATCCTGGTTGAGTACCGCGACGTGCTCGACACCATGGTGCTGGAGCTGATGGAGAAGGAGACCATTTCCCAGTCCGACATGGCCCGGATCTGCGAGCGGGTGGTCAAGCGGCCGCCGATGGCACCCTTCAACGGCTTCGGCAAGCGGCAGCCGTCCACTGAGCCGCCGGTGCTGACCCCGGCCGAGAAGGAGAACCTCGGCCGGCAGGCGGTCGCCGACGGGGCTCAAGCCGTCTTCGGCGGTGGCATGTCCGCGAACTCGGACGGCACCATGTCCGCGAACTCGGACGGCACCTCCTGAGCAGCCCTGACCTACCGTCCAGCGCGTCGTCGACCGAACCGGACGACGACGCGCTGGACTATCTCGCCGCCCGACTGATCAACGGCAAACTCAACGGCACGCCGGTCGAACGCTCCGTCGACCTGACCCGGATCGAGCGCGCCGTACGGGAGATCCTCATCGCCGTCGGCGAGGACCCGGACCGCGACGGGCTGCGCCAGACGCCGGCCCGGGTCGCTCGGGCGTACGCCGAGCTGCTCGCGGGCCTGCGGGCCGACGCGGCCCAGGTGCTCACCACCACCTTCGAGGCTGACCACGACGAGCTGGTGCTGGTCCGCGACATCGAGGTGATGTCGCTGTGCGAGCACCACATGCTGCCGTTCCGGGGCGTGGCGCACATCGGGTACATTCCCGGAGCGACCGGCCGGATAACCGGCCTGTCGAAGCTGGCCCGCCTGGTCGAGGTCTACGCCCGGCGGCTACAGGTCCAGGAGCGGCTCACCTCGCAGATCGCCGACATGCTGATGAGCCGGCTGGAGCCGCGCGGTGTGGTCACCGTGCTGGAGTGCGAACACATGTGCATGGCGATGCGCGGCATTCAGAAGGCTGGTGCCCGTACCATCACCTCGGCCGTACGCGGTGTGTTCCAACGCGACGCCAAGTCCCGTGCTGAAGCGATGAGCCTGATCATCCACAGCTGACGCCAACTGCCCGATTCACCCGAGCAGCGAGATCAGCGCCGCCAGCACCAACGCCAGCACCAGCGGGACCGCGCAGACCAGCGCCCCCACCAACGGTGTGCGGTCCGGCCGCTGGCGCGGCCCGCCGAATACGAAACCGACCGCCAGCCAGCCAAGGCCGAACGCGACCAGCGGCAGGACCAGCCCGCAGCCGAGCGCGTAGCCCAGCGGTGCCTGGTCTCCGGCGACCACGAACATGGCCAACTGGATCATCAGGACGATCACCGCGAACGGCCCGTACACCAGCAGGTTGCGAAGCCACGGCGGGGGACCGCCAGACGGACCCGCCGCGACGGCCAGGTCGCCGTTGGCGGCGTCGACCTGCGCGTGCGCTCGCGCGATCGCCGCCTGCCGGGCCGGCGACCCGACTGCCAAGGAGGCAGGCATCCGCACTGCGGCACCGACCGAAGCCCCGGCTGAGGCACTGACCGCGGCGTGGACCGCGGCTACCTCCGGCGGCATCGGATTGAGCAGGCCAGGCGGTACGCCGAGCATGACCAGTTGACGCCGCTGGACAGCGAGCCGGTCGCGCAGCACCGTCAGGTCCATTGAGCGCCGGTCGCCAGCTGGACCGTCCGTTGGCCGCCCTTGGCCGTGGCGTAGCCGGGCCAACCGTCGGGCGGCCGCTACGTACTCCGCCCACTCGTCTCCGGTGCCGTTCCCAGTCACGCCGCGCCCTCCGCAGTGTCGGCTACGACGCGCCCCTCCCCGGTGTCGGCTACGACGCGTCCCTCCCCGGTGTCGGCCACGACGCGTCCCTCCCCGGTGTCGGTCCCGGTCCCGGCCGGTTGGAACGGGACGAAGACGGTGCGCCGGTCGGTCTGCGCGTCGTACAACAGACCACGTTGCGGGCGGGGGTGCCAAGCCGGCAGCCGGCCGGCGAACCCGACTGGCCCGGCCGTCGCGGCCTGCTCGGTCACCGGCCGGTCGAGCAGGACGATCCCGGAGATCAGGTCCGGACTGGGACCGAGAAATGCCAGGAACGAGTCCGGCTGCTCCCAGCCGGAGAGCAGATGGATGCCGCGGGCCGGCCCGGAGTCCAACAGGTTGCGCAGGCGGGCGGCGGCCGGCCCGCCGAGCTCGAGAACATCGGCGGTGGCGATGACCAGGTACGCGGGGCCGGCTGCGTCGCCCAGCGTCCGGAGAACCTCCAGATCCACCACCTCGGTCGGCTGACGGACGCCGACCGCTCGGGCGAGGTCGGTCAACTGCCGGCGGTCGTGTTCGCCCATCGACAGCAACAGGATGCGGGCGGTGCCGGGCTGGTGGTGTGCCGCGGCGCTGCGTACCACCGTGGCCAGCAGGCTCGCGGTGCTCTCCCGGGAGCCGAAGATGGCGAGGTGGCGACCGGGGGCACGTTCGAACCGGAACTCCGCTGTCCGCCCCGGCAGCTCGACGGCCCGGCCGAAGAGTCCGGCTGGAGTGTCCGGCGGGTCGGCCAGCACCCGCTGGTAGGTCTCGTCCGATTCGAGCTCCGGCTGGAGGTAGCCGGCGAAGACCTGCGGCGGCCGGGCGTCGGCCGCACGGCGCGACCACAGCTGCCGGCGGAGCCCGGCCAACCCAGGCCGGTCCGTGTACGGATCCGGAAACACGACGGTACGTTCGTGGCCGCGGGTCGCCCCACGCGGGCCGCCCAGCCCGCCGGCGGTGTTCACCACTGCCCGACCCGTCGGCAGCCCGACCGCGGCGTCGTTGCTCGGCTCCAGGAGCCAGTCACCGCCGGCCAGCACCACCCGGACCGGGAACTGGCTCAGCAGCGAATCCCGCCGCCACCAGCCACCGCCGGTCGACCCGCCGGCCGGATCGGGGCCGACCCAACCGCCTGAGCCCACCCAGCCGCCCGACCCGTCAGGCTCATCGGATCCGACGCTCTGCTCCGACCCGGGAGCTGGGCCGGTCCCGGAGTCGGCGATCAGCAGGTGGACTCCGCTGCCGCGCCCGCCCCTGGCGATCCGTTCGAGCAGGTCGAGTGACTCGTCGGCGACCGGTCCGGTCAGGTCCAGCATTGGGGCCGGATCCTTGAGCACGCAGAGAACGCGGGTCGTGCCCGTGGCGGCGGCGAGCTCGGCGAACCGGGTCGTCCCATTGCGGGTCGCCAGGAAGGAGCGCCGGTCGACCTCCGCCGCCACCTGACGCAGCACCGACAGTCCGTACTCCGGGTCGGCGTCCACCCCGGCCGTCGCGATGTGCGGCAGCCCGGACGGGTCGGTGACGCCGGGCAGCACGCTGGTGAACGACTCGCCGGGCGACAGGTCCACCAGATGCAGGGTCACCTCGGCGGGATCGTGCCGTACCGCCAGCCCGTACAGGAGGGCGGTGAGGAACTGGTCCACCTCTGCGCCGGCCTGCCCGGCCACCAACCAGTGTGGGGTGATGTCGTTGAACCGGAGCAGGACCGGCCGGTGTCCGTCGAACCCCGCTGCGGCCACCAGCCCGTCGGCGGCGGATCCGGCGACCGTTCCGTCCGCCGGGTCGGGCAGCAGGTCGGTCAGCGGTGGACGGGCACCGACCTCGGACCGGGCGACGAGTTCCGCGCACACCTGGTCGATCAGCTGCTGGGGTGGCTGCCGGTCCAGGTACACCGGCGCGTCGAGACCGCCGAGGTGGTCGCCGCCCGCTCCGGCCGGCAGGTCGCGGAAGGTGTCCCCGGGCGGGTCACCGACCAGGACGTACGGATTCCGTAGCCGCACCATGGTGCTGCACGGCAGGTCGGCGCGGGTCTGCTCGGTGTCCAGCGGAGGCGGCGGCCAGCCGGCGACGACCAGATGCAGGCCATGCTCGGGGCCCACTTGGGCAAGCCGGGCGATCCGGTCGAGCACGACACCGTCGGTGAGTTCGGGCAGCGAGGCGATTATCAGCAGCATGAACCGCCCCTGCCGGTGGTGCCGGGCGACCGTCGGTCGGGCCGGTCGGATCCACTGCTCCGCCTCGGCCAGGGCGGCCCGCAGCCCGGTGACGTCGGTGGCGGCCGGGCGCAGCACGCCGGCCTCGGTCAACGGCCGGAAAGGGCCGAGCACGTCCTCGCCCGCGGCACCGACGCCGTCCACCGTGCGCACCGACACCCGTTCCGGCGGTACGGCGGCCAGCAGGCGGAGCAGCACGGCCCGCAGCAGCCCGGCGACCCGTCGGTCGCGGATGTCGCCGTCGAGCGTCAGATGCCCGCTGCCGAGGAACGGGACGACCACCGGGAACCGGGCGTCGTCCAGTGGCTGGGCGATGCCGATCCGCAGGTGGCCGACGTGGTCGAGACCGCCCATCGGCATCGTCGGGGTCTGGGCGTCGAGCGGGGCACCCCACCAGCCGGGGGCCAGCCGCGCTGCGAGGCTGCGGAGCTGCTCGGCGACCTCGTGCTGATCGGAGCCGGTGGTACGGCCGCCACCGGCCGCGTCAACCTGGTCCAGCGCGGTGACGACGGCTGCCGCCGAGCGGTGCAGCGCGGCGGCGCGGTCCAGGTCCATGCCCATGTCGACCACCTGCCTACCGCTGTACGGCAGCTCGTCCGCGAGCGCCGGTTGAGTTCAGACCTGAGACGGTATCCCAGCCGGTCCGCAGCCGGATGTGGGGTGACCGAGGTTTCCCGCCTGATCAGTACTCGTCAGGGTGCTTCGCCGGATATGTGACCAATAAGGACTCGAACCGGCTATTCAGTCTCACGTTCGCGACGGATACTGTCGAGGGGTGGAGCAGACCCGGCCGGCGGCGGCCCCTGTACGCCGTGGACGGGTGCCCAGGCAGCGGATCGCTCCCGGCGTCGGAGTGCCGCCCGTGGTGCCACCCGGCCGCCGGCTACGGCTGGCGTTGGTGCTGGCTGCCGGGATCACCGCGCTGCTCTGCCTCGGCGGCGTCAGCGTCGCGTTCGTCCTCTACACCAGCGTCACCACCCCCGACCGGGGCACCCCCGAATCGACGACGCTGGGCTTCCTCGAGGCCTACCTGGTTCAGCGCGACGACACCGTCGCCGCACTCCACCTCTGCGAGGATTCGTCGATCGCACCTCTTGCCGCCTACCGCGACAGCATCGTCGAGTGGGAGCAGCGCCAAGGGACGCTGTCCGCGATGACCATCGGGCAGCTCACTACCGAGAATGCCACGGACAGCGACGCGGTTCTGACGGTGGTGATCGAACGTCGGATGGCCTCCAGCGGCTTGATCAACAGGCTGACGGACCGCTGGCGGATCACTGCAGTGGACGAGGGCGACTGGCGGGTCTGCCGGGTGGACCGGCTGGATTGACCGGTCGACGTCACTCCACCCAGACCAGATGGACCGGCAGTTCGATCGTCTCCGGCGGCTGACCCGTCCAAACCCACCGGTACCAGGCCAGCTCGGTGGCCGCCCGAACACAGATGTCCCCATCGGCGCCGGAGTGCAACTCGGTCACCGCGCGCAGGTCGCGGCGCTCCTGGCCGTCGTCCATGTGCACCAGCCGTCGGCCGACCAGCGGCCCCGCGTCAACCACCGGCACCGGAAAACGGGGTGCCGGGGCATCCAGCGACACGAGCCGGGACAGCACGTCGCCCCGCCCGGGGTCGGTCAGCGTGTCGTCCGGCTGCTCGACCCAGACCCGGTCGGCCGGTACCAGGGGGGCGAACACCTCCACCCCCTCCGATTCGGCCCGGTACCATTCCTGCTCCGGCAGCACCGGCACGTAGGTGCGGCTGCGCTGCACGACCTTCTCGTCGCCGCGCAGGTCGCCGCGCCATCCGGTGCCCGGCAGGCCAACCCAGACCCGCCGGCCGCGTAGCGTGGCTGCGACGGCGGCTGGCACCAGCGCTGTCGGTCGCGGCGGTCGAGGCGCCCAGTTCGGTTGATCCGCGAACGGGTCCGGCATCGGGTCCCGGGTCAACGCAGTTTCCTCCGGTCGGTCAGCCACTCTCACCGAGCGGCGCGCCCCGCTCCCGCATGAACGGCACCGGGTCGACGGCTCCGCGGCTGCTGCGGTCTGCGTTGAGATGGATCTCGTAGTGCAGGTGCGGGCCGGACGAGTTGCCGCTGGAGCCAACCTCGCCGATCACCTGTCCGGCGTCTACCAGGTCGCCTTCGCCGACTTCCGGCCGCTTCACCATGTGACAGTATCTCGTGATCACCTGGTCGGCGTGCAGGATGTCGACGAACCAGCCGCAGCCACCTTTGCTGGGCGAGCCGTCGACGTCGCAGTCGAGGCGGCCGTACTGGTCCGGGTCGCACCGGGAGACGATGACGCGGCCGGCCGAGGCGGCCCGGATCAGGGTGCCTTTCGGCTGGGCGATGTCCACGCCGTTGTGTCCGGGCCGGGAGCTGGTCCGGAAGCCGGACCCGACGTTGCCCGGCACCGGTCGGGTCCATCCTGAGGCGGCGACCTCGCCGTCGGCGGCGCAGCGCAGCAGCCCGTCCGGGCCGGCGACCGCGCGGGCCGCGCCGCCGGTGAGGATGTTGACGATCCGGGTCGCCAACGGTTCGTGCTTGGCGTACGCGTCCGGGAAGGCACTGACCTGCACCCGCTGGGCGGCGTCGGTCAGCGCCATCGTCTCCCAGCCGTCGATGGTCAGCAGCTTCTGGTAGAACTTCTGCGACGAGTACGCCGGATCCTGTAGCTGTACCGGGGTGCCCCAGCCCTGGCTGGGTCGCTGCTGGAACAGGCCGACCGAGTCGTGGTCGTTGCGGTCGCCGAGATGCCCCAGGTTCCGCAGTGCCGACTCCTGCATGGCGGTTGCCACCGCGATCACCCAGCCGCGCGGCGACACCGACAGCTCCGCGCCGGTGTTGATGATCACCGCCGCGTTGGCGACCTGGTCCGGCCCGTACGGCCCGACCCGGGGCGCCTGGTCGGGGTCGACCGGGCCGTCCCGCCCGCAGCCGAAGGCGGCGAACAGCGCCGAATCCGGCTCGTCGTCGCTGAACAGCACCGCACCGATCCCGCCGGTGCAGCAGAGCAGCACCAGCGTCGCGGTCAGCGCCACGGTCAGGGCGACGTGCCGGGCGGCGCGGGTCCGCATGCCGGGGCTGTCGTTCATGCCCGCACCCAGTCGACGCCGTCGACCAGCCACTGTCCGTCGGAGCCGGTCAACCGTAGCCGCAACGTACCGGAATCCACCTCGATCACCACCTCGACCAGATTCGTCGCGTACGAAATGACCGCCGGTTCACCGGTCAACCGCTCGGCCGGCACGGCCACCGGATCGACGCCGACCAGCTTCTCGGCCAGTTCCTCGGTGGCGTACGGCCGCAGCCCGGCGTGCCACTGCTCGGCGTCGAGGCCGCGATCGAGCCAGGCGGTCGCGAACGCGACGGCGACCGTCGGCGGATCTGCGGCACCGGGGCTGGTCACCGGGTCAGGGGCAGGTGCCACCGACCGTATTCCGTCGTCACCGGCGGTCGGGTCGATGGTCAATGCCGGTTGTGGTCCGGGTGCACCCAGCAGTGGCCCGCTGGTCCCGTCATCGCGGCCGACGACCTGACCGACGCCGACCACGCTGACCACGACGACGAGCAGCACGACCGCCAGCCCGACCCGGGACCGGAAGAGGAACCGGGTCAGCAAGGCGATGACGGGACGCATTCCGGGTCACCGAGCTTCGGTACGGATGCGCGGCTTCGGCGCCTCGTCGGGCTTGCGGGTGCTGTCGGGCCGGTAGACGGCGTACTGGTGCTCTTCGGCCGGGACGTCGGGCGCGGTCCACGTCGACGCGCGACGGGGTCGGCTCGATGGTCGGGGCGACCCGGGCTGGGCGGTGGGTTCGGAGCCGTCCTCCCGGCCGTCCGGCCGCTCCCTGGCCGGTCCGGTGCTGCCGGCACCACCGGCGGGTTTGTCGCTGCTCGGGTCCTCCAACCGGGCCTCCGGCCGCACCACGGTCTGCTTGACGACGGTCTGGTCCCGTCCGTCCTTGGACTTGACCACGACCTGTTCGGGCTCGCGGGTCTCCCGGGTTTCCCGGAAGTACCGCAGGTTCCACGAACTGCCGCCGCCGTCCCGGCCGCCAAGATCGGTGATCCGCCGGTACGGACGCAGCAGCAGCCAGCCGACCATGCCGCAGAGCCAGATCAGTACCACCTGCAGCCAGCCCGGCAGGGTGGGGGTGCTCATGATCAGGTCGACTGCGAACAGGTAGACGGCCGCCCCGGTGCCGAAGATCGCGATGTTGAAGACGGCGGCGACGACCGCGTTGCCGAGTCGACGCATCCCCGCGCCGGCCGGCCGGAGCAGACCGATGGTCCCGAGGATCGGCGCGGCGACGACCGCCCAACGGAACAGCAGGAATCCGAGCAGGACCAGCAGCGACGCGGCGAGGTCGAACATGGCGAACATGGCCGCCGCGAAGATGGCGATCAGGCCGGTGCCGACCCGGTCCATCTCCCGGATGCCCTGCAGATGCTCGTACGCCTCCGGATCCTCGGTCCGGATCTGCTCGGCGACCGTCATCCACTGCTGGTTCTTCTGCGAGATGATGGCATCTCGGCGCTGCGGATCGGCTCGCATCACCTCGATTTCCGACCAGGTGAACGCCTGGGCGTCGTAGAGCGCGAAGCCGTACTTCTCGGCTGTCGGGCTGTCCGCCGAGCCAAGTACTCCGCGCAACCAGTTGCGGTACAACATGGCCGAGGTGATGGTGTCGCTGGCCCGGACCGCTGGCGGACGCTGATCGGTGCAGCGTTCGGCGTCAGCTTCCGGGCACTCTTCGGCCGGGATCTCGACGGCCCGCGGGCCGACGGCCTCGTGGACCACGCCCAGTGTGCTGGTCAGCGCCTCGTCCGCCAGGTTCGCCGAGCGGACCGGCCAGGCGGCGATCGCGGTCACCACCACCATGATCAGGACCGCCCAGCCGGCCGTCGTGATCATGTTGCTCATGTCCGACTGACGTGACCGCCAGATCAGGTACAGGCCCACCACACAGAGGGTGATCAGCCCGAAGACCGTGAACACCTCTTCGTAGATCGCCGTGGTCGCCTGCGCCACCAGCGGGTCGGCCCAGGCGTACATGGTCCCCGGATCCCAGGCCCGTTCCCGGATCGCGTTGGACGCGCCGACGATCGCGGTGGCGACCATCATCTCCAGGTTGGCGACCCCGTTGAACACACCTACGTCGGCGTTCACCACCGAGGAGGCACATCCGCCGTTGAGGTCGTACGTCGGGAACCGGTAGCCGGCGTACCCATAGTTCATGTACAGCCCGCTGGCACCTTCGGTCTGCTCGGGCTGGGTGGCGAACCAACCGCCGAAGCCGGAGTCGGGGGCGCTCGGTGCTGGCGGGTCGAGGCACTGCGCGCGGGCCGAGCTGACGTCCTGCAGTCGGTCGAGACAGGCCCGGAAGTCGGCCTGCCAGGCCTCGACCGGACACAGGTCGGCCGGTGCCTGGGCGGGCAGTTGGGCGACCGGCCCGGCCGGGGCGGCCTGGGCCGGAGCGGCCGCGCCGAGTACCGGCCAGGAGATGCTCGCCACGGCGGCTGTCAGGACGGCGAGCAGGAGCGCGGTGCACCGGGTCGCGGTCCTCGCCACGTCACACCTCCAGGTCGCTGAGCGCGGTCGGCAGACCGGCGGGTGCCGCCTGCGGCGTACCGGGTGTGGTGTCGAGGTGGTCGAGCAGTCCGTCCACGTATGAGACGTCCACCCGGACCTTCTGCACCCGACCGTCCACGTCGCGCATGATGAACTCCCGAAAGCCCAGTCGGCTCGCGGAAGAACTGTCTACGCTAGACAACGAGGCGAGCGTCGCCTCGTAACCGTCGTCGACCGGGACACGCAGCAGGCGCAGCGCCTCGGCGGCGATCTCCTCGTCCTCGGCGATCCGGCCGACGAAGACGGTGGAGACCAGGTTCTGCACGTCCAGCCCCAGGATGTCCCGTGGATTCTGCGACGAGACCAGCGCGGCCAGGTTCCACTTGCGGGAGTCGCGGGCCAGCCGGACCAGGAAGGACCGGCCGGAGCGCCAGCCCTCCATGAAGTGCGCCTCGTCGAGGCCGACGAGCTTGCGTGACCCCATCGAGCCGCCGTAGCAGCGGCGTACCGCCAGCCGGTGGGCGGTGTGCAGCATCGGCAGAGCCAACGCCTCCTCGGCCGACCAGTACTCGCGTTCGATCTTCAGGTCGGGCAGCCGCAGCCCGGCCATGGTGATCACGGTCAGCGCGGCGTCGGCACCGAGCAGGCCCGGCTCCGGCGAGCCGAAGAACAGCAGGGCCAGCGGCATCTCGGCGGTGTCCAGCAGCAGGTTGGCCAGCTCACGGCCGTCGTCGTCGAGCCCGCTGAGGCAGGCGACCACGTCGTCCAGCGTGGAGGTTTCTTCGGCGGGCACCTGGCGGACCGCGTGCCGCAGCAGGGTGGCCGTCGACGACTCCCGGGCCACCTGCGGCGGCACCAGCATCATGCAGATGTCCTGGACCAGCATCCGGCGTTCGGCCCGGGCGTTCGACACGGAAATTTCGTACTCGCGGTCGCCGGCGGCTCCGGCGGCGAACTCGCCGCGCACCGGTGTGGGGATGAGAGAGTACGGTGCCAGGGTGCCCTGTTCGGAACCGGTCAGGTTGAGCACCCGCGAGTACGGCCGTAGCTCCGGCATGGCGCAGAGCCGGGCCAGCGGCCCGGACGGGTCGAGCAGGGTGACCTGCACGCCGCGCCGGGCGGCCAGGTAGCCGAGGGCGCCGAGCAGGGTCGACTTGCCGCCGCCCGGCTCGGCGACGAAGACGGCGAGCCCGGAACGTTCCCGGACCTCCATCGGGAAGTGCAGGTCGAGGAAGACCGGCCGGCGGCAGGTGCCGGCGGTCCGCCCGATCAGGTCGCCGCGCCGGTCGCCGACCGTCGACGCGGCCTGCGGCAGCGCGGCGGCCAGCAGGTTGACCGGCATCCGTCGGATGTATCCGGTGTTCGCCACCGGCTCCCCAGGGATGAACTCCCGGGCCAGCCAGTCCTGGTTCTTCGGATGCTGCAGCGAGATGCGCATTTCCCGGGAGTACAGCTGGATCAGCCGGCGGGCCCGTTCAAGACACTCTTCGCGGGTCCGGCCACCGACGGCGATCCGGTGCCAGCCGTGCGCCCGGGCGGACTCGACCGGCAGGCCGGTGGTCATCTCGTCACCGATGTGCAGGGCCCGCTTGGCGAGCCGTTCCAGTTCCGGCGGCGCGTCGATGCCGTGCTCGGCGTAGTCCAGTTGCTGGGAGCGGATCATCCGGAGCCGGTGCTCCAGGTTGCGGAACGAGTCGGCCGGCCCGAGCAGGTCGATCCGGGAGGAGATCTCCATCGGCCACGGCAGCCGTTCGTGGAAGTGCATCCACGGCTCGTGGCGTTCCGGGATCTCCAGCGGCTCCATCCGGCCGACTGCCAGCACCGCGACGTGCCGCTCCTCGCCGGTCATCCGGTTGACCAGCTTGAGCGTCGAGCCGTACGGGGTCCGGTAGCGCTCGACCTGCTCGGTGAGGGCGAGCAGGTCGCCGCGGTCCCAGTTGCCGTTTCGGACCGGCGAGAGCATGGTTGGCGGGTTCATGCAGAGCGCGACCGACCGGTAGAGCAGCCATTCGAGTTCGCCAGCGGTGACCCGTCGACCCCGCATGCCGAAGGCACCCAGCACCTCGTCGAACTGCTCGACCATCCGGCCGAGCCGGCGGCGTTCGCTCTCGGCGACGCCGCGGCCGAACAGCCGCAGCACCCGTTCGGACAGTGAGTCGCCGAGCGACCGGCGGGCGAAGGTGATGCCCAGGTAGGTCTGCCCTTCGGCGTGGTTGACCGCCATCAGGTGCCGTTGCGCGGCGACCAGGTGGTCGGACCAGGAGACCGCGTCGGAGACGTTGGGCAGGGGGTTGCTGGTTAGCGAGTCGATGGTGCGGGCCCACTCGTCGGCCGGGAACGGCCGGGTCGTGCGGCGCAGGTGCACCCGGAATCCGGCCAGGCCGGCGTACTGCTCGGAGATGGCTGACAGCAGCACCTCCCGCTCGGCGTCGGGCCGGAACGCCCAGCGCACCTCGGGCAGCCAGTACCAGGCGGTCACGGTGTTCGGGGTGAAGGTGAGGTGGCCGGCGATCTCGGTGATGGCGAGTTCGGCGGCCGGGTCCCGGTCGGTGAACTTGACCTTCGGGGGGCGGACCGGCACCGGCTTGATCAACTTGTCCGGCCGGTCGACCTCGGCGGCCCGCCGGCGGGCACGCTTGCCCTTGCCGCTGACCGGTGCATCGGCCGGCGCCGGCCGATGCACCGGTGCGGGTGCGGCGCGCTGTTGGGGCGCGGGCGCGGCGTGCTGCTGGGATGCAGCGTGCTGCGGCGTCGCCGGTAGCCGGCGTTGTGTCGGTGCGCCATCTTGCTGCGCTGCCTTGGCCCCGTGTGTCGGCTCGGGCCGGCTCCGAACGTGTTGCGCGGTCGGACCGGGCCGGCGGGTGGCGGCGGGCGGTGGCGGCAGGGCCGGTGCCGGTGGTGACGGTGGCACTGTGGACGCCGAGGTGGCCGGCTGGCCGTCACGAGGTGGGGCCGATTCGGCTGCCGGGGCCGGGTCGGCGGCGGTACGCGGGGTGGGCGTGGCGGCTCGACGCTGGACCGGCGGTTCGGGTGGCGGGGCAGGGGGACCGGACAGCGCCGAGCCGATCGGCCCAGCGGGTGGGGTGTCCCCGGCCGACGCGTCGCCGGGGGTCCCCTGCGGATCGTGCCGGGCGGGCGGTCCGATGGCAGTCTGCTGCGCCGGCGGTGCGATGGCATCGTGCCGGGTGGGCGGTTCGATGGCGTCGGGCCGCGTCGGTGCTGCGATCGCGTCGTGTTGGGCCGAGCGCCGGATCGCCGTGCGTGGTGTGCGGCCCGGCTGATGGCCACCGGCCGGGCCGGCACCCGGGAAAAGGTCCAAGAAGGGCGAGTCGATGTCGGTGCTGTCGCTCATACCGGCTCTGGGATTGGGCACTGGTGGTGCCGGCGGCGGGGTTCGCGTTGGCCGGCTGCCGCGGGATGCCGCGGGTGCCTGAAAGAAGGCGACCGCGCCGTGGCTGGGGCTGGTGACCAGTTCGGTGTCGGTCGACTCGTCCAGCTCGGCGGTGTCGTAGTCGGTCGATCGCTTACCGTTACCGCTGGTGCCGGACGGCTGACCGGCCGGGTGGGAGGAGCCCGGCGGAAATGATCGACTCATGCCATCGCCTCACGCCGCCGGCCGGCCGGGTGGACAGCGGCTGCGGTTCGGTGGTCGGTGCGGGTCATGCCAACTCCTCCCGGATCCGGATGTGGCTGGCGATCAGTCGCGGGTCTCGCTGTTCAGTGGCGGGTTCCCTGGTGCGGCGCCAGTCGGTGAGGGCGGTCCGGACCACCATCCGGGCGGGCCGATCCGGGTCGACGTACCGGAAGATGAAGGAGGTGGTGACGATCGCCAGCGCGATCTCCCAGGCGGGGAAGAGTTCCACGGTGAAGGTGAACGCCCAGTGGATGAACATGTAGAGCGGTACGAGGAGGATGAACACTCCGTACTGTGCATACGGCAGGTGGATCGGCAACGTGTAGCCGGGCGGGCCGAGGTAGACCAGCCGGGCGCGGTAGATGTCGTCGTCGGTACGCAGCCGCATCCTGTGCCCCGCGCTCTATTCGAACATCAGGTTGATGAGGTAGTCGCCGACGAAGAAGAGCGTCGCCGCTCCGGCGATGAACGCCAGACCCACGATCGCGATCGCGGAGCTGGTCAGGACCTTGGAGATCTCGCCCTTGCTGGCCCGGCCGATGAAGATCACGCCCAGCACGGCAAGCAGGATCGGCGCGACCTTGCTGGCGAGGAAGGAGACAACGCCCTCGGTGTTGAAGCCGGTCGGCGCCGGGTCCGGCTCGCCAGCCGGCGCGGCCAGCAACGGAAGCGTGTCGACCACGGACGCCATGGCGGCGTTGACCGTGTCGACGAGCGTTGTTTCGATCATGGGAACCTCCCCGGTGTGCGGCCGGCGAAGCCGGGGCACTGCAGTTGTCCAGCCTCACGGACGTGTCGGGTCGTGCCGCGAGTTTCGACCCTGCGTCCGGCGATCACCGCGTACGGTGATGATTTGTGGGCTTTTTGTCCAACTTCAGCCCTTCTCCTCGACGTTGCCCTCGCTGACCACCAGCAACTGCAAAGCGTACGGGCCACCCCTGTCTGGTACAAGCTGCGTGCAACTCGACCGACAGCGCCGCCGTGCCGCCGTTGTCTGGTTCGAGAGTACCCAGCATGCCCTCTGCCGGCCGACACCGAGCCGCGCCGGTACCGTCCTATCCGTGACCGATCTGCTGCGGCCGGCCCGGCCGGTCGTGATGGGCGTTCTCAACGTCACGCCTGACTCCTTTTCCGACGGTGGGCGGTACGCCGACCTCGACGCCGCCGTCGCCCACGGCGTCCGGCTGCACCGCGACGGCGCCGACCTGATCGACGTCGGCGGTGAGTCGACCCGGCCGGGAGCGGTGCGGATCGACGCCGCGACCGAGGTGGCCCGGGTGCTTCCGGTCGTCCGGGCGCTCGCCGCCGCCGGCGTACCGATGAGCATCGACACCACCCGGGCAGCGGTCGCCGCCGCCGCGCTGGCCGCCGGGGCGGCGGTGGTGAACGACGTCTCCGGCGGTCTGGCGGATCCACGGATGGCCGAGGTGGTCGCCGACGCCGGCTGCCCGTGGATTCTGATGCACTGGCGTGGGCACTCCGACCGGATGCAGGACCTGGCGCACTATCGCGACGTGGTCGGCGAGGTCCGCGCCGAGCTGGCCGCCCGGATCGACGCCGCACTGACCGCCGGGGTGGCCGCCGACCGGCTCGTCGTCGACCCCGGTCTCGGCTTCGCCAAGCGGGCCGAGCACAACTGGCAGCTCACCGTCCGCCTGCCCGAACTGCTCGACCTCGGTTGCCCGTTGCTCTTCGCCGCCAGTCGCAAGTCCTACCTGGGCCAACTGCTCGCCGACCCGGCAGGCCAGCCACGGCCGGTCGACCAACGGGCCGCAGCGACCACCGCCACCAGTCTGCTGGCGGTCGCCGCCGGCGCCTGGGGGGTCCGGGTACACGACGTCCGGGACACCGTCGACGCGCTGGCGGTGTGGCAGGCCAGCGGGCGTCCCCGGATCGTCCCGGACGCCGACGATCCGCCGGGGAGCCGTCGATGACCGACCACCAGCCCGCCGCAGCGCCGTCGCCCGACCCGGGGGCCGCGCGGCCGTCGACGACCGACCGGATCGTGCTGACCGGGCTACGCGCCCACGGCCGGCACGGCGTCTACCCGCAGGAACGCGCCGCCGGGCAGGACTTCGTCGTCGACGTCGAGCTCACCGTCGACCTCACGTCGGCGGCTGCCTCGGACGACGTCACCGACACCGTGCATTACGGCGAGCTGGCCGACCGGCTCGTCGCGATCGTCAGCGGCGAGCCGGTGAACCTGATCGAGACGCTGGCCGACCGGCTGGCCGTCCAGTGCCTGGCCGACCACCGGGTCCACTCGGTCACGGTGACCGTGCACAAGCCGCAGGCGCCGATTGCACACCGGTTCACCGACGTCGCGGTCGTGCTGACCCGGAGCCGACCATGACCCGGAGCCGACCGTGACCCGGGCGGTCCTGGCGCTGGGCAGCAACCTCGGTGACCGGTACGGGTGCTTGCGCGCGGCGGTGCGGTCGCTGGACGACGTACTGCTGGTCGTCTCCGGGGTCTACGAGACCCCGCCGTGGGGCGACCCGGCGCAGCCCGACTACCTCAACGCGGTCGCGCTGGTGGCCGACCCGGGCGCCGCGCCGGCCGATTGGCTCGACCGGTGCCGCAGCCTCGAACGGGCCGCCGGCCGGGTGCGGGATCCGGACCGGCCGTACGGGCCACGCAGCCTGGATGCGGACGTCGTCGCGGTCTGGACCGACGACGACGTCCCGGTGTTCAGCGACGATCCTGAGCTGGTGCTGCCCCATCCCCGGGCGCGGCTGCGGGCGTTCGTGCTGCGACCGTGGATCGACGTCCAGCCGTACGGCCAACTGCCCGGCCACGGCTGGCTGACCGACCTGCTCAACCACGATCCGGTCGCCGGGGACCTGCTCGAACTGCGCCCCCGACCGGATCTGCCGCTAGAGTCGACCCAGTGAACGTGCGTCTGTCGATCACCTTGCCGGGGTTGATGCTGCCGTGACCGGACCGGGAGTCAGCCCGCGTGGACGGGAGCCTGACGAGCCACGGATGGGGCCTACCAGGTTGTCCACCCTGGTGGTGGCGGCGCTGGCCGCCGCGGCGGTCGGCTGGCTGGTCATCAGCAGCTGGTACGTACGGATGCCGGTCCTACCCTGGCTACCCTCCGTGACGCTGGCGGCATTGGCCGTGTTCGAAGGGTACGCGGCGCTGAACACTCGGGCCCGGGTCGACCGCCAGCCCGGGCACGACCCGGTCAACCCGCTGCTCGCCGCCCGTTTCGTGGTGCTGGCCAAGGCGTCCTCCCTCGCCGGTGCGATCTTCGCCGGCTTCTATGCCGGTCTGGTGCTGTGGCTGTTCATCCAGCCGACCCGGGCGGCAAGCAACGACCTGCCGGCCGCTGGCAGCGGTTTGGTCGCTGCGGTCGCGCTGGTCGCGGCGGCGCTCTGGCTGGAGCGGGCCTGCCGGGTCCCGGACCGCCCGGAGGACTCCGACACCCCGGACCAGCCGGCCGACTGACCGGACTGCCCACCGACCGGCTGTCGACTGACTGACCGGTCTGCCGGGCCGGTCCGCTGGGCAAGTGCCGACCCGGCATCGACCCGGTTCCGGGCAGCTCGGCCGGATACGGGGGGTGACGGCCGGACCTGGTCGCGGGTACGGTGCCTGCGACCGGTACGGCTGCCCGGGCCACCGCGCGGACGCCACACACTGGTCGACTGAGCGACCAGAGGAGACGCGGTATGGCGTACGACGATTCGCCTTATCGCCGGCGGAACGCGAGCACCTCGGATCCGACCGGCCACCATCCGCCCGGCGACACCCGCTACGGCGACACCCGCTACGGCGACACCCGCTACGGCGACACCCGCTACGGCGACACGCGGTATCCGGCGGCCGAGCCTGGTCGTCGCGGCCCGGCCGGCTACTCGACAAGTTCCTTCTCCACCGTTGCGGACTTCTCCACGGCCGGAGGCTCCATCACCGCGGACTCCGCCGCGACCGGGAACTCGTCCGCTGCTGCGGACCAGGCGACACGCAACTCCGCCACCACCCGGCACAGCCGTCGCCGACGGGCGTCCACGGCGCTCGACGACGTCTTCGACGACCCCTACCACGGCGAACGCGGCCGGGACCGGCTCGGCGTGCACTTCATCTGGGAACTGATCCTGCTGCTGGTGGTCGGCGGGATCGGCTACCTGCTCTACCGGGTCGACCCGGGTCTCACCACCGCCGGCACCCGCGATCCGCTGCTGGTCTACGCAACCGGGCTCGGCCTGTTCGCGCTCGCCGCCGGGGTCACGCTGCGCGCCGGGGCGCCGAACCTGGCCATCGGGCCGGTGGCGGTGGCCGCCGCGCTGCACTTCGCCGAGAACGGCGACAACGGCGTGGTGCCGGTGCTGGTCACCGGCATCATCTGGGCGGTGGTGCTCGGTGCGGGGACGGCGCTGCTGGTCGCTGGCCTGCAGGTGCCCGGTTGGGCAGGCAGCCTGGTTGCCGCCTGTGTGGCGGTCGTCTTCATCCAGCAGCGGTCCGGCCCGGTCGACCTGCAGGGTGCCTTCGACCCGACCGGCCAGGCGTTCGTGCTCTTCGGTGGCTTCGTCGTGCTGGCGCTGCTCGGTGGATCCCTCGGCACGATCAAGTCGATCCGGCGGGGGGTCGGGCGGTTCCGACCGGTCGCCGACCCGGCCGACCGGCGGGGCGGCGTCGCCGCACTGGTCACCAGCGGTGCGCTGATCCTGTCGATGGTCTTCGCGGTCGTCGGCGGGGTGCTGCTGGCCGCCGTCGGCAACGGCCCGGTCAGCCCGTCGGTGGGGCTGGAGTGGACAGCGGTGGCGATCGGCGCGGCGCTGCTCGGCGGGACCAGCGTCTTCGGCCGCCGGGGCGGTGTCTTCGGGACCGTGTTGGCGGTGATCGGCCTGACCCTCTTCATCAGGTACGCCGAGCTGCGTGACCTCGACATCGCGCTGTACGCCACCGGCGCCGTCGCGGTGGTGGTCGGGCTGACGGTGACCCGTCTGGTGGAGACGTTCGGCCGGCCACGGTCGACCTCGGTCGACGACGCCGGCGAAGCCCAGGAAGCCGAGCAGACCGCAGGCGAGTCGGCTGGTGAATCCGAGCCGGTCCACTACGACGGTCGGCCGGCGGACTGGCCGGAGCATGCCCAGGCCGGCTCCGGCTGGCCGTCCGACCCGCCCACCGGCGGCCAGCAGTCCTGGTCTGCCTCCCTGCCCGCCCAGCCGGCGCCGGCCCGGGACCGCTGGGATACCAGCGACAGCTGGGGCGCCGACGACCAATGGGGCACCGACAGTCGCTGACCCGCCGGCAGGCTAGCCGCCGAGCAGGCCAGCTGCCAAGCCAGCGACGGACCGGCGGGTTAGGCTCGCTGATATGACCGAATCGCCGGCCGCAGACCGCGCCACGCCGACCTTCGAGGAACTCGATCGGCTCTCCACCGAACAGTTGCGGGAGCAGGCGTTCGAGCTGGCCCGGCAGCGCAAGGACCTGGGATTCTTCTGGTCGATAACCCAGCGGCTGTCCCGGGCCGACGACGCCAGTGAGCTGGATGGCGCGCCGAACTCGATCGGCCCGACCGTCGAGGACGCGGTGGCGCTGTGGCGGGAGTTCACCGGCCACGAGTACGGCGAGTCGGAACCGTTGCTACGGGCAGCGTTCATCGACTACCTGCTGCGGCCCGGGCAGCGGAGCTGATGCAGGTCAGCCGGCGTCGAGGATCCGGCGTCGGCTCACCACGCCGACCGGCTGGTCGGCGTCGTCGACCACCCGGGCGTGCTCCGCGCCGCTGACCAGCAACCGGGCCAGCGCGTCGTAGAGCGAGGTACCCAGGGCGAGGGTGGGCAGCCCGGCCGGATCCGGAGCCCTCGGGTCGTCGTCGAGCAGTTCGCGGCTCACCGGGGTGACCGCGAGCCGGCGGATCGCCCGGTCGGCGCCGACGAACTCGGTCACGAACGGGGACGCCGGCCCGCCGAGCAGTTCGGCCGGTGCCGCATACTGCTCAAGCCGGCCGCCTTCGGACAGTACGGCGATCCGGTCGCCCAGCCGTACCGCCTCGTCCAGATCGTGGGTGACCAGCACGATCGTCTTGCGTACCTCGGCCTGCAGGCGGAGGAACTCCTCCTGCAGCCGGCCGCGGGCGATCGGGTCGACCGCGGAGAACGGCTCATCCATCAGCAGGACGACCGGGTCGGCGGCCAGTGCCCGGGCGACGCCGACCCGCTGGCGTTGCCCGCCGGACAGTTCGTGCGGGTAGCGCTTGCCGTACCGGCCCGGTTCCAGCCCGACCAGGTCGAGAAGTTCGTCGGCGCGGCGCCGGATCCGGTCCCGCTGCCAGCCGAGCAGCCGGGGGACCGTGCCGACGTTGGCCCGGATCGTCTGGTGCGGGAAGAGCCCCACGTGCTGGATCACGTATCCGATCCGGCGGCGCAGCCGCACCGGGTCGACCTGGGTGACGTCCTCGTCGCCGAGCATGATCCGCCCGGTCGTCGGCTCGATCAGCCTGTTGATCATCCGGAGCACGGTGGACTTGCCGCAGCCGGACGGGCCGATCAACACCACCAACTGGCCGGCGGGGATCTCCAGGGAAAGGCTCTGTACGGCGCGTGTCCCGTCCGGGAACTGCTTGCCGATGTCGGTCAAGGTGATCGCCGCCGCTCCGTCGGCGTCGGTGTCCCGCACGGTACCGTCCACCTGTGTCCTTCCACCTGCTCGCCGACCGGGCTGATCCGGGTAACCCGTGGTTCTCCGGTCAGTACGTACGGGACAACTGGTCGACGATCGTCGCCGCGTTGACCGAACACGTCACCCTGACGGTACAGGCGGTGCTGATCGCCGCGCTGCTGGCGGTGCCGCTGGCGGTGGTCGCGTACTGGTTCCGGTCGCTGACCGGGCCGATCCTCGCCCTCACCGGCGTGCTCTACACCATCCCGTCGCTGGCGTTGCTGGCCTTCATCGCGCCCTACGTCGGCGCGACCAATCCCGCGTCGGTGCTGATCGCCCTGGTGCTGTACGCGCTGCTGCTGGTCGTGCGCAACTCGCTGGCCGGGCTGAGCCAGGTGCCGGCGGCGACCATCGAGGCCGCCGACGGGATGGGGTACGGCCGGTTCGGTCGACTGCTGCGCATCGAACTGCCGTTGGCGCTGCCCGGCATCATGACCGGCTTGCGGCTGGCCACGGTCTCCACAGTCGCGCTGGTCACCATCGGCTCGCTGATCGGCTATGGCGGCCTCGGCGACCTGATCTTCAGCGGCTTCCGGAACAACTTCTACAAAGCCCAGATCCTCACCGGTACGCTGCTGAGCGTGGCGCTGGCCCTGCTGCTCGACCTGCTCTTGGCGGGTGCCGGACGGCTGCTGACGCCCTGGGCCCGGCGGGTCGCCCCGTGAGCCGGCAGAGTGTGGCGGCGAACCCGGTCGAGCAGGCGGTGACCTGGCTCAACGACCCACTCAACTGGACCAACCCCGGTGGTGTGCTGGACCGCCTCGGTGAGCACCTGACCATCTCGGCCGCCGCGGTCGCGGTCGGCTGCCTGGTGGCCTGGCCGGTCGGACTGTGGCTCGGGCACACCGGCCGGGGCGGCGGCCTGGTGGTGCTGGTGTCGAACCTGACGCTGGCGGTGCCGACCATCGCCCTGCTGTCCATTCTGCCGCTGACCTTCCTGGGCTTCGGCAAGCCGCCGGTGATCCTGGCGTTGGCGGTGTTCGCCGTACCACCGCTGCTGGCCAACGCGTTCACCGGGATCCGGCAGGTCGATCCGCAGGTGCGGGAGGCGGCTCGGGGGATGGGACTGTCCGGCTGGCAGGTGCTGCGCCGGGTCGAGTTGCCGCTCGCGGTGCCGTACCTGGCGGCCGGGTTCCGGACCGCGGCGGTGCAGGTGGTGGCGACGGCGGCGCTGGCGGCGTTCGTCAACGGCGGAGGTCTCGGGCAGATCATCAGTGCGGGCTTCGGACTGGGCATCTCGATCGGCGGCGGCCAGATCCTCGCCGGCGGTCTGTTGGTGGCGACCTTGGCGCTGGTCACTGAAGGGTTGCTGGCGGTGCTCGAACGGGCGTTCACTCCGCGGCCGCTGCGCCGGACCGGCCGGCGGGCGAACGAGCAGACCAGCGCGGTCGGCTCGGGTTGAGTACGTCGCTTTCCGTTCGGGCCGGATGACGATCCGGTGACAACCGATCTTCATCTGTTGTCGGACCCAACGGTGAGGATGTTCGGTAGAGGGAACGGGTGACGGCATGCCGGCACGGGCCGGGGCCCCGTCGCGGCTGCCGTGCTGCCCGCAGCACGCTCGCGCGGGCATGTGCCGCGCCCGTCGGACACGCGGCCGGCCCGATGGGGGCGCGCCGGGACACAGGAGGCGGGCAATCATGCATGCACGGACACGTATCGCCCTGAGCGCGGTCGGCGCGCTCACCGCGGCGGGTTTCCTCGCCGCATGTGGCGAGGCGGGGTCATCCGGCACCGAGGCGCCGGATGCCGGCGCGTCCGGTGCCGGCTGCGCACCGGTAGCCGGCGACCAGCTGGTGGTGCTGACTGACGACAAGAAGCTGCAGAACACCGACAACATCGTGCCGGCGGTCAACGCCGACGCGGCATCGCCGCAGGTCATCGCCGCCCTGAACAGGGTGTCGGCAGCGTTGGACACCGAGAAGCTGATCGGGCTCAACCGGGCGGTCGACGTCGACCGTCAGACGCCGCAGGCCGCGGCCGAGGAGTTCGCCGCCGCCGAGGGCCTGACCGACGGTATCGAGACCGGACCGGGCGGTGAGTTGATCGTCGGCGCGGCCAACTTCAGTGAAAGCGAGACCTTGGGCGAGTTGTACCGGATCGTGCTGACGGCGGCGGGCTACGACGTCACCGTGCAGCAGATCGGCAACCGTGAGCTGTACGAGCCGGCGCTGGAGACCGGGGAGATCCAGGTGGTGCCGGAGTACGCGGCCACCATGGCGGACTTCATCAACAACAAGGTCGCGGGGGAGAACGCGCCGGCGATCTCGTCGCCGGACCTGGACGAGACGATGACCGGGCTCCGCGAGGTCGGCGAGCAGGTCGGCATCGTCTTCGGCGAGGCGTCTGCGGCACAGGACCAGAACGCGTTCGCGGTGACCAGTGCCTTCGCCGACGAGTACGGCGTCAGTACGCTTTCCGACCTGGCGGAGAAATGCTCCGGTACGGCGACCGTCCTGGGCGGTCCGCCGGAGTGCCCGCAGCGTCCCAAGTGCCAGGAAGGGCTGGTCGAGGTGTACGACTTCCGGGCCGGGGAGTTCAGCTCGCTTGACGCCGGTGGGCCGCAGACCAAGACCGCGTTGACCACCGGCGAGATCAGTGTCGGTCTGGTGTTCTCGTCGGACGGAGCGTTGGCGACCGGCTGATTTCGTGGCTGGCGCGGACTGTCGCCGGCCACCCGGGCTGTGGAGCCTACCTTCTCGGACAGCAGGCGGTACCCGTTCCGTTGATCTGTAGATGTCGGTAGGCTCCACAGCCATGTCCGCTCCCGAGGCCGAAGAGGAGCCGCGCCGCACGGTTCCGCTCAAGTGGCTTACCTGGGGTGGCCTGGGCTTGGCGCCGCTGGCTGCGCTTTTGCTGCTGCTTGGCGACGGCGACGGCTCGTTGCGACTGGCGATGGTGATCGCTATCGCGTCCGTGGTGTTGATCGGATTGTCAATCACATTGCGTGGCGGCGTGGAAACTATGCGCGCCGACATGGAGGATGCGCTCGTCGAGGAGATGGACGTGCTCCGCGAGGACGTGCGCAACGACATTTCCACCGCCGTCCGGGCGACGCACCGCGCCTTCGGCGAGAAGATGCAGGCGGTTCAGGACGACGTCGAGGCGCTTCGTGGTCAACTGGACGGGACTCGCGCCGAGATCGCCCGCAGTGATCCGGCCCGGGCACAGCCGGGCGGTGACCGCGCCGGCTACGACCGGTTCGATCAGGCCGCTCCGGCGTCCGCCGTACCGGCGGCGGTGCCGGCCTCCGGCCCGACCGGGGCTGCCGGCTACGGAGGCGAGTACAACGGCGGCCAGTACGGCTCCGCAGGTCAGTACGGCTCGGGCGGCCAGGCCGGCCGGGCCTCGGTCCCGGCGGTCAGCGGCACCGTGCTGCCCCGCCAGCAGGGGCCGAACGGCGCCGTCCGGCAGCCGGAGACCGTCCAGGTGAGCACCCGGCAGGTCGTCGACCCGCGGGCCGACGACGAGCCCGCCGGCACGGTGTACGGCGGGACCCGTTCCGGCGGCCGGGGTGGCGAGTCCATCGACGGTGAGTGGTCCGCTCCGGCGGCCCGTGGGCGGCGTTCCGCCGAGCCGGACGAGGAGTCGTGGACCGAACGCCGGCTGCGCGACCAGCCGGAGGAGCGCTGGTCGTGGAGTGGCGACCGGGACGACAGCGCCGAGCAACGGTACGGCGACCGACCCGTCGACCGGTGGGACGTCGGGCGGGCCGACGGCTTCAGCACCGGGTCGCCGGCCGAGCGGTGGCCACCGGCCCGTGAGGACGACTACCCACCGGCCCGGTCCGGGGCCGGCACCCGTAACGGCCGGTACCCGCAGGACCGGGGCGACCTGCTGGGGTCGGGCGGTGATCGGGTCGCGGACGAGCCGGCGTGGCGGGACGCCCGGTGGGACCAGCGGATGGCCGACCCGCCGTCGGACGGACCAGGGGTCAGCGGGACCGGCCGGCGTGCGGCGCTGCCGGCGTTGCCGGCCGGCAGTGGCGGCGAGTCGCCCCCGGCATGGTCGTCGCCGGCCCACGATCCCCTCGACGACGAGCCGGTCCGGCGCAGCCGTCGGTACCGGGACGAGGAGGACGACGTCGGTCGCCGGTTCCGCGACGACGACCCGCCGCGCCGGTTCCGCGACGACGACCCGCCGCGCCGGTTCCGCGACGACGACCCGCCCCGCCGGTACCGGGACGAAGAACCCGCGGAACCGGGCCGGCGCTACCGCGACGACACGTCCGGCCGGCGCTACCGCGACGACGAGCCGCCCCGCCGGTACGCGGAGGAGGGCACCGCCGGCCGCCGGTACCGTGACTACGACGATGAGCCGGCTCGGCGCTACCGCGACTACGACGACGGCGCCCCGGGCCGGCGCTACCGGGACCCGGACGACGGTGGCCGGCGGTACCGCGACGACGACGGCCGTGGCCGCTTCCGTGACGACGCCGACTACCCCGACGACCGCCGCTGGCGGTAGACCGGCGTCACTTGTCGATGTCGCCGACCACGAAGAACATCGAGCCGAGGATCGCCACCAGATCCGGCACCAGGCTGCCGGGGATCAGCGTCGCCAACGCCTGCACATTGGCGTAGGAGGCGGTCCGCAGCTTGAGCCGCCACGGGGTCTTCTCCCCGCGGGAGACCAGGTAGTAGCCGTTGACTCCGAGCGGGTTCTCGGTCCACGCGTAGGTGTGGCCCTCGGGTGCCTTGACCACCTTCGGCAGCCGTACGTTGACCGGCCCGCTCAACTGGTCGACCCGGTCCAGACAGCGGCGGGCCAGGTCGAGCGAGGCGTACACCTGGTCGAGCAGCACCTCGAACCGGGCGTGGCAGTCGCCGGCCCGGCGGGTGACCACCGGCACGTCCAGTTCACCGTAGGCGAGGTACGGCTCGTCGCGGCGCAGGTCCAGGTCCAGCCCGCTGGCCCGGGCGACCGGCCCGGAGGCACCGAACGCGGCGGCCGTCGCCGCGTCGAGCACCCCGACCCCGACCGTACGGGCGAGGAAGATCTCGTTGCGCCGGATCAGCCGGTCCAGGTCGGGCATCCTGGCCTCGACCTGGCCGATCGCTTCCCGGGCCCGGCTGGTCCAGCCGGCCGGCACCTCCTCCTTGAGGCCGCCCACCCGGTTGAACATGTAGTGCATCCGGCCGCCGGAGACCTCCTCCAGCACGGCCTGCAGCGTCTCCCGCTCCCGGAACGAGTAGAACACCGGGGTGAGCGCGCCGATCTCCAGTGGATACGAGCCGAGGAACATCAGGTGGTTGAGCACCCGGTTCAGTTCGGCCAGCGCGGTCCGCAGCCAGGTGGCCCGCTGTGGCACCTCGATGCCCATCATCCGTTCGACGGCGAGCGCCACCCCCAGCTCGTTGGCGAACGCGGACAGCCAGTCGTGCCGGTTGGCCAGCATGATGATCTGCCGGTAGTCGCGGACCTCGAACAGCTTCTCGGCGCCGCGGTGCATGTAGCCGATCACCGGCTCGCAGGAGACCACCCGCTCGCCGTCGAGGACCAGCTTGAGCCGGAGTACGCCGTGCGTGGACGGGTGCTGTGGGCCGATGTTGAGCACCATGTCGGCGGTGTCCAGCCCGGCGCCGGTGCCGACGGTCAGCTGGCGGAGTCCGTCGGCCGACCCGGCCGGGGGCGGCGAACCGGTGTCGGTGTCCATGCCGGCCATCGTCGCACGCCGGCTCCCCGCCACACGGTCGGCGGGGATCCCGGTTTCGGACCAGCAGGGGATCCCGGTTTCGGACCAGCAGGGGATCCGGGTTTCAGACCAGCAGGGATTCGGCGTCGACGGCCAGCCCGACGGGTTGGACCAGCCACCAGTGCCCGCCGAGGCCGTCCGGGTCGGTGAGTTCGGCGGCGGTGCTGGCGGCGGCCAGCGCGGCCAGATAGCCACGCGGGTCGGTGCCGGCCAGCGCCAGCGGCGGTCGGCGGCCGTGCACCCCGAGTCGGTGCAGCGCGTCCCGCTGCCGGCACAGCAGGTGGCCGGCCCCGCCAACGGCCGCCGATCCGGCGGCGGCGACCGCGTCGATCGCCACGTGCGCGGTGAGGTCGCAGGAGCCGTCGGGGACCGGGGCCACCGTACGGCCGGCCCGGAAACCGGTCAGGGTGCCGGTGACCGGGCGGTCGGCGTACCGGTGGCCGTAGTCGACTGTCACGGCGACGCCCCGGCGCAGGGTACGTACCGCCGCGGCCCAGGCCTCGTCGCGGGGGCGACCGATCTCAGCCTGCGCCCCGTCCGGCAGCGGCGGCCACCAGCGGGCCAGCCAGGCGGAGTCGGCGGCGCCGAGTTCCCGGCCGGGGTGCTGCCGGCCGGTTGCCGGGTCGACCAGCAGACAGCGGAGCCGGTCACCGTCGCGGACGGCCAGATCGAGCGGTACGTTGTCCAGCCACTCGGTGGCGACGAGCAGCCCGGTGGTTCCCGTCGGCGGCGCGGTCCGCCAGGCGACCGGTTCGGGCAGGCCGGCCGGTCGGGGCGCCGGGTCGACGCCGGTCAACCGGATCCGGTCGGCAAGCGTCCCGGGCGGGTCGGCAAGCAGCCGGTGTACGGCGTCGAGCAGTTCACCGCCGCCGGCTCCGACGTCGACCAGGTCGACCGGGTCCGGGTGGTCGAGGAGGCGGTCGACCCGGCGCAGCAGCCGCAGCACCGCCCGGGCGAACGGCGTACCGGTCTGGGCGCTGGTCGAAAAGTGCGCGGCGGGCACCGGGGTGCCGCCGGTCACATAGAAGCCCTCCGGTCCGTACAGCGCGGTGGAGATGGCGTCCCGCCAGGTCAGCACCCGGCCACCCTAGATCAGCGGGTGAAGGTTTTCACACACCGTTGTTTCCGGTCCGTTGCCTCGGCGCATACTGGCATCGACCGGTACCCCCGTTCGAGGACTGGATCACATCATGAGCGCATCGGCGCGCCCGGCGGCGGCGGACGTTTCCGCTGCCCGGGTTACCGACCCTGCTGTCGGGGTCGTGGGCGCCGGCCGGGTAGGCGCGGTGCTCGCCGCTGCCCTGACCGCCGCCGGCCATCGAATCACCGCGGTCTCCGGTGCCGGCCCGGCCAGCCGGGACCGGATCCGCCGGCTGTTGCCCGGCGTCCAGCCCTGGCCGGTGGCCGAGGTCGCCGACGCCGCCGAGCTGCTGATCCTCGCGGTGCCCGACGACGTGCTGCCGACCGTGGTGGCCGACCTGGTGGCGGCCGGCGTACTGCGGCCCGGCCAGGTCGTGGCACACACCTCGGGAGCGCACGGTCTCGCCGTGCTGGCCCCGGCCGCGGTGGTCGGCGCCGCCCCGCTGGCGCTGCACCCGGCGATGACCTTCACCGGCGAGCGCGGCGACCTGGACAGGCTGCCCGGGATCAGCTACGGAGTTACCGCCGACCGGCCGCTGCGGCCGCTGGCCACCCGCTTGGTGGCGGCGCTGGGCGGCACCGTCGAGTGGGTCGCCGAGATGGACCGGCCGCTCTACCACGCCGCCCTGGCGCACGGCGCGAACCACCTGGTCACCCTGGTCAACGAGGCCAGCGACCGGCTGCGCGACGCCGGGGTCGCCGACCCCGGCCGGGTGCTCGCACCGCTGCTGCGCGCCGCCTTGGACAACGCCCTGGCGCACGGCGACGCCGCGCTGACCGGGCCGGTGTCGCGCGGCGACGCCGGCACCGTCGCCCGGCACCTGGACCGGCTGGCTGACACCGCCGCGGAGAGCCTGCCCGGCTATCTGGCGTTGGCCCGGCGTACTGCGGACCGGGCGATCGCCGCCGGCCGGCTGCCGGCGGCCGCTGCGGTGCCGCTGCTCGACGTGCTGGCCGGCCGGGAGCCGGTCGCCACGTCGGGCCGGCGTCGGGAGCCGGTCCGATGAGCGCGGCCGGTCCGATGAGTGCGATGAGCCCGGCCTCGACCGCGCCGACCACCTCGACCGCGCCGACCGCACCGGCCGGGCTGCAAGTGGCGTGGACCCGCGCCGAGCTCGCCGCGCTGCGGGCCGGCTGGTCCGGCTCGGTGGCGGTGGTGATGACGATGGGTGCCCTGCACGACGGGCACGACGCCCTGCTGCGCGCGGCGGCGGCCCGCGCCGACCACGTGATCGCCACGATCTTCGTCAACCCGCTGCAGTTCGGGCCGACCGAGGACTTCGACCGGTACCCGCGCACCATCGACGACGACCTGGCGGTCTGCCGGCGGGCCGGGGTCCGGGCGGTCTTTGCGCCGGCCCGGGCCGAGGTCTACCCGGACGGCGAGCCGCAGGTCAGAGTCGACCCGGGGCCGATCGGGGAGATCCTGGAGGGGGCGAGCCGGCCGGGCTTCTTCCACGGGGTGCTGACCGTGGTGCTGAAGTTGCTCCAGATCACCCGGCCCGACCTGGCCTTCTTCGGGGAGAAGGACTACCAGCAGCTGACCCTGGTCCGGCGGTTGGTGCGCGACTTTGACCTGCCAGTGGCCATCGTCGGAGTGCCGACCGTCCGGGAGTCGGACGGGCTGGCCCGGTCCAGCCGTAACCGCTACCTGTCGCCCCAGCAGCGGCAGGTGGCGCTGGGGCTGGCCGGGGCACTGCGGGCCGGCGTGGACGCGGCGACGGCGGGCGTCTCCGCCGACGAGGTGCTGGCCGCCGGCCGGGCTGCCTTCGACCAGCACACCGGTGGCGCCGCCGAGCTCGACTACCTGGCGCTGACCGATCCCGAGCTGGGGCCGGCGGTGCCCGGTCCGGCCCGGCTGCTGATCGCCGCCCGGGTCGGTGACACCCGATTGATCGACAACACCCCGGTGGAGCTGGCCGGCTCCCGATCGGAAGGATCCTGATGCTGCGCACCATGCTCAAATCCAAGATCCACCGGGCCACGGTGACCCAGGCCGATCTGCACTACGTCGGCTCGGTCACCATCGACGCCGACCTGCTGGACGCGGCCGACCTGCTGCCCGGCGAGCAGGTGGCGATCGTCGACGTGACCAACGGCGCCCGGCTGGAGACGTACGTCATCGAGGGGGCCCGGGGCAGTGGGGTGATCGGCATCAACGGGGCCGCCGCTCACCTGGTGCACCCCGGTGACCTGGTGATCCTGATCGCGTACGGGCAGTTCACCGACGCCGAGGCCCGCGCCTGTCAGCCCCGGGTGGTGCACGTTGACGCCGCCAACCGGGTGATCCAGCTCGATGCCGACCCGGCCGGGGCACCCGCCGGTGTGGTGGGCGACCCGGTCCGTGGCGACACCGCCGCCGGCTGGCCGGTGGTTGCCGGCAGGCCTTAGCGTGGTGACGGTTGTCGACCGCAAGCCGGGCGGTGACCGTACGGTCACTCAAAGGTGTCGTATGCTCGGCGGTCCGGACCGCCAGCCAGCCCGTGGGAGGGACTCGATGCGCCGATGGACCGCCGCTTTCGCGGTCGGTGGAGCGCTTGTGCTCGGCCTGACCGGGTGCGGCCTGCCCGCCGGGGTGGACGGCGAGCTCACCAACAGTTGGCAGCCGATCCCCGAGCCGAGCCCGTTCGTGCCGCCGGCCGAGGTCTGCCATCCGGGGGACTTCGCGGAGACCGCCTACCTGTCGTCGTACAGCCCGGTCGACTGCTCGGCCCCGCACCGGGTGGAGACGGTGCATGTCGGCACGTTCGGCGCTGAGGCTGCGGAGGCGACCGCGCCGCCGGCGCAGGGCTCGCCCGAAATCCGTGTCGCGTACGCCGAGTGCGACTCCGCGACCAGCGAGTACGTCGGTGCCGACTGGCGGCTCGGCCGGCTCTGGGTGGGGGTGGCGGTGCCGTCCCCGGCCGCCTGGGAAGGTGGTGCCCGCTGGTTCCGCTGCGACGTCACCGAGGTGACCAACGTGGAGGACAACGGTGGGACGGCGTCGCGCACCGCGAGCCTGCGCGACGAGCTGGCCGAGCCATCGCCGCTGCATCTGACCTGCTACGCGGTCCGTAACGACGACAACGGCGCGATCGACACCATGCCGGCCGAGGAGTGCGACGAGCCGCACAACGCGGAGTTCGCCGGGGTCTGGCAGGCACCGGACATCGAGTATCCGACCCGGGACCGGGACTGGAACCAGTTCCACACCGAGTGCCGCAAGGTGATCGGCCGGTACGCGGATGTGCCACTCGACGGCAACCTGCAGTTCCGTACCGGGGTGATCTCGCTGCCGGGCGGTGCCGCCGAGTGGGCGGCCGGCAACCGGGGCGTCCGCTGCTACCTGTGGCTCGACGAACGCAACGTCGAGCGGTCGCTCAAGGACGTCGGCACCGAGGGCCTGCCCATCCAGTACGAGTAGTGGCCGGCCTCGTGACGGCCGCCGCCGGGTGCCCGGACGGGTGTACCGGCCCACATCCGCCGGCCCCGGCGGCCCGCTGCCAGGGCCGGCGCGGTTGACTCTGCCCATGCGACTGCGTATCCCGGCCCTGCCCGAGCTGCCCGGTCAGCTCGCCGCGCCGGATCCCGGCTGGGCGGAGACCACCGACGTGGTGGTCGTCGGCTCCGGCATCGCCGGCCTGACCGCCGCGCTCTACCTGCGGGAAGCCGGGCTGCACGTCACCGTCGTGACGAAGGTCAACATCGACGACGGGTCGACCCGGTGGGCACAGGGTGGGATCGCCGCCGTGCTGGACCCGCTGGACACCCCGGCCGCGCACGCGCAGGACACCGAGACCGCCGGGGTCGGGCTGTGCGATCCGGACGCGGTCCGGGTGCTCGTCGAGGAGGGGCCGGCCAGGATCCGGGAGCTGATCCGGGTCGGTGCCGAGTTCGACCGGGACGCCGACGGTGTGCTGCTGCTCACCCGGGAAGGTGGTCACCGGGCCAACCGGATCGTGCATGCCGGCGGCGACGCCACCGGCGCCGAGGTGCAGCGGGCGTTGCACGCCGCGGTCCGTCGGGACCCCTGGATCCGGCTGGTCGAGCACGCTCTGGTCGTCGACCTGCTGCGTGCCGCACCGGACGCCGACGGGGAGCCGGCCCGGGCCTGCGGAGTCACTCTGCACGTGCTCGGCGAGGGCTCGCCGGACGGGGTGGGCGCGATCCTGGCCCGCGCCGTGGTGCTGGCCACCGGCGGGATGGGGCAGATCTTCGCAACCACTACCAATCCGGCGGTCTCCACCGGCGACGGTGTGGCGCTGGCGCTGCGAGCCGGCGCGGCAGTGGCGGACCTGGAGTTCGTCCAGTTCCATCCGACGGCCCTGGTGGTGCCGGGTGTCACTGGCGGCAGCGGCCAGCAGCCGCTGGTGTCCGAGGCGCTGCGCGGCGAGGGCGCGCTGCTGCTCGACCCCGACGGCAAGCGGTTCATGCTCGGCCAGCACGAGCTCGCCGAGTTGGCCCCACGCGACGTGGTCGCCAAGGGCATCCACCGGGTGATGTCGGCGGTCGACGTCGACCACGTACAGCTCGACGCCCGGCATCTGGGCGGTGAGTTCCTGGCCCGGCGTTTCCCGACGATTGTGGCGTCCTGCCGGGCCATCGGGATCGACCCCGCCGAGGAGCTGATCCCGGTGGCACCGGCCGCCCACTACGCGTCCGGCGGCGTCCGCACCGATCTGCACGGCCGCACCACCATCCCCGGCCTGTACGCCTGCGGCGAGGTGGCCTGCACCGGTGTGCACGGTGCCAACCGGCTGGCCAGCAACTCGCTGCTGGAGGGCCTGGTCTTCGCCCGGCGGATCGCCCGGGACGTCACCCGCGACCTGCCGCCGCAGCTGGAGCCGGCCGGTACCGGCCGGGCGACCGATCGGGCCGACGGCTGGTTGTTGCCGGCCGAGGCCCGGCAGCCGCTGCAGCGGGCGATGAGCCGGGGCGCCGGAGTGCTGCGTTCCGCCACGACGCTGGACGGCGCCGCCGTCGAGCTGCGCCGGCTCGCCGGTGGCCGGGGCACGCCGGGCACCGCCGGATGGGAGGCGACTAACCTGGTCACCGTCGCCACCGCGCTGGTGGCGGCGGCGTACGCCCGGCAGGAGACCCGGGGTTGTCACTGGCGCGACGATTTCCCGTCGGCGGCCGAGGGCTGGCTGGGGCATCTGGTCAGCGCGCTCGGCCCGGTCGGGCAGCCCACTCTCACCTGGGAGCCGTCATGCGTAGCGAGGTGACCGTCGCCGCGTCGCTGGCCTGCGGTCTGGACCCGGAGGTGGTCCACCGGGTGGTGGCGACCGCGCTGGCCGAGGATCTCGGCCCGGACCGGCTGGACGTCACGTCGGCGGCCACCATCGATCCGGGGCAGCTCGGCACCGCCGAACTGGTGGCCCGCTCCGCCGGGGTGGTGGCCGGGTTGCCGCTGGTCGCCGCTGTCTTCGCGGCGGTCCCGTCGCCGACCGCCGACCCTGCCGGCTCGGTCGGCGGTGCCGGCTCTGCCGATGGTGCCGGCTCTGCCGGCCCGGTCGAGGTGCGGCTGCACCGCGCCGACGGTGACCGGGTGCCGGCCGGTACGGTGCTGGCCACGCTGACCGGCCCGGTCCGGACCCTGCTCACCGGCGAGCGGACCGCGCTCAACCTGATCAGCCGGCTCTCCGGGGTGGCCACCCATACCCGGGCCTGGACGGACGCCCTCGCCGGGTCGAAGGCGACCGTGCTGGACACCCGCAAGACCACCCCCGGGCTGCGGCTGCTGGAGAAGTACGCGGTGCGGGTCGGCGGCGGCGGCAACAAGCGGATGGGTCTGTACGACGTGGCGATGGTCAAGGACAACCACAAGCTGGCCGCCGGCGGGGTGGGTGCCGCGTACCGCCGGGTGCGCGAGGCCTTCCCCGGCGTACCGGTGGAGGTCGAGGTGACCACGTTGGCCGAGGCGGTCGAGGCGGTCGAGGCCGGGGCGACGTTCCTGCTCTGCGACAACATGCCGGCGGAGCTGCTGAGCGCGGTCGTCGCCGAGGTGGGTGACCGGGTCGAGGTGGAGGCCACCGGCGGACTGACCCTGGCCAACGCGGCCCGGTACGCGCGGACCGGGGTGGACTACCTGTCGGTCGGGGCGTTGACCCACTCCTCGCCGATCATGGACATCGCGCTGGATCTGCGACCGGCCGGTGTCAGCGCGTCGGCTGGTGCCGACCGGCCCGCCGGTTGACCGTCGAGGGGACGACATGCTGCTCTGCATCGACATCGGTAACACCAACACGGTGCTGGCCACGTTCAACGGGGACAAGCTGGTGCACTCGTGGCGGATCAAGACCGACGCCCGGTCAACCGCCGACGAGCTCGGCCTGATGTTCCGCGGGCTGCTCGCCGGGGATGCTGTGGAACTCACCGGGGTGGCCGCCTGCTCGACCGTACCGGCGGCGCTGCGCTCGCTGCGGACCATGCTCGGCCGCTACTACGGCGACATTCCCAGCGTGATCGTGGAGCCCGGGGTGCGGACCGGGGTGCAGCTGGCGATCGACAACCCCAAGGAGGTCGGATCGGACCGGGTGGTCAACACCCTCGCCGCGCACACCTTGTACGGTGGCCCGTCGATCGTCGTCGACTTCGGCACCACCACCAACTTCGACGTGATCAGCGCCCGGGGTGAGTTCCTCGGCGGGGCGTTCGCTCCCGGCATCGAGATATCCTTCGACGCGTTGTCGGCCCGCGCCGCCCAGCTGCGCAAGGTCGAGCCGACCCGGCCCCGGTCGGTGATTGGCAAGAACACCGTAGAGTGCCTGCAGTCCGGCATGTACTTCGGTTTCGCCGGCCAGGTGGACCGCATCGTGGAGCGGATGGCGGCGGAGTTGGGGCAGCTCAGCGCAGTTATCGCGACGGGCGGACTGGCCCCGGTGGTGATCGGTGAGTGCCGCACCATCACCCACCACGAACCGATGATCACCCTTATCGGCCTGCGGATGGTGTACGAGCGGAACACCTGATCCCCACTGCGGCCTTGTCAGCTGCGTCACGGAACCCTGGTTGAGTACGCTCGTGGCCGGACCGTGACCACGAGGTCGCACCGTTGTCCGTACCCCCTGTGTTGAGGATGCCCGCCGTGACCGAGCACGTGACCGTACCCGACGATTCCGCAGCGGATCTGCCCGAGCAGATGCGGGTGCGCCGGGAGAAGCGGGACCGGCTGCTGGCCCAGGGCGCGGAGCCCTATCCGGTCGGTTTCCCCCGGACCACGTCTCTGGCGCAGTTGCGGCAGCGCTTCGGCGACCTGCCGATCGACACCGCCACCGGCGAACAGGCGGCGGTCACCGGCCGGGTGATTTTTGTGCGGAACACCGGCAAGCTCTGTTTCGCGACGCTGCGTGAGGGTGATGGCACCGAGTTGCAGGTGATGCTGTCCCGGGATCGGGTCGGTGCCGAGCGGCTGGAGGACTGGAAGCGGCTGGTCGACATCGGCGACCACGTGGGGGTGGCCGGCGAGGTGATCACCAGCCGTCGGGGTGAGCTCTCGGTGCTCGCCGACTCGTGGCAGATGACCGCCAAGGCGCTGCGTCCGCTGCCGGTGGCGCACAGGCCGTTGAGTGAGGAGGCCCGGGTCCGGCAGCGGTACGTCGACCTGATCGTCCGTCCGGAGGCGCGTCGGACCGTGCGAACCCGGGCGACGGTGCTGCGTACCCTGCGCGACTCCTTCCACCAGCGGGGGTTCACCGAGGTGGAGACGCCGATGCTGCAGGTGCTGCACGGGGGCGCAGCGGCCCGGCCGTTCGTCACGCACAGCAACGCTCTTGATGTCGATCTGTATCTGCGAATCGCTCCCGAGCTATTCCTCAAGCGCTGCGTGGTCGGCGGCATCGACCGGGTGTTCGAGATCAACCGGAACTTCCGCAATGAGGGGGTTGACTCTTCGCACTCGCCTGAGTTCGCCATGTTGGAGACCTACGAGGCGTACGGGGACTACGACACCATGGCGCGGCTGACCCGGGATCTGGTACAGGAGTGCGCCAGCGCGATCAGTGGGTCACATGTGGTGATCCACGCCGACGGGTCGGAGTTCGACCTTGGTGGCCAGTGGCGTACGGTGACTCTGTACGGAGTGTTGTCAGAAGCTCTCGGTGAGGAAGTCACTGTACGGACCGACCGAGCGCAGTTGCTACGTTACGCCGAGAAGTTCGATGTCGCCGTGGACCCGAAGTGGGGTCCGGGCAAGCTGGCGGAGGAACTCTTCGAGGAATTGGTCGTGCCGACTCTGCTCCAGCCGACCTTCGTGCGGGACTACCCGGTGGAGACCAGCCCGCTGACCCGGGCGCACCGCGTCGAGCAGGGGTTGGCCGAGAAGTGGGACCTCTATGTGCGCGGCGTCGAGCTGGCCACCGCGTACAGCGAGCTGGTCGACCCTGTGGTGCAGCGGGAGCGACTGGTGGCCCAGGCGCGGCTGGCCGCCGGTGGTGACCCGGAGGCGATGCGCCTCGACGAGGACTTCCTCCGGGCCATGGAGTACGGAATGCCGCCGGCCGGGGGCATGGGAATGGGAATCGACCGGTTGCTCATGGCCCTGACCGGCCTGGGTATTCGCGAAACCATCCTCTTCCCTCTGGTCCGTCCGGAGTAGTCGGCCAGATTTTTTTCGGGGAGTTTGCGCGTCCTATTGACGGCTGGCGCATCTTTCGGGCTATTGTGCTCCTGATTGCGGGAGAACGTGCTCGGAAGGACAACGGCCTGTGGCCAAGCAGATCATTCACAAGCTGGTCGACGATCTGGACGGCGGCGACGCCGACGAGACCGTCAAGTTCGCCCTCGACGGCGTCCAGTACGAGATCGACCTCTCGGAGAAGAACGCGGACAAATTGCGGCAGGTTTTCGCTCCGTACGTGGCTGCCGGTACCAAGATCGGCCGCGGTGGCGTGGTCGTGGGTGGTCGGGCCGCGCGGGGTCGGGGCGGTGCCGCCGCCGACCGTGAGCAGAACCGGGCGATCCGGGCCTGGGCGAAGAAGGAAGGCAAGGAGATCTCCGACCGCGGGCGCATCCCGCAGGAGATCGTGGACGAGTACCACGCCAAAGCCGGGCGCTGATCGTCCCAGGCGTGCCGGTCCCGGCCAGCCCTCGTCGGCCAGTCGGAGCCAGTGACACGAGGTACGGATGTCTCATCCGTACCTCGTGTCCGTTTCTGGGGTCTGGCGGTTGCAGCGCGATCCTGCCGGGGGCCGGCCGGTCTACTGCTCCGGCCAGAGCGTGGCGGGTTGTCCACAGCCTGTGCACCGGTTGTCCACAGGCCTGTGGACGACCGGTGGGGCGGTGGCGGTACGGACGGCGCGTTCCGGTTGGCCGATGCCGCGCCCGGTCACCGGACCGAGCGGATTTCGCTCACCGCGTAGCGCCGGAGCCTCGGGGAACAGCCAACGACCCGGCACAGTTGGGGTAAACGTTGCGGATCGCCCCTGCTCCGGCCCGACACGGCAGGAGCGGAGTCGGCCCACGGCGATAGAGTGATGGCACGAGCTTCCGCCTGGAGGCTCGTGCGCTGGCCCGCCAAGACCACTGGCGCACGGCACGTGAGGAGCACGAGGGCATGTTCGAGCGGTTCACCGACCGAGCGCGACGGGTTGTCGTCCTGGCTCAGGAAGAAGCCCGGATGCTCAACCACAACTACATCGGCACGGAGCACATCCTGCTCGGCCTCATCCACGAGGGTGAGGGCGTGGCGGCGAAGGCCCTGGAGAGCCTGGGCATCTCGCTGGAAGGTGTGCGTCAACAGGTCGAGGAGATCATCGGCCAGGGCCAGCAGGCGCCGAGCGGGCACATCCCGTTCACGCCGCGGGCCAAGAAGGTGTTGGAGCTGTCGCTGCGGGAGGCGCTGCAGCTCGGCCACAACTACATCGGCACGGAGCACATCCTGCTCGGCCTGATCCGTGAGGGCGAGGGCGTCGCGGCCCAGGTGCTGGTCAAGCTCGGCGCCGACCTCAACCGGGTGCGCCAGCAGGTGATCCAGCTGCTGTCGGGCTACCAGGGCAAGGAGCCGGCGGCCGCCGGCGCCGCAGCGGGCGAAGCCGCCCCGTCGACCAGTCTGGTGCTGGACCAGTTCGGCCGTAACCTGACCCAGGCGGCCCGGGAGGGCAAGCTCGACCCGGTCATCGGCCGGGAGAAGGAGATCGAGCGGGTCATGCAGGTGCTGTCCCGCCGGACCAAGAACAACCCGGTGCTGATCGGCGAGCCCGGCGTCGGCAAGACGGCCGTGGTGGAGGGCCTGTCCCAGAAGATCATCAAGGGCGAGGTGCCCGAGACGCTGAAGGACAAGCAGCTCTACACTCTCGACCTCGGTGCGCTGGTCGCCGGCTCCCGCTACCGCGGTGACTTCGAGGAGCGCCTGAAGAAGGTGCTCAAGGAGATCCGCACCCGGGGCGACATCATCCTGTTCATCGACGAGATCCACACCCTGGTCGGCGCGGGTGCGGCCGAGGGTGCGATCGACGCGGCGAGCATCCTCAAGCCGATGCTGGCCCGAGGCGAGCTGCAGACCATCGGGGCGACCACCCTCGACGAGTACCGCAAGCACCTGGAGAAGGACGCCGCGCTGGAGCGTCGGTTCCAGCCGATCCAGGTCGGCGAGCCGTCGCTGGCCCACACCATCGAGATCCTCAAGGGCCTGCGCGACCGCTACGAGGCGCACCACCGGGTGAGCATCACCGACGCCGCCCTGGTGGCCGCCGCGACGCTGGCCGACCGGTACATCTCCGACCGGTTCCTGCCGGACAAGGCGATCGACCTGATCGACGAGGCCGGCGCCCGGATGCGGATCCGTCGGATGACCGCGCCGCCGGACCTGCGTGACTTCGACGAGCGGATCGCCCAGGTGCGTCGCGACAAGGAGTCCGCGATCGACGCGCAGGACTTCGAGCGGGCCGCGCAGCTGCGGGACAAGGAGAAGCAGCTGCTCGGGCAGAAGGCGCAGCGGGAGAAGGAGTGGAAGGCCGGCGACCTCGACGTGGTCAGCGAGGTCGACGACGAGCAGATCGCCGAGGTGCTCGGCAACTGGACCGGCATCCCGGTCTACAAGCTGACCGAGGAGGAGACCTCCCGACTGCTGCGCATGGAGGACGAGCTGCACAAGCGGGTCGTCGGCCAGTCCGACGCGGTCAAGGCGGTCTCGAAGGCGATCCGGCGGACCCGGGCCGGCCTGAAGGACCCGAAGCGGCCGTCCGGCTCGTTCATCTTCGCCGGCCCGTCCGGTGTCGGTAAGACTGAGCTGTCGAAGGCGCTCGCCGAGTTCCTGTTCGGCAGCGAGGACGCGCTGATCCAGCTGGACATGTCCGAGTTCCACGACCGGTACACGGTGTCCCGGCTGGTCGGTGCCCCGCCCGGGTACGTCGGCTACGACGAGGGCGGGCAGCTGACCGAGAAGGTGCGGCGTCGGCCGTTCTCGGTGGTGCTGTTCGACGAGATCGAGAAGGCCCACCCGGACGTGTTCAACACGCTGCTGCAGATCCTGGAGGACGGGCGGCTCACCGATGGTCAGGGGCGGATCGTCGACTTCAAGAACACGGTGATCATCCTGACCACGAACCTGGGCACCCGGGACGTGGCGAAGGCGGTGTCGCTGGGCTTCCAGGCGTCGGAGGACTCCGACTCGAACTACGACCGGATGAAGCAGAAGGTCAACGACGAGCTGAAGCAGCACTTCCGGCCGGAGTTCCTCAACCGGATCGACGACACCATCGTGTTCCACCAGCTGAACCCGACCGAGATCCTGTCGATCGTGGACATCATGATCTCCCGGATCGAGACCCAGCTGCGGAACAAGGACATGAGCATGGAGCTCACCGACAACGCCAAGAAGTACCTGGCGAACAAGGGCTTCGACCCGGTGCTGGGGGCTCGGCCGCTGCGTCGCACCATCCAGCGCGACATCGAGGACAACCTGTCGGAGCGGATCCTGTTCAACGAGCTCAAGCCGGGTCAGATCGTGGTCATCGACTGCGAGGGCGACCCGGACGACATCGACAAGTCCAAGCTCGTTTTCCAAGGCGCTGACCGTCCGGTCGCCGTACCGGATGCGGTTCCCGCCGACCTCGGCGGTGCCACGGCGGCCGGCGCGGACGAGTAGGACCGGTAGCCGACTGTCAGTGCGGCGCCGACGGTGAAAGCCGTCGGCGCCGCACTGCGTCTACGGCCTCGGCCGTCAGCCCGGAAGCCCGGAGAGCCGACAGCCCGGCGTCAGCTCGGAGGCCGTCAGCCCTGACCGGCCAGCGTGTACCCGATCGGCGGCGCGCCGTCGTCGGCCACCGGCTCCACCAGGCCGTCCTCGATCAGACTGGCCAGTGCCCGACGGCGCTGCAGATCGTCGCCCCACACCACGTCCAGCCGCTGCTGCGGCACCGGCCCGGTCGCCTCCCGCAGCACCGCCAGCAGCAGGCCACGGACCTGCCGGTCGGTGCCGGCGTACCGCTGCGATCGGCGGCTCGGCCCGCTCGCCGCCGGCCGGCCGGCGGCCCGCCAGGCGCAGCGGCCGGCCACCGGACACACCCCGCAGCGTGGTGTCCGGGCCACGCAGACCACCGCTCCCAACTCCATGAACGCGGCGCTGGCGCGGGCTGCCCGGGCCGGCTCGGCCGGCAGCAACGCGGCGGTGGCAACGAGATCGGCCGGGCGGGTCGCCGGCCCGGCGTCGGCCGCCCCGTCGACCGCCCGTGCCACGAACCGCCGGACGTTGGTGTCCACCACCGGATGCCGCTGACCGTAGGCGAACGCGGCGACCGCTCGGGCGGTGTAGGTGCCGACTCCCGGCAGCGCCAGCAACTCGTCCAGACCGGTCGGCACCTTGCCGTCGTACCGCTCGGTCAGCACCGTGGCGCACTCATGCAGCCGCAACGCGCGACGCGGGTAGCCGAGCCGGTTCCACATCCGGATCGCTTCGGCCGGTGAGTCGGCGGCCAGCGCCGCCGGGTCCGGCCACCGGTCCAACCAGGCGTGCCACGCCGGCAGTACCCGGACCACCGGGGTCTGCTGCAGCATCACCTCGCTTACCAGGATTGCCCAGGCACCGACCCCCGGCTCCCGCCAGGGCAGGTCACGGGCGTTGCGGTCGAACCATTCGATCGCCGTGTCGGCGAAACTCACGTCACGCATGGCGCCGCCGATCCTGCCATGCCGTGGCTGCCGTCCTGCCCCAGGCCGTCCTGCCCCAGGCCGTCCTGCCCCAGGCCGTCCTGCCCCAGGCCGTCCTGCCCCAGGCCGTCACCGGACGGGAGACGGTGCCGGGCCGACCGGTCGGCCCGGCACCCGGTCGGGCAGACTGCTGGCATGAACGAACTCGCGATCACCGTGATCGGGCGCGACCGGCCCGGCATCGTCGCGGACGTCGCAGAGGTGCTGGCCGGTCTCGGCGCCAATCTGACCGACTCGACGATGACCCGGCTGCGCGGCCACTTCGCGATGACCCTGGTCTGCGCCGGTCCGGCCGATGCCGCGGTGCAACAGGCACTGCGGCCGCTCACCGCCGACGGCCAGCTGCTGGCCACCGTACGGCCGGTCCCGGCGGAGGGTCAGCAGCCGGCGGGCGGCGAACCGCACCTGCTCAGTGTGCACGGCGCCGACCGGCTCGGCATCGTCGCGGCGGTGACCCGGGTGGTCGCCGAGGCGGGCGGCAACGTCACTGACCTGACCACCCGGCTGACCGGCCCGCTCTACGTGCTGGTCGCCGAGGTCGAGCTGCCAGCCGGGACGGCAGCCGAGGTCGGCCGTCGACTGTCCGAGACGGCCCGGGCGCTCGACGTCGAGGTGACCCTCCGGTCGGTCGATTCGGACGTGCTGTGAGCACGGTCAGCCGTACCCTGGCCGACTGGACCGAGACGGCGCTCGGCGTACCGGGGCGGGTGGTCCCGGTGGTCGCCGCGCCCGACCAGGTGCTCAGCCGGGCCGGTGAGCCGGTGGATCCGTGCGCCGCCGATACGGTCCAGGTTGCCGCCGACCTGGTCGCCACGATGCGGGTCGCACCCGGCTGTGTCGGCCTGGCCGCGCCGCAGATCGGGATCAGCGCGCAGGTCTTCGCGGTCGACGTGACCGGGCACCCGAAGACGGTCACCGGGCATGGCACGTTCGTCCTGTGCAATGCCCGGCTGCTCGAGGCGACTCGGTGGCGGCCGGGCCGGGAGGGCTGCATGTCGGTGCCGGATCTCACCGGTGACGTGAAACGGGCCACCCGGGTCGTGGTGGAGGCGCAACTACCCGGCACCGGTGAGCCGGTACGCCTGGTCACTGACGGGTTCGAGGCGCGGGCCGCCCAGCACGAGATCGACCACTGTGCCGGTCTGCTGTTTTTGGACCGGGTGGCCGGGGCGCACGCGGTCTTCCCGCGCAAGACATATCTCTGAGCGGGTGCCCCGGGCCTCGGCGCGTCGCGGCCGATCGGTCCGGTCTTGCCGATACGGTGTGCCATCATGCGACTGACGGTTGGCCCGCTGCCACCCGCCATCTACTGGCGGCGGCGTGCCGTCGTGCTCGGGGCACTGCTGCTCCTGCTGTTCATCGTGGCGTACTCCTGCATCGGCTCCGACCAGACCGGGCGGTCGCAGGCCGATCCCACCCCGACCCCGTCCGGTGAGGTGCTCACCCCGACCACCTCGTCCCCGGGGCCGGAGGACGACTCAGACTCCGTTGACGGCGACGACCCCGACACCCTCGGTAACGGCGACGCTGGCGACGCCGGCGGTGGCAGCACCGGCGGCGGTACCGGCGACGACGGTACGACCGGCGGCGGTGACCAGAACGCCCCTGGCGGCCCGGTCGGTCCGGCCGCCGGCACCTGTACCGACGACGAGATCCTGCTGACCGCGGCAGCCTCGCAGGCCACCGCCCAGAAGGGCGTTACCCTGGCAATGCAGCTGCGGGTGCAGAACGTCTCCAGCCGTACCTGCGACCGGGATGTGGGCGCCGACCCGCAGGAGCTGTACCTCAAGCGGGGTGCGGAGCTTATCTGGTCGTCGGACACCTGCGGAGCCGCCCGGGGCACTGATGTGCGCACCTTCGGGCCTGGCAGCGCCCGCGACTACCAGGTGGCCTGGAACGGTCGGGCGGCGAGCGAGTGCGCCAACAACGTCGCGGCAGGTGACCATCCGGCGGCCGGCGAGTACCAGCTCTTCGCCCGACTCGGCTCGAAGGTCAGCGAGCCGTTCGTCATCACCATCACCGGCTGACGACCGGTACATCCGTCCCTTCGTCGAGCTACGCCGTTTGCGGCACGCTTGCGACCTAGCGCGTCAGACGTAGCGCGTCAGACGTAGCGCTCCAGAATCGACGCCTCGGCCAGCCGGGACAGCCCCTCCCGTACGCTGCGCGCCCGGGCGTCGCCGACACCGTCGACAGCCTGCAGATCCTCCACCGTCGCCCCGAGCAGCCGTTGCAGACTGCCGAAGTGGTTGACCAGCCGGTCCACCACCGACACCGGCAGCCGGGGCACCTTCGCCAGCAGCCGGAAACCGCGTGGGCTCACCGCCGCGTCGAGCGCCTCGGTGGAGGCGGCGTAGCCGATCGCCTTGGCCACGGCGACCAGATCGATCAGCTCGGTGGCGGTCAGCAGGTCCAACTCGACCAGGGCCTCGTCCAGGGTCCGCGCCTTGCGTACAGTGGGCAGGTAGTCGCGGATCACCAGGGTCCGATCGGCGTCCACGCCGGCCATCAGCTCGTCGAGCTGCAGTGCCAGCAGCCGTCCGTCGGTGCCCAGCTCGACGACGTAGCCGGCGATCTCGTCGGCGATCCGCCGGACCATCTCCAGCCGCTGCACCACCGCGACCGCGTCGCGGACGGTGACCAGATCCTCGATTTCCAGGGCGGAGAGCGTGCCGGACACCTCGTCCAGCCGCAGCTTGTACCGCTCCAGGGTGGCCAACGCCTGGTTGGCCCGGGACAGGATGGCGGCCGAGTCGTCCAGTACGTGCCGCTGACCGTTGACGTAGAGGCTGATGATCCGCATCGACTGGCTGACCGAGATCACCGGGTACCCGGTCTGTCGGGCGACCCGTTCGGCGGTGCGGTGCCGAGTACCGGACTCCTCGGTCGGAATGGACGGGTCCGGCATCAGATGCACAGCGGCCCGCACGATCCGGGTGCCGTCGCTGGACAGCACCACCGCACCATCCATCTTGCACAACTCGCGGACCCGGGTGGAGGAGAACTCGACGTCGAGCGGGAAGCCCCCGGTGCACAGCGACTCGACCTGCTTGTCGTAGCCGAGGACGATCAGCGCGCCGGTCCGGCCACGCAGAATCCGCTCCAGCCCGTCGCGCAGCGCGGTGCCGGGTGCCATCAGCGCCAGGTTGGCCCGCAGCGGATCCCCGGTGGCCGCCGGGCTGGTCAGCGCCGAGGTGCCGGCGCTGATGGTGCGTGCCGGGGTGCCGACGGCACCGGTGCGCGCCGGCGTACCGACGGCACCGACCCGGCCGGCCGAGCCGGCACTGGTGCCGGCGCTGGCAGTCTTGTTCGCATCGCGGTCGATCGCCACGGGCAACAGTCTACGGACCGCCATGCGGTGGGTGCTCTCGCGGTTACTGCCGTACCAGATCAGCCGGCCGAGGCGCGCGCGGCGGCCTGCAACGCGGCCCGTACGTCGTTGACCTCGGTGATCTGCATGTTCGGCGGCATCGGGTCGGTGCCGGAACCGGCCGTACCGGGCGGTACCAGCGCGTACCGGAAGCCGAGCCGGGCGGCTTCGGCGAGCCGCCGGGCGACCGCGCCGACCCGGCGCACCTCACCGGTGAGCCCGACCTCGCCGATCGCCACCAGTTGCGGGGAGACGGCCAGGTTGAGCCCGCCGGAGGCGACCGCCAGCGCCACCGCGAGGTCGGCGGCCGGCTCCACCACCCGGATGCCGCCGACCGTCGCCGCGAACACTTCCCGGTCGTGCAGGGTGAGCCGTTCGGTACGCCGTTGCAGCACCGCCAGCACCATCGCCAGCCGGGCACCGTCGAGCCCGGACACGGTGCGCCGGGGCGAACCGGCGACGGTCGCCCCGATCAGCGCCTGGACCTCGGTGACCAGGGCCCGCCGGCCCTCCATCGCCACCGTGGCGCAGGTGCCGGGCACCGGCTCGGTGTAGCGGGTGAGGAACAGCCCGGACGGGTCGGGCAGGCTGCTGATGCCGCCTTCGTGCATCTCGAAGCAGCCGACCTCGTCGGCCGCGCCGAACCGGTTCTTCATGCCGCGGACCATCCGCAGCGACGAGTGCTTGTCGCCCTCGAAGTGCAGCACCACGTCGACCAGATGCTCCAGTACCCGGGGGCCGGCGACCTGGCCGTCCTTGGTGACGTGGCCGACCAGCACGGTGGCGATGTTGCGTTCCTTCGCCGCCGCGACCAGCGCGGCGGTGACCGCCCGGACCTGGGTGACGCCACCGGGGATACCGTCCGAACCGGGCATCGAGATGGTCTGCACCGAGTCGAGCACCAGCAGACCGGGCCGGACCGCGTCGAGGTGGCCGAGGACCACCCCGAGGTCGCTCTCCGCCGCCAGGTAGAGCCGTTCGTGCAGCGCGCCGATCCGCTCGGCGCGCAGCCGTACCTGGCTGGTCGACTCCTCGCCGCTGACCACCAGCGACGGACTACCGGCACCGGCGGCCCACTGCTGGGCGACGTCGAGCAGCAGGGTCGACTTGCCGACGCCGGGCTCGCCGGCCAGCAGCACCACCGCGCCGGGTACCAGACCGCCGCCGAGCACCCGGTCGAGTTCGCCGACGCCGGTCGGCCGGGCCTTGGCGGGTGCGGCGCTGATGGTGGCGATCGGCCGGGCCGGTTCGGTCGGCATCCGGGTGCTGACGACTCGGCCGGAGACCACCGGGCCGCTGACCACCGACTCGATCACCGAGCCCCATTCGCCGCATTCCGGGCACCGGCCCACCCACTTGGGTGGTTGGTGCCCGCACGCGTCGCACTCGTACGCGGGCCGGGGCTCACGCGACGCGGCCCGGCTGCGCGGCGCGGCGCTGCCGCGTCCCGTCCCGCCGCCGGCACCCCGGGGGATCGACCGCGAGCTCAGTGCTCTTCCTCGTCGTGCTCGGCGGGCGCCCGGGGAGCCGGGGTGAGCGGCATGTCCACCGGCGCGGCCACGACCAGCGGCGCGCCGCCGGTGCTGAACTCGAAGGCCAGGTTCACCGAGTACCCGGCGGCGAGCGGGCCGGCCAGGCCGGTGACCCGCAGCGGTTCGGTGTCGTCGGTGCTGAACAGCGCCCACCCGTTGGCCGGCAGCTGGACGATCGCGTCCCGGCCCGGGTCCGGCTGCGGCACCTCGGCGGTGCCCGGCTCCGGCGACGGGGTCGGCCCGCTGGCCTGCTCGGAGCCGCCGATCACCACCGTCTCGGCCCCGACCACCGTCGCCCAGTCCTCGTCGGTGACCGGGACGGCGCTGACCCGTACCGTCACCGGGTCGTTGGTGTTGTTGAACAGCCCGACCTCGACCGGCGCGCTGCCGCCGGCCGGGTAGCCCTCCACTCCGGGGTAGGGCACCGAGAGGTCGCGTACCGACACCGCGCCGTCCGGCGACTCGAGGTTGACTCCGTTGATCGCCGTCGCCTTGGTCGCGGTCTCCGCGAGCTGGCCGGCACCGCAGCCGCTGAGCAGCAGGCCGCTGGCCACGGCAGCGCCGGCGAACAGCACCGCGACTCGGCGGTGTCCCCTGGTCGAGGGCGTCACGTCGGTCCTCCTTGTCACGGCGCGGCGACGAGCCCCGCGCAGGCCGGCTCCAGGGTAGTTGGCGGTGATCCGCGCCCCGCCACGGACCCGATAATCCGTGACCGACGGCGCTCACCCGACCGGGCCGGCCCGACGGCGCTCACCCGACCGGGCCGCTGGCCACCAGCAGCACCACGTCGATCACCGCGACCACCAGCACCGCCCGGAACACGCCGTCCGACCGGCCGGCCCGCCGGGCGGCCCGCCGGGCCGCGTACCAGCCGGTCGGCAGGATGATCGCAGTGCCGGCGACCGCGACGAGTCCGGCCCACGACGGCGGCCCGGGTGGGCCGACGACCAGCGTCACGGTGGCGGCGAAGAGCAACCCGGCCGCCGCGACCCCCGAGCCGGTGGCCCCGAGCCGGTGCGGCAGACCCCGCACGCCGGTGCGGGCGTCGTCGGCCAGATCCGGCAGTACGTTGGCGAAGTGCGCCCCGGCGCCGAGCAGCCCGGCGGCGGTGACCAGCCAGGCCGGTGGCACGGGCGCACCCGGCAGGGCCAGCACGATGAAGGCGGGCAACGCTCCGAAGGAGAACGCGTACGGCAGCACCGACACGGCGGTGGACTTCAACGGCCAGTTGTAGGCCAGCGCGCTGATCAGCGCGGCGGTGATGCACAGCGCCGCCGCCGGCCCGGTCGGCCCGGCCAGCAGCGGGGTGGCCAGCGCGGCGGCCAGACCGGCGACGCCCACCGTGCGCCGGCTGACCACGCCGGTTGCGACCGGCTTGTCGGCCCGTCCGGCCTGCCGGTCGCGACCGGCGTCCAGCCAGTCATTGGTCCAGCCGACGGCAAGCTGAGTGGCCGCGACGGTGGCGGCGACCAGCACGATCCCACCCGGACGGTGACCGACGCCCCAGGCCAGCAGGGCGGTCACCGTGGTGACCGCAACCGCCGGCTCGGGGTGGCTGGCCTTGATCAATGCGGACACGCGGCGCGACATATCCGCCAAGTGTGGCCGTTACCGGCTGGTCATGCCACGCTCAGTCAATGCCGGACCTGCCGCCGAACGATCCCCGCCAGTACGACGTGCTGGTCGACGAGTGGTGGCGGCCGGCCGGCGCGTTCGAGATGCTGCGCTGGATCGCCGAGGCGCGGGCCCGGCTGATCCCACCGGCGACCCGGCCCGGGGCGGTGCTGGTCGACATTGGCTGCGGGGCCGGCCTGCTCGCCCCTCACCTGCGTGGCAAGGGCTACCGGCACGTCGGGGTCGACCTGGTCGGTTCGGCGCTGCGGCTGGCGGCCCGGCACGGTGTCGACCCGGTACGTGGTGACGCGACCAGGCTGCCGCTGGCCGACCGGATGGCCGACGTGGTCTCCGCCGGGGAACTACTGGAGCACGTACCGGACCTGTCGGCGGCGGTCGCCGAGGCGTGCCGGGTGCTGCGGCCCGGTGGGCTGCTGGTGCTGGACACCCTGAACGCCACGTTGGCCAGCCGGCTGATCGCGGTCGAGCTGGGCGAACGCCTGCCGGTCGCGCCGCGAGGCATTCACGACCCCGCGCTGTTCGTCCGTCCGCAGCGGCTGGTCGCCGAGTGCGCCCGGCACGGCGTACGGCTGGCGGTGCGCGGCCTCCGGCCGAGCGTCTTCAGCCTGATCGATTGGCTGGTGCGCGCGCCGCTCCGCCGATCGGCTCCCGAACAGGCACTCTGGAAACCCCGGCGGCGGATGGTGCCGACTTGGTCCACCTCGGTGCTCTACCAAGGCAGGGGGGTCAAGGTGGGCTGAGCGGACGAGCAGGTGGGCAGGTCGACGGCGGAAGGGGCGGCAATGGTTGCGGATGCACTGGCGGCGGCGCGGCGGGTGGTGCCACGATTGGCGGCGCGGGCGGGTGATCACGACCGGGCCGGCACCTTTCCGGTGGCGGACTTCGCCGACCTGCGGCAGGAACAGCTGTTCGGGTTGATGGTCCCGCAGCGGCTGGGCGGGCGGGGCGCCGACTTCGCCGACTACGCCGAAGTGGCGTACGAGCTGGCCCGGGGCAACGGTGCCACCGCGCTGGTGTTCAACATGCACGCCTCGGTGACCGGCGCACTGGGCGCGGTCGACGACAACCTCGCCGAGGCGATGGGGCTGCCGGACGAGGCGTTGGCGGCCCGGGACCAGCTGCTCGCCGACGCGGCCGCCGGCGCCTGGTACGCGGTGGCGATGAGCGAACGGGGGGCCGGCTCCCGGCTCTCCCAGCTGTCCACCGTCTACCACCGGGTGGACGGTGGATACCAGATCAAGGGGGCCAAGGCGTTCTGTTCCGGGGCCGGCCACGCCTCGGGGTACCTGGTCGCCGCCCGGCACGCCGACGACCAGTCGGTGGTTTCGCAGTTCCTCGTCCCGGCGGACACGCCCGGCCTGCGGGTGGAGCAGAGCTGGGATTCGCTCGGGATGCGGGCCACCTGCTCGCATGACCTGCACCTGGACGTGACCGTCGGCCCGCAGACCCTGCTCGGCGGGGTGGAAGGGCTGGCCCTGGTGGTGGCCCAGCTGATGCCGCACTGGATGGTGGCCAGCTACGCGGCGGTATACGCCGGGGTGGCCCGGGCGGCGGTGGACGCGGCGGTGGAGCATCTCGCCGAGCGGGGGTTGACCCACCTTCCGGCGGTCCGGGCCCGGATCGGTCGGGCGGACGCGGCGGCCGCCGCGGCGTTGCTGACAGTGCGGGAGGCGGCCCGCCGGGTGGACGCCGAACCGGGCGACCCGACGACCAACCAGTGGGTGTGGCGGGCCAAGCTGGTCGCCGGCGGCACAGCGGCCGAGGTGGCGTCGTCGATGCTGGAGGCGGCCGGGACCTCGGCGACCCGCCGCGGGCATCCGCTGGAACGGCTCTACCGGGACGCCCGCTGCGGTGCGCTGCACCCGCCGACGTCGGACGTCTGTGCCGACTGGCTCGGCGTGGCGACGATCGGCGGGGACCCGGACCGCGACGGATCGGCACCCCGGTGGTGAGCCGGTCGCCGGAGCCGGTGGCGGGCCGGTCGTCGGCCGCGGTGGTCGGGCTCGGGCTGGCGTTGCCGCCGTCGGCCACCCAGGACGAGCTGTGGCGGGACTTCTTCGCGGCGCGGTACGACGGCGGCACCCGAGCGCTCGCGGAGCGGATCTTCGCCAATTCCGGGGTACGCACCCGGCAGGCGGCGGTGAGCCCATTGCTGGAGGACGTCGCGGACTGGCCGACCGAGCGCCGGATGCGCCGCTACCAGATCGAGGCGTTGCCGCTGGGCAAGGAGGCGGTGCACCGGGCGCTGACCCAGGCCGGGCTGACCGCCGGGGAGATCGGTCTGTTCGTGGTCTGCTCGTGCACCGGGTACGCCACGCCCGGCCTGGACATCATTCTGGCCCGGGACGTCGGCATGGCCGCCGACACCCAGCGGTTGTTCGTCGGGCACATGGGCTGCTACGCGGCGCTGCCCGGGTTGGGCGCGGCGGCCGACTTCGTCACCGCCCGGGGCCGGCCGGCGCTGCTGCTCTGTGCCGAGCTGACCAGCCTGCACATCCAGCCGCCGGCCCGCCGGGTGGACACTCAGCAGATCGTGGCGCACGCGTTGTTCTCCGACGCGGCGGCGGCGGTGGTGCTGGTGCCGACCGGCAGGGCCGGCGGCCCGCCGCCGCCCGGCGGTTACGCCGTACGGGAGGTCGTGTCGGCCACCGACGCCTCCACCGCCGACCACATGACCTGGGAGGTGACCGATCTCGGGTTCCGGATGGGTCTGTCGCCCCGGGTGCCGCAGGTGCTGTCGGTGCACGTACGGGCGCTGGTCGGTGATCTGCTGGCCCGGCACGGACTGACCGTGTCGCAGGTGGACGGTTGGGCGGTGCATCCGGGCGGGCCGCGCATCCTCAACGTGGTGCAGCGGGAGCTGGGCCTGTCCGACGCGGCGATGTCGGCGTCCCGGGAGACGTTGGCGGCGTACGGCAACTGCTCGTCGCCGACCGTACTGCTGATCCTGGACCGGTTACGCCGGGCGGGACCGCCGCCGCGTCACGTGGTGATGCTGGCGTTCGGTCCGGGCCTGACGCTCTACGCGGCGCTGCTCGGCCGTTGACCCGCCGCGCGCGGCGGCGGGCGGGGTCAGGGGCCGACCAGCAGGGCCAGGTCGGCGCGGTACGTCTCGACCGAGTCGGCCTGCGGCACCAGCCGGATGACCTCGCCGGTCTCGGTGACGAGTAGCGCGGTGGCGGTGCCGGCGGTCGCCGGGACGTCGACGAAGTTGCGGATTCCAGCGGCCGGGTCGGCCAGCAGATGGGTGTCGAGACGGTCGGCGAGCACCGGCGGCAGGGTGCCGGGGCTGGTGGCGCCGCTGGTGACCGCGACGACCGAGACTCCGGCCGGGGCGGCGGCCGCCGCCGCGGTGATCTGGTCGGCGCACTCACAGCCCTCGACGAGCAGGAACGCCGCCGGCAGCAGCGACCGGACCGGGACCGAGGTGCCGGAGCCGTCGATCAGGTCGAGTGCGGGCAGCGGGCGGTCGGGCAGCGTGGCGGGGGCCGACGGTGCCGGGCTGGCGGTGGACTGGGGCCGGTCGGACCAGGCGACGGTGAACATGCTGATCATCGCGGCGAGGACCGCCAGCAGCATGATGATCAACGGCAGCCGGAGAGCGGCGATCTCGTGCGGGCGGTGCCCGCTGCCGCCGGCCCGGCCGGTGTCGCCGGGGTGGATGCCGAACCGCCGGTGCCAGTGGTCCCGCCGACGGGTGCGGTGCAGCTCCCGGCGGACCTGTGCCGCTTCCTCGGCGAGCGCCCCGGGATCGTCGGGAATGACGATCGGGCCCCACTCGGGCGGGATCTCGGGCAGGTCGTCGGGCGCTCCGGCGCCGTCCGACCACCCATCACCGTTGTTGCCTGTCCTGCCCACAGCACCCCCAGCCGCTCGCCCACCGGGTCGATCGGGGTCTAGGTATCAGGGTCTCGCAACGAACCTGGTTCCGCCAGTGCTGGGGCACGGGAACCGGCCGGACGATATGCTGGAAGTGCCGAAACGCGTCCCATCTGGCACGTCCGACCAGTTAGCTGACTGCTGATCTGGTTGTTACTTAGCGTGTTCAAAACCTACTGGCGGTTGCGTGTCAAGCTCGAGAAAGACCTCTCACAGCCCCTCTGACCTGCGCTTACGGCTCGGACTGTGACGGGACATCGGTGCCTGAGCGTGTTACCCTAGACACAGCGAAAGGGGCTTCGAACCTATGGTTTTCAGTGTCGGCGAGACCGTTGTTTACCCCCACCACGGGGCCGCACTCATCGAGGCAATCGAGACTCGTGTCATCAAGGGCGAGGAGAAGCAGTACCTCGTCCTCAGGGTTGCGCAGGGTGACCTGACGGTGCGAGTTCCCGCCGAGAACGCCGAGATCGTCGGCGTGCGCGAAGTGGTTGGCGAAGAAGGCCTCGGTAAGGTCTTCGATGTCCTCCGCGCCCCGCACACCGAGGAGCCGACCAACTGGTCGCGGCGATACAAGGCCAACCTCGAAAAGCTGGCATCCGGAAACCCGCTCAAGGTCGCCGAGGTCGTTCGTGACCTGTGGCGTCGGGAGCGGGAGCGGGGGCTGTCCGCAGGCGAGAAGCGCATGCTCGCCAAGGCCAGGGACATCCTGGTCGGCGAGGTCGCGCTTGCGGAGAAGAGCACCAAGGACGAGGCAGAGACCTTGCTCGACAAGGTGCTCACCGACGCGTAGGCAACTCTCCACCCATAGATAGTCTGTTGCCACCTGCACCGAGGACCGCGACGTGACCGCGCACTTCCAGCAACGCGGTGACGTCGCGGTCCTCGTTCCTGCGGCGGGTTCCGGGGTACGGCTCGGACCCGGCGCACCCAAAGCACTCCGGCCACTCGGCGGCGTACCGCTGCTGGTACATGCGGTGCGTCGACTGGCCGCCGCCTCCTCGGTCGCGGTGATCGTGGTCGCCGCCCCACCCGCCGACATCGACGCCGTCCGCGACCTGCTCGCCCCCGCCACGGCCGGGCTGCCGCTGATCGTGGTCCCGGGCGGCGCGCACCGGCAGGCCTCGGTGGCCGCCGCGCTCGCTGCCGTCCCCGCCGGCCCGCAGATCGTCCTGGTGCACGACGCGGCCCGCGCCCTCACCCCACCCGACCTTGTCGACTCGGTCGCCGCCGCGGTCCGGGCCGGCGCCGACGCCGTCATCCCGGTGCTCCCGGTCGTCGACACCATCAAGTCGGTGGACGCCGACGAGACCGTTCTGACCACCGTCGACCGGTCGACGCTGCGGGCCGTGCAGACCCCGCAGGGGTTCCGGCGTGACGTGCTGGCCGCCGCGCACGCCGACGCCGTCGATCCGCACACCGACGACGCCGGTCTGGTGGAGAAGCTCGGCGTACCGGTGCTCTGCGTGCCCGGCTCGGAACGGGCGCTCAAGATCACCCGCCCGTTCGATCTGGTGATCGCCGAGCACCTGCTCGCCACCGAACCGGCGACCCGTACCCTGCCTTCATGACCGCCCTTGCCTTGATGGTCGTCCCGTGCGGCACGCCGGCATGATCGTTCCCCGGGTGGGTGTCGGCACCGACGTGCACGCCTTCGCCGCCGACCGGCCCTGCTGGGTCGCCGGCCTGCACTGGCCCGGCGAGACAGGGCTGGCCGGGCACTCCGACGGCGACGTCGCCGCGCACGCCGCCTGCGACGCGCTGTTCTCCGCCGCCGGCCTCGGCGACCTCGGCGCCAACTTCGGTGTCGCCGAACCACGCTGGGCCGGAGCCGCCGGGGTGGACCTGCTCGCCGAGGCGGCCCGTCGGGTGGTCGCCGCCGGCTTCGTGATCGGCAACGTCTCGATTCAGGTGATCGGTGTACGGCCGAAGATCGGTCCCCGGCGGACCGAGGCACAGCAGGTGCTCGGTGCTGCCGCCGGTGCCCCGGTGACCGTTTCCGGCACCACCACAGACGGGCTCGGGCTGACCGGCCGGGGCGAAGGCCTCGCCGGCCTGGCGGTCGCGCTCGTCTATCCGTCCGGGCTGCCCGGATAGGCTCGACAGGTGTCGAGCGAGTCATCCCCCGAGCCGCCCACCGACGTCGACGGCTACCTGCAGCGCGCCGGGCTGCTGGCTGACCTGGGCCGCTACGACGAGGCCGCCGGTGAGATCGGCTTCGCGGTGGCCCTCGAACCGGACAGCGTCGCCGCCCGGATCATGCTGGCCCGGGTGCATCTCGCCGCCGACCGTCCGGAGCAGGCCCTCGCCGCAATCGACGCGTGGGCGGACGAGCCGCCGAACCCGTGGTCGGCCGAGGCCACGGCGACGGCCGCACCGGCAGAGACCGCGACGGCCATGCCAGCCGATGCCGGGACCGGCGCGCGGTCCGGTCCGCCGGACCGGGTCGCCCTGCTGGTGGTACGCGGGCTGGCGCTGATCGATCTGCGGCGGTACGCCGACGCCGCCCGGCTCGCCACCGACCTGCTGGCGACGTATCCGGACGACGCGTACGCCCAGCGCAGCGGGGCGGCGATCCTGGCCGGCTCGCGCAACGGCCAGCCGGCGCTCAACGCGGCCTGGCGCGGGGTGGAGCTGGCCCCGCAGGACGCCCAGGCACATCTGGTGCTGGGGCTGGTCGGGGCCCGGCTGGAGCTGTTCGACCTGGCGCACCGGGCCTACGGGGAGGCGCTGCGGCTGGACCCGCTGATCGGTGAGGCGCAGCATGACGTCGGGGTGATCCACCTGGAACAGCGGCGGTACGCCGCCGAGCTGGCGGTGCTCGCCGAACGGGCCACCGCGATGGCACCGCCCCCGCCGCCGCAGCCCTCGCCGGCCCGGTCCCCTCGATGGGCACCGCAGTCGCCCGGGTCGGCACCGACGGATCCCCGGCTGGAGCGGCCGCCGACACCCGAGGAGGAGCTGCGCCGGCTGGTGCTGATCGGGGCCGGCTACAGCATGATCGCGGCGGTGACGGTGGCCTGCCTGGCCGGCAGCGCGGCGTCGCGCGGCTGGGCGGTGGTCGCCGCGCTCGGTGGATTCGTGCTGGTCTGGGTGCTGGCCCGGCGGGTGCCGGGTCGGATCACCGAGGTGGTGTCGCAGCTGGCGGACCGCCGGCTGGCGACGGCGGTGTACGCGGTGGGTGCCGCCCCGGTGCTGATCTTCTGCTACGCGGCGATCGCCACCCCGTGGCTGCTGGTGTCGGCGATCGTCGCGGCCGCCGTTGCCCAGTTCATGGTGCTGCGTTCGGCCACCGCCCGACCACCGGACCAGCGGTAGCGCGCCGGATCAGCGGCTGGACAGGCCGTGTCGGGTCGGCGGTATGCCGGTCAGCGGGCGTTGCCGGCCCAGGTCCAGGCGTACCCGGTGTCCTCAACGGACAGTGCCGCGTCGCAGAGGTCCAGCGGCCGGAAGGTGTCGACCATGACGGCGAGTTCGTCGAAGTGCTCGGCACCGAGCGCCCGTTCGACCGCGCCCGGCTGCGGCCCGTGGGTGAACCCGGCGGGGTGCAGCGAGATCGAGCCCTGCTCGATGCCGGAGCCGCGCCGCGCCTCGTAGTTGCCGCCGGTGTAGAACAGCATCTCGTCGGAGTCGACGTTGTGGTGGTTGTACGGCACCGGGATCGCCTGCGGGTGGTAGTCGACCTTGCGCGGCACGAACGAGCAGATCACGAAGTTGGGGCCGGTGAACGTCTGGTGCACCGGCGGCGGCTGGTGCAGCCGGCCGGTGATCGGCTCGAAGTCGTGGATGCTGAACGCCCACGGGTAGAGGTGTCCGTCCCAGCCGACCACGTCGAACGGGTGGTGGGCGTACACGTGCCGGGTCCAGCCCTGCCGGTGCCGCACGTAGACCTCGACGTCGGTGCCGTCGACCAGCAGTGGTTTGCCCGGCCCGCGGATGTCGCGTTCGCAGTACGGCGCGTGTTCCAGGAACTGGCCGCGTGCCGACAGGTAGCGCTTAGGTGGTCCGATGTGGCCGGTGGCTTCGACGGTGAGCAGCCGCAGCGGCACGTCGTCGACCGGCACGATCCGGTGCACCACCGACGTCGGGATGATCACGTAGTCGCCGGAGGTGACGCCGAGCACCCCGAAGCTGGACTCGACGCGGGCGGCACCGGACTCGACGTACAGGCACTCGTCGCCGGTGGCGTTGCGGTACAGCGGGGACGGCCGGTCGGCGACGACGTACGAGATGCGCACGTCGTCGTTGGCGAGCAGCGGTTGCCGGCCGAGGACGGCGTCGGTGTGCCCGGTGTCCAGTTTGTGGGTACGCAGGTGGCGTGGGGTGAGCGGGTGGTTCGGCAGCCGGCTCGTCGGCGGCGGGTCGTACGACTCGGCGGCGACGATGGCGGTCGGCAGGTGCCGGTGGTAGAGCAGGGACGAGTCGGCGGAGAAGCCCTCCTGGCCCATCAGCTCCTCGGCGTACAGGATGCCGTCGGGTTGGCGGAACTGGGTGTGGCGCTTGCGGGGGATCTCGCCAACGCTGCGGTAGTAGGGCATGATTACCCTCCGTATCTCCCCGTTGACCGGCCGGTAGCGTCCGATAATCGGACGCTGTTGTCCGTTAATCGTAGAATCCACTAGGTTCGAAGGCGTGTCAATGCAGGTACCCAGGATCTTCACCGGCCTCGTCGACGACGCCGCGGTCTTCCCGCCGGGCAACGCCGACCTGCCCGACGCGATCACCGCGCACCGCGGCCACCGCACCGCCTGGTACACCGACCTGGTCGGCCCGTTCCTGCTGCCCGCGTCCGAGATCGGCGCGGCGCGGCGGCTGGTCGGGCCGGGCGACGAGCTGGAGATCGGCCTGATCGGCGACACCGGCGTGGCCGCGCTGCCGGCCGCCGTCGAGGCGCTGCCGACCGACCGGATCCGGCCCCGGCAGGTCGAGGTCGCCGTCGCCAAACGCGGCGAGGACCCGCAACCCGGCCTGCGCGCGCTGCTCACCGCCCTCGCCGGCTGGCCCAAGATCAGCGGGTACGCGGAGGTGCCGCTCACCTGGGGGCTGCTCGCCGCCCTGGACGGCCTCGCCGAGGCGCGGGCCGGCGGCGTCGACGTCGCCGCCAAGTTCCGCACCGGCGGGCTGGCCGCCGAACTGTTCCCCACCCCGGTCGAGCTGGCCGCCGTCATCTGCGCCTGCCGCGACCGGGCGCTGCCGTTCAAACTGACCGCCGGCCTGCACCACGCCATCCGCGACACCGACCCGGAGACCGGCTTCACCCACCACGGCTTCCTCAACGTGCTCGCCGCCACGATCACCGCCGCCGAGGGCGCGGAGGTCGCCGAGGTCGCCGAACTGCTCGCCACCACCGACGCCGCCCGGCTGATCGAGCCGGCCCGTACGCGCGGCGGTGCCGACCGGCCGCTCTGGGTAGGTTTCGGGTCGTGCAGCATCACCGACCCGCTGACCGACCTGGTCCGGCTGGGGCTGATCAACGGAGGATTCGCGTGACGACCTGCTGGGTGCCCGGTGCCGACGGCTCACCGTACGGGGTGCAGACCCTGCCGTACGGTGCCTTCCGCCGCGGTGGTGGTGAGCGGCGGCTCGGCGTACGGATCGCCGATTTCGTGCTCGACCTGCGCGGCGCGGAGGACGCCGACCTGATCCTCGCCGGCGGTGCGCTGTGCGAGCCGACCCTCAACGCCTTCCTGGCCCTCGGCCGGGCACAGTGGACGACCGTGCGGCGGCGGATCGTCGAACTGCTCACCGAGCCCGAGCACCGGGCAGCCGTCGAGCCGCTGCTGATCCCGCTGTCCGAGGTGGACCTGGTGCTGCCGTTCGCGGTCGGCGACTACGTCGACTTCTACTCGTCCGAGCAGCACGCCAGCAACGTCGGGCAGATCTTCCGCCCCGGGCAGCCGCTGCTCACCCCCAACTGGCGGCACCTGCCGATCGGCTACCACGGCCGGGCCGGCACCGTCGTCGTCTCCGGTACGCCGATCGTGCGCCCCAGCGGGCAGCGGCGCAGCACCGACGGTCCGGTCTTCGGCCCGTCCCGCCGGCTCGACATCGAAGCCGAGGTCGGCTTCGTCGTCGGGGTGCCGACCGCGCTCGGTGACCCGGTGCCGACCGACCGGTTCGCTGACCACGTGTTCGGCGTGACCCTGGTCAACGACTGGTCGGCCCGCGACATCCAGGCCTGGGAGTACCAGCCGCTCGGCCCGTTCCTGGGCAAGTCGTTCGCCACCTCGGTCGGCCCGTGGGTGGTGCCGCTGGAAGCCCTCGACCACGCCTGGGTGCCGGCCCCGGCGCAGGACCCACCGGTGTTGCCGTACCTCGCTGAGGCGTCACGGCGCGGCCTGGACCTGTCGATCGTCGTCGAGTGGAACGGCACCCGGGTCAGCGAGCCGCCGTTCGCCGGCATGTACTGGACCCCGGCGCAGCAGTTGGCGCACCTGACCGTCAACGGCGCGTCGCTGCGCACCGGCGACCTCTACGCCTCCGGCACCGTCTCCGGGGCCCGGCGTGACCAGGTCGGCTCGTTCCTGGAGCTGACCTGGGGCGGCACCGAGCCGGTCAAGCTGGACGACGGGTCCGAGCGCACCTTCCTCGAAGACGGCGACACCGTCGCCATCTCGGCCACCGCCCCCGGCCCGGCCGGCACGACGATCGGCTTCGGCGAGGTCACCGGCACCGTGGTGCCTGCGCTCATAGCTACGATGCGGGCCGACGTTGAGCATGCTCGCGGTAACGGCGAAGATTCGGCCGATGTGCGCGGGGTCTAGGCCGAGACGGACGAGACCAGCAGGTGGCGAAGGGTTCCAGGGTCCCCGCTGCGCCTACGGGTCACGGGTTGTCCCAGACGATGATCTGGACGATGAACCGGTCTGCCTGGACATGCTCAACTTTTCCGAAGGCATACCGGCTAGTGGTCCCGCTACCTCCGGTGGTCTCGACACAGAACCTGTCCTCGATGCTGGGGTCGAGCAGGATCGTCGTCTTCGCCGGATCCATGCCGTTCAGCAGTTCGCGGCAACTATCCCTGGTGGCCAGATCGGGCGAGGTCCACCTGCCGATCTTGGCGTTCTTACCAGCGCTGAGCCCGTTGCGACTGAAGTAGATGTCGTTCCCACGGAAGCGGTCCTGCGGTGGGATCTCGTCGAGATTGCGGCCGTAGTACTGGATGACGGGGATCGTGTCGCAGTAGAAGTACTGGGTTTCGTCGACGCAGGGAAACTGCGGATCGTCCATCGGTGCCTCGGTGGCCGAGGCGCTGGTCGGTGCGGCAGCCGGAGGCGTCGTCACCGCCGGAGTAGCCTGGGACAACGTCCCGCCGCCCGGGGCACCAGTGGGCTCACCGGCAGTCTGGCTCGGACTGGCGTTCCGGCCCGTCGCCACCACGAGCCATAGCGACAATGTGCCCAGCGCGACAATCACCGCTGCTGAGGCTGCGACGATCGCCCACAACCAAGCCTGACTCGATCGCGGTCTTTCTGGCTGTCCCAATCCGCTCACCCTTTCAACTTGTGCCGGTGTGCACTCCTGCTCACTTCCTGACGGACCGGCGGGCCGCACGTCGTCTTCGGCGGAATCGGCGCGTTACCGCCACTGTGGCGGGGGTGGGGCTGGTGGGGTGAGGCCGGCGTACTGCAGGACGGCGCGGATCCGTCGGGCGGCGGCCGGGTCGCGCCGGTCCAGCACCGCGAGCGCCTCCAGGAACAGTTCGCAGTACGTGCCTCCACAGTGCCGGCAGCCGCCGGTCCGGTCCGGCATGTGCCGCTCGGCCATCCGCTTGGCGATCTTCGCGACCAGCGCCAGGTCGCCGTCGGGCGGCTGACCGCCGTCGTCAGCGGCGTGACCGGGTCCGTCGTTGACCTGGTCGGGCCCGCTGTCGATCCGGTCGTGTCCGCCGTCGCGGGGTGCCGGGGCGACGCCGCCCGCCCCGACCAGGTTGAAGCGCGGGTCGGAGTCGATGTCGGTCTCGCCGGGCACCCGGCTCGGCAGCGGCGGGCGTCCCGCTGTGGGCCGTCGGTTGATCTGTTCCGACGGTTGCGGCCGGCGGGTGAACCGGTCGGGCTTGTCATTTCGGTACGCCATGATTCTCCTCGCGTCAGTATCGCCGTCTGAGAAAGTCGTCTGGGGATTAAACCTCTGCGGTCACTGGCTGCCGTGGAAATTGCACACAGGTCGGCGGTGCTGCGGCGTTGGGGTTTACGTCGGCGGGGGTGGCGGCTGCGGGTAGGTCATCGCTCCACAGTCCGGACACCAGCGACTCTTCACCTTGAAGCTCAGCAGACCGGCGAGAAATCCGATCATGGCGGAGCTCGTCATGGCGATCCCGAAGCCGATCGACGACATCGCTTCACCCTCTCGCGTAAGCGTGGTGAGCTGGTGTTTCTCCGGCGGCGTGGCGGCCGGACGGCTCGGGGGTGCCGTGCCGGCCGCCACGCCTGATTGGGGAGAACGGCGCTGACCGTTCGGATGGTTTGCCGGCCCACCGATCGGTCATGCCGTATTCGTCGACGAAAGGTCAGCGCCGATTTGCGGCGCTTCGATCTCGTTCCCGAACGAAGAAGAGTCTGTCGGTCAATCTGCACCAACGCAACAGTGTCGGGGCCATGTGGTAGAGATATGGCCAGTCAGTCGAATAGGCCTCGGTCGACCGAGAGTTGACCTGCCAGACGTGCATGATCAATCTGCAGATGATCAATTCCAGGAGGTGGCACCAATGTCCTCGGCCCTGTTGAACTCGTCGGTCCCGCGACGCCAGCTCGGTCGGGAGCTGCGTCGGCTGCGTGAGCGGCTGGCCCGGGTCCCGCAGACCACGGCGGCCCGGGAGTTGGACTGGTCGGCGACCAAGCTGCTGCGGATGGAGCGCGGTGAGGTGCCGATCCGCGCCGAGGACGTGGTGCTGCTCTGCGAGCTGTACGGCGCTGACCTGAAGACCATCGAGGCGCTGGCCGCGCTGGCCCCGAAGACCAAGGAGAAGGGCTGGTGGCACGACTACGCCAGCATCCCGTCCTGGTTCGAGCTGTTCATCGGTCTGGAGGAGGCCGCCGCCCACCTCCGCGCATTTCACACCGAGCTCGTCCCCGGCGTGCTGCAGACCCGCGAGTACGCCACAGCGGTCTTCGCCCGCAGCCCGCTGCGCCTGTCGCCGGAGGTGATCGAGCAGCGGGTGGCGGTGCGGTTGCAGCGGGCGCAGTTGCTCACCCGGATGGAGCCGATCCTGCCTCGGTTCGACATCGTGCTGGACGAGGCGCTAGTTCGTCGCCCGGCCGGCTCCGGGGCGATCATGGCTGCCCAGCTGCGCCGGCTGGCCGAGGCGAGTGAGCTGCCGAACGTGTCGATCCGGCTGATCCCGTTCAGCGCCGGCATCCACGGTGGAACCTTGTCGCGCGCCTTCACTATGCTCGACTTCCCGGCCGAGCTGGAGCCGACCACCGTCTACGTCGAGGGCCTCACCGGTGCCCTCTTTCTGGACCGCCCGGATGAGGCCGAGCGCTATACGATTGCCTTCGATGACCTGACGGCCGCCGCGCTCGGTCAGGCCGCGACACGTGACCTCCTCGCCCGGACCGCAAAGGAGTACGAGTCATGATCGACCTGTCCACCGCCACCTGGCGTAAGAGCAGCCGCTCCAACGATCAGGGCGACTGCGTCGAGGTGGCTGACGCCACCTGGCGTAAGAGCAGCCGCTCCAACGATCAGGGTCACTGCGTCGAGGTGGCCGACACGACGTGGCGCAAGAGCACCCGTTCCAACGATCAGGGCCAGTGCGTCGAGGTGGCCGACGAGTTGGGCGGGGTGGTCGGCGTGCGGGACTCCAAGGACCCGGTAGGACCGGTGCTGGTGATTTCCCCGGCGAGCTGGTCCGCCTTCATCACCGCCACTAGGACCAGCACCTTCACCGCCTGACTGCTCGCTACCGGCGACGGCTCTCACGATGTGAGGCTGAGATACCTATCGGCAAACGGGATAGGTATCTCAGCCTCACATCGCGTACATGGTCCGCCAGGATTGGGGCCGTGACGACGGTTGCCGGTCAGGAGCGGTAGGCGTCGCGTCGGTGGCGGATCGGCTGGATCTCGACGACCTACTTGGCTTCGGTGTTCCGACGTCGTTTCAGCTCGCCGAGCACCTCGTCCATCGAGAACGTGTCGCCCGAGGCGAAGTCCTGCCTGGACTGGCGGAGATCTGCGAGGGCTTCGGCGTCGGAGAGCAGTTCCAGCGTTTCCCGCATCGACTCGTACTCGGCCACCGAGATCAGCATGACGTCCGCGTGGCTGTTGTGGGTGATCGTGTAGCGGTCGTGCTGCCGGGAGACCCGATCGGCGAGTTCAGCGATACGAGCCTTGGCCTCAGTGATCGAGATGGTCTCCACGGCAGCCATTCTGGTGGCCGGTCAGAGTTTTGACTATCAGCTACAACCCGCCACGGGTCCGTACTACGAGCGCAGCGCGTTTTTGATCTTCCCGGCGGCTTTGTCCATGCCATGCATCACCTTCTGGGCCGTACCGCTGCTGACCTGCAGGAGCATGCTGGCGCTCAACGCCTTTTCGACCTCGGACAGGCCCTCCTGCGCCGACCCGCCGAGCCGGGTGGCCGCCGCCTGCATCACCTGTTTGGCCTGGCCGTCGTCGGCCTTCTCCGCGCAGTTGGTCAGCGACTGCGCGTTGAGCACGCCGAGTGACAGGGTGGCGAACGCGGCGTTGAGCCCGGCCGTCTCGAAGGTCAGCTCGTCACCGGAGCCGTTCATCAGGAACGACGCGATGATCTTCTCGTCCATGCCGCCGGTCATCCGGGCGGTCGGGCTGACGTACTTGGGCATGCCGCCCAGCTCGCCGATCAGCGCCTCCCAGGTCTGCACCCGCTCGCTGGCCGATGTCCTGAGCCGGCCGTACAGTCCGGCCAGGATCGGGTTGGGGGTGCGCCGGGTCAGCATGGCGAACAGGTGGACCCCCATCGGGTCGTGGGTCTTCCACGCGGAGAGCTGGTCGGCCAGGAACGGGCCGTTCAGACCACTGCCAGTGGCGAAGGCGGCGAGTCGGTCGTCGTCCACCGCCCGCTCCGGCGTGACCGTCACCATCGGGCCGGGCTTGATCATCGCGCCGGTCTCGGTGCGTACGGCACTGGGCGTCATCGCGCGACCTCCTCTCGGACCTTCTCGTGGGCGTACTGCTCGGCCGGGTACGGGCCGTCGGTGATATTGCGGTACTCCCGGCCGTTGCGCTGCGCGTTCTCGTCGATCACCTGCTCGCTCGGCGCGCCACCGGCGTTGACCGTCGCCATGTGCTTGATGTAGCGCTCCGGCCACTCGGCGACGAAACCGGTGCCGAACATGGTGATGTCCACCTGTTCGGCGATCACCTCGCGGATGAAGTCCTTGTTCGGCTGGAACTTCGTCGGCTGCGGCATCTCGGCGGGGAGGATCTGCTCCGGCTCCCGGCCGTCGTACCGGCGCAGCAGATCGGCCGCCGCCTTGAGCTGCTCGATCTCCATCGCCAGGTTCAGCTCCCAGACCTGCTTGATCCGGCGGTCATCCTCGTCCTGGGCGAACGACCAGTACATGTAGCACTCGTTGTACTCGTGGTGGACGAGCTGCTCCAGCCAGCTCTCCGCCGGGTCGAGCATCGACTCGTACTGCGTGACGTGTTCCTCTTCCACCATCGCGATCTCCAGGTAGAGACCCCGGGCGATCGGCTCGACGAACTCCGGCCCCACGTTCATGTAGTAGTTCATCGTCTGCTGCTCGGCGGCCGTGATGGTGATGGCGTGCATCCGAGACAGCGGATCGACGGTGTGCTTGTCGTAGTGCTTGCGGACGTTGTCCTCGGGGTGGCGGTGGTGGTGCGACGTCGGCCGCCCCGGCATGACCTCGGTCAGGTAGTCGACGATCGCCTGCGCCTTCTTGCCCTGGGTCAGCTCGTACAGGTTGGAGTAGCGGTAGAGGTGGTCGAAGTCCTCCAGCAGGCCGAACTTGTAGTTCTGCCGCAGGTACGGGTCGGGCTCGTTGCGGGCGACCCAGGCGGTGATGTCGGTCGCCACCTGCTCGTACCCGAGCACGACCTCCAGCACCGACTCCTGGCCGGGGATCATCCAGTTGATCGCCTTCTGCTGCTGTTGCTCGATGTAGCGCAGGTAGGCGAGCTTCTGCCGTAACTCGATGTCGTCGACGTGCCGGTTCATCTGGTGGCTGAACGTGATCGCCTCCACCTCGATCCCGTTCATCACGATCACCCGGCACCGGGTGTACGGATCGACCCCGTGCGGCTCGTACGGCTCGACGTTCAGTTCGGACCAGCTCCGTAGCTGTTTTTCCAGCGGGATGCCGGTTTCTTCGAGCGGGTTGAAACGCATCGCCTCTCCTTCTCGGGGCCGTCCGGCACATCGCCGGCTGCCTGCCGCGCCGGCAACCAACGAAGGCTGTCGACCCGCACAAATCACACCATTTCCCGCGAGCTGTGTGCAGCGGAACGGCCGGATGGCGGCGGTCGAACGTCAACGGTGGCCGAACATCGACGGCGGTCGACCGTCAGCTGCCCGGTTTCGCGCCGACCTGGCGGGCGGTGGCGGCGGCAGCGGTCAGCGACTCGTCGACGACGCCGGCCCGTTGCCGTACCGCCGCCAGCGTCTCCTTGACGGTGCCGAGCGCACCGAGCAGCTGGGCCGGGTCGCCACCCTGCAGCACCCGCGCCACCAGCCCTGCCGCCTCGTCGGCCTTCGCGGCGGCCGCGCCGATGCCGTCGCGGACGGCGCGCAGCTTGTCGCCGGCCCGACCCAGCGTGGCCAGCACCTCCGCCGGCGAGGCCTCCCTCGGCACCGGCACCACGGTCGCTGTCGTCTCGTCGAGGGTGCCGGTTACCCCAACAAGACCGGCCTGCAGCTCCTTCAGCGAGTTGCGTACCTGGATCATGCCGGCCACGATGCCGCTGAAGCCGCCGGCCGCCGCCTGACCGGCGACCCGCTCGGCTTCGTGCTGGGCCGCCGCTGCGGCAGTCCGGGCCCGTTCGGCGCCCGCCCGCATCGCCTGCAGATCCTTGCCGACGCTGTCCACCGGTGCTGCCACGATCGCTCTCCTCACCCCGTTTGACCTGCTGTTCCCATGGTGCGGGGTGGTCGGCGGAAAAGCCGGCAGACTAGCCCTCGGCTGCGGTCGTGTCCGCTGCCTGGCCGTGGTACCAGGCGAGCTTCTCACCGAGGCGGGCCCGCCAGCGGTGCAGCTGTTCGATCTGCTGCTCGACCGCGTCCGCGTGCTCGCGCAGCAGCGCGATCCGCTCCGGGATGGTCTGCGGGTCACGGCACAACTCGCCGTAGCGGCGGAGCCGTTCGATCGGCATCCCGGTGTCCCGCAGGCAGCGCAGGAAGTCGAGCATGCCCAGGTCGTCATCGCTGTAGACGCGGCGCCCGCTGGAGTTGCGGGCGACCGGCGACAGGATGCCCTCCCGTTCGTAGTAGCGCAGCGTGTCGATCGAGAAGCCGGACCGGGCCGCCGCCTCGGCGGGTGAGTAGGCCGTCATGCCGCCGACAGTACCGCTTGACCTGGAGCGCGCTCCAGGTCGCAGGGTGGACCCATGACGTACGAAAACAGCACGCCGGCACCGGCCTCGCCGCTGGTCCTGGGCGCGATGATGTTCGGTACCCGGATCGACGAGGAGACCTCCTTCGCCCTGCTCGACCGGTTCGTCGAGCGGGGCGGCGAGTGGATCGACACCGCCGACTGTTACGCATTCTGGGCAAGCAAGGACGGCCGGGGCGGCGACAGCGAACGGGTCATCGGGCGGTGGCTCGCCGCCCGCCCCGGCGTACGGCAGCGGGTGCGCATCGCGACCAAGGTCGGTGCCGAGCCGCTGTGGGCCGGATCGTGGCCGCGGGTGCGGGCCGGGCTGAGCCGCCGCGCCGTCGAGGACGCCTTCGCCGGCAGCCTGGACCGGCTGGGCGTGGACAGCGTCGACCTGCTCTGGCTGCACCAGGAGGACCGGGCCACCCCGATCGAGGAGACCGTCGACACGGTCGCCGGGCTGGTCGCGTCCGGTGCCGTACGTCGGGTCGGCGCGTCCAACCACCCGGCCTGGCGCATCGAGCGGGCCCGCGCCCACGCCGCCGCCACCGGCACCCGGCCGATCGACGCCCTGCAACTCAACGCCACCTACCTACGGGCCCGCCCCGGCACGCTGCCCGAGGGGGTGGAGCATCCGTTCGGCCTGCTCAGCGACGAGCAGCGGGACATCGCGCAGGCGTACCGGATGGAGGTGTGGGCGTACACGCCGCTGCTGACCGGTGCCTACGACGACCCGGCCAAGCCGATCCCGCCGGTGTACGACCATCCCGGTAGTACGCGGCGGCTCGCGGCGCTCGACGACGTCGCCCGGGACACCGGCGCGACCCGCGGCCAGGTGGTGCTGGCCTGGCTGGTGGCGCAGGGCATCCGCCCGATCCTCGGCGGCAGCAAGCTGTACCAGTTGGAAGCGGCGCTCGACGGCGTCACTCTCGCCCTCACCGACGAGCACCTCGCCCGCCTGGCCGTCGCCGGCTGACAATGCTGACAGGTTCCTGACGGTTGGCCGGAATTCTGGCTCGCATGAGCAGATATCGACAGATGCGTCCGGCGAGCCGGCTGGCCGAACCGTTGCTGGCCGCGCTCGCCGTGACGGCGATCGGGCTGTCGGCCGGGTGCGGCGGCGGTGACGGGAACACGAGCGCTACCGGTGCCCGAGGGTCGGCTGGTGACGCCGGCGACAGCGGTGTCGCCTCGATCGTGGGCAGCGCTGGGCCGGACGTCTCGCCGTCGCCGCAGGTCGAGCGTCCGTTGATCCGCCCCGACACGTCCGCTGAGGAACACGAGCGGCTCATGAACCTCTGGCTGCAGTGCTTCGAGGACAACGGGGTGTCGGAGATGGACCGGAAGACCAAAGAAGACACTCCGCAGGTGCGGCAGGTCGCCGAGGACTGCGCACCGCTGGAACCCGAACGCCTGTGGCAGCGTTCCCTGCGCCTCGACCCCGAGTATCCGGACAAGCTGCTGGCCTGGGCGGAATGTCTGCAGGACCGCGGGGTCGACGCGTTCGTCGACGGAGACTTCCTGTCACTCGCTGATGGACTGCCGGCCGGTACCGAGGTCGAGGACTGCGAAGCGGAGGCGTTCAGCGGGAGCTGACCGGGTCGCAGCGCCGGGCCGGGAGGCGTACGGTGACGTGCGTGCCCCGGCCCGGCTCGCTGGCCACGGTGATGTCACCGCCGTGTGCGTGGGCCAGCTGCCGGGCGATCGGCAGACCCAGCCCGCTACCGCCGGTGCGCCGGCTGCGCGAGGCGTCGGCCCGCCAGAACCGGTCGAACAACTTCGGCAGGTCGGTGGCGGCGATCCCGATCCCGGTGTCGACAACCTCGATGGTCAGCCAGTCGTCGCGTACGGCGCAGTCGACGGTGACCGAACCCCCGGCCGGGGTGTGCCGCACGGCGTTGCCCACCAGGTTGCCGACGAGCTGTCGCAGCCGTACCGCGTCGAGGACGACCTCCGGATCGCCGTGCACCGCCCCGGTCAGGGTGACCCCGGCGGTGGCAGCGGCCCCGCGGTTGGCCTCGACGACCTGGCTGAGTACGTCGCCGACGAAGGTCGGCTCCGGATGCACCGCGAAGGTGCCGTCGTCAGCTGCGGCCAGGTCCCGCAGGTCGTCGATGACATGCTGCAACAGGGTCGCCTCCTCGGTGAGCAGTTCGAGGGTGTGGGTGTCGGCCGGTGCCAGCCCGTCCTGGGCGGCCTCCAGCCAGGCCCGGATGTTGGTCAGCGGCGACCGCAGCTCGTGGGCTACGTCGCTGACCATCGCCCGGCGTTGCCGCTCCAGCTGGTCCCGCCGGCGTGCCAGGTCGTTGAAGGCGGTGGCGAGACTGCCGATCTCGTCCCGGGTGGTGACCGGCACCGGGCGTTGCCTGTCCACCGGCGCACGGGCCGCCGCGGCCAGTGCCCGCAACGGCCGGACCAGCCGCATTCCGACTCCGACGGTGACCGCCACGGTGAGCAGCAGGACCAGTCCGGCGACACCGGCGATCCGCAGCAGGTTCCCGGTGGACAGGTTGACGGTCGGCGACCCGGCGTCGGTGGCCGTCGCGTCGGTGACGTACAGCAGCACCGGCGGTGCGACGTACGCCCGGAGCTGGCTGCGGAGGCCTGTCTCGGCGCAGGCGCGGGCGTCGGCCTCGGACGGCGCACCTGGGGAGGCCCGCAGGACCCGGAGGTCCAGCGTAGGAGTGACGGCCAGGTCGATGTTCGCCGCCTCGGGCCCGAGACATGCCTCGGTGAGGTCGAGCAGCTCGGCCAGGGGTGCGACCTCGCTGCGGGCCGGCTCGCGCAGCAGCGCCGGTTCCGGGCAGGCCAGCGGCCGGCCACGGTCGATACCGGCGTCGAGGATCGTCACCGTCGCCCGGCCGCCCGGCAGCTCGACGACTTCGGCGGCGAGCCCTGCCCCGTCGACCAGGCAGCTCCGGTGGTCCTCGGCCGCCTTGTGGATGCCGGCGCGTTCGTCGTCGCTCAGCCGGTACGGCCCGACGACCCGGGTGTCGATGCTGGACCCGTGACGGCTGGCGGTGAGCGCCGGGTCGAGGTCGAGCGGGTCGACGATCGCCGACGGGCGGGCGTCGCGCAGCGTCGGCCCGGGCGCCGACTCGGCGACCGGGTCGCGGGTCACCGGGTCGAGCAGCACGATCCGCCGGCCGGTACGCGATGCGAGGTCGTCGACGACCGGCGTGACCGCCGACCAGTCGCGGTGGTCGACCGCGTACGTGATCATCTCGTCGTAGACGCTGACGTCGTCGGCGAGGGACCGACCCTGCTCCTGCTCGATCGCCCGGGTGGTCGACGCCACGGTAAGCCAGGCGGTGGCGACGACCGCGCAGACCGTCACCAGCACCGACGCGCCGAGCAGCCGCAGCATCAGGCTGTGCCGCAGCGGTACCCGCGCGACCGAAGCCGGGCCTGGGGCCGGACCGCCGGTGGCCGGGGCCGGACCGCCGGTGGCCGGCTCACCCACCGGCGGGGTCGCGCAGCTTGTAGCCGACGCCGTACACCGTCACCAGGTACGCCGGCCGGCGTACGTCCGGTTCGATCTTGCGGCGCAGGTTGACCAGGTGGGTGTCGATGGCCCGCTCGGTCGAGTCCCGGTCCACGCCCCGGGTGTGCTCCAGCAGCTGGGCCCGGGTGAAGGCGCGTTCCGGCTGCTCGACCATGGCGGCGAGGATCGCGAACTCGCCCGGCGTGCAGTTGACCGGTCGTCCGTCGACGGTGACCTCCCGGCGGACCGGGTCGACGGCGAGTGCACCGACCCGTCGTATCCCGTCGATGGTGCGCGGCACCCGGTCGACCCGGCGCAGCAGCGTCCGGACCCGGGCCATCAGCTCCCGCGGCGAGTACGGCTTCGTCAGGTAGTCGTCCGCACCCAGATCGAGCCCGCGCAGCAGGTCGTCCTCGTCGGCGCGGGCGGTGAGCATCAGCACCAGCAGGTCCGATTCGCGACGCAGGATCCGGCACACGTTCAGCCCGTCCAGGCCGGGCATCATCACGTCGAGCACCAGCAGCTGCGGCCGGTGCCGGCGGGCCTGGTCGAGCGCGTCGCGCCCGTCGTGGACCACTGTGGTCCGGTGTCCGTCGGACTCGACGTAGCGGCGCAGCACCTCGGCCTGCCGCCGGTCGTCCTCGGCGATCAGCACATGGGCAACCACGGGGCGAACCATACTGCGTGTCAGCGTCGGCGCGGCGGTGGGAAATGGCACCATACCGGCCTGACAGGTTCCTCACAATTGCCGGCGACGCTGGCCGGCATGGTGTTCTTCCTGCGAACGTTCGCCGGTCGTCGGTGGCGTCGGACGCTGGCGTACGGCCTGCCGGTCGCGGTCGTGGTGGCCGGGCTGGTGGTGACCGGAACCGTAGCCGGCTGGGGCTGGCCGGGCCGGGGCGCGACGGCCGAGGCGGACGCCGCGACGGCGGATCCGCTCTGGGTGGCGACCACCGAGGTCGTGCGAATGGACATCTCCGACGCCCGGGAGCTGGTCGGCACCCTCGGCTACGGTGCCGCCCGACCGGTGCGGGGCTCCGGCGACGGGGTGCTGACCTGGTTGCCGGAGCAGGGATCCGTCATCGAACGCGGCGAGCAACTGTACCGTGTGGATGATCAGCCGGTACTGCTGTTCTACGGCGGTACGCCGCTGTTCCGGACCCTCGACCGGCCGAACCTGGTCGGCCGCGACGTGCGGGTGGTCGCCGACAACCTGAAGGCGTTGGGCTACCGGATCGGTTGGCAGCCGCCGGTCGGCGCCGCCGTCGCGGTGCCGGCGGCGGCACCGGCGCCGGACCCCGACGACGCGGCGGGGCCGACGGGGGAGAGCGACGCGGCTGGGTCGACAGTGGAGGGCGACGCGGCGGAGTCGTCGGAGCGGGAGGTGGCACCGACCCCGACCGGCGGTACGGTCACCGTCCGGTCCGGCGACGCCGTTCTCACCCCGGAGCTGATCTCGGCCATCGAACGCTGGCAGCGGGACCGCGACGCGCCGGCCACCGGGGTCGTCCGGGCCGGGGAGGTCGCCGTACTGCGGGGCAAGGTCCGGGTCGGCTCGGTCGCCGCGCTGCCCGGCGACAGTGCCGCGACGGACATCATGTCGGTCACCCCCACCGACAAGGTCATCACGGTACGGGTGGAAGCCGGCGAGGCGACCGGGATGGTGCCCGACGTGTCGGTGACGATCACTCTGCCCGACGGCGTGACCGCCCCCGGCACGGTGACCGCGGTCGGCACCGTCGCCGAGGAGTCAGAAGGTCCGCCGGGGCAGGGTCCGACGGTGGACGTCACCGTCGTGCCCGACGACCCGGCGGTGCTCGGCGGGCTGGAGTCCGCGCCGGTCCGGGTGCAGTTCCGTACCGAGCTGCGGGAGCAGGTCCTCGCGGTGCCGGTCGGTGCGCTGCTCGCGCTCGCCGAGGGCGGGTACGCGGTGCAGCTGACCGACGGTGCTCTGGTCGCCGTCGAAATCGGGCTGTTCACCAGGGGAATGGTCGAGGTCACCGGGGCCGGTCTCGACGCGGGCATGACGGTGGTGACCACGTCGTGAGCGCACCGGTGCTGTCGGTCGTGCGGGCCGGGATGCGCTACCCCGGCGGCGTCGCCGCGCTGACCGACGTCGACCTCGACATCCACGCCGGGGAGCTGGTCGCCATCGTCGGACCGTCCGGCTCCGGCAAGTCGACCCTGCTCAACATCATGGGCACCCTGGACCGTCCGACCAGCGGTACGGTCCGGCTCGGCGGGCACGACGTGACCACCCTGTCCGACCGGCAGCTGTCGGCGCTGCGTGGGCGCTGGCTCGGCTTCGTGTTCCAGCAGTTCCACCTCACCGACGGGTTGACCGCGGCGGAGAACGTCGCCACCGGGCTGCTGTACGCGGGCGTACCGCGTCGTCGCCGCCGACCGTTGGCCGCCGAGGCGCTGGCCCGGGTCGGTCTCGCGCACCGGGTCGGTCACCTGCCCCGGCAGCTGTCCGGCGGGGAACGGCAGCGGGTCGCGATCGCCCGTGCCTTGGTCAACGGGCCGGCGCTGGTGCTGGCCGACGAGCCGACCGGTGCGTTGGACACCGCCACCGGTCGTGCCGTGCTCGACCTGCTCACCACGCTCAACGCCGACGGCACCACCATCGCGGTGATCACCCATGACCGGGACGTCGCGGCGCGGCTGCCGCGCCGGGTGGAGATCCGCGACGGTCGGCTGGTCGGCGACGTCCGCCAGCAGCCGGTGGCCGTGCCGTGAGCCGGGTGGAATCTCCCCAACTGGTCGGAGCTGCCCCGGTGCAGCTGCCGCGCCCGGTGCGGCTGGCCCCGCTGGATCTGCTCCGACTCGGGCTGGTCGGGATCCGGACCCGCCGGTTGCGGGCGGCGCTGTCGGCGCTGGGCATCTCGATCGGTATCGCCACGATGATCGTGGTCACCGGCATCCCGGCGGCCAGTGAGCGGGCGTTGCTGGCCGAGCTGTCCGCCCTCGGGGTGAATCTGCTGCAGGCGACGGCCCAGCCTGACGAGGACGGCGTCACCCGGCTGCCGGTGGAGGCCCCGGCGATGGTGGCCCGGATCGGGCCGGTGACCGCGACCAGCGCGGTAGCCAACACCAACACGGTGATCCGCCGTTCCGACTTGATCGACCCACGCGACGGCTCCGGGTTGACCGTGCTGGCCAGCGACGCGAGGTTGCCGGTGACGCTCGACGCGCGGCTGCGGACCGGGCGTTACCTCGACGCCGCCACCGAACGGCTGCCGACGGTGGTGCTCGGCGCGGTCGCCGCGACCCGGCTGGGTGTGGTCGACCTGGGCCCGGTGGACTCGCCGACGCAGGTACGCATCGGCGACGTCTGGTTCACTGTGATCGGCATCCTGGAGCCGCTGCCGTTGGCCCCGGAGATCGACCGGTCGGCCCTGGTGGGGTGGCCGGCGGCCGAGTCCGAGCTGGGTTTCGGCGGGCACCCGACGGTGATCTACCTGCGGGCGCACGAGCCGGCGATCGAGGCGGTGCGGGCGGTGCTGCCGGCGACGATCGACCCGCAGCGGCCCAGCAAGGTGCAGGTGACCAGGCCGTCGGACGCGCTGGCGGCCAAACGTGCCACCGAGAGCAGCTTTGCCTCGCTGTTCCTGGCGCTGGCCGGGGTGGCGCTGCTGGTCGGCGGGATCGGGGTGGCGAACACGATGGTGATCTCGGTGCTGGAACGTCGGTCGGAGATCGGGTTGCGCCGGGCGCTCGGCGCGAGCCGGGGTCAGATCCGGGCGCAGTTTCTCACCGAGTCGGTGGCGTTGTCGCTGCTCGGCGGCCTCGCCGGTACGGCGCTCGGCCTGGCCGCCACCGCCGGTTACGCGGTCGCCAACGGCTGGCCGGTGGTGGTGCCGCCCGGGGCGACCCTCGCCGGGCTGGGTGGGGCGCTGCTGGTCGGTGTCGTCGCCGGCGGCTATCCGGCGTTGCAGGCCGCCCGGCTACCGCCGACCCGGGCCCTGGCCACCACCTGACCGACCACGTGTCGACCGGCGTAAGGGTAGCCTACAAGATGTGTGTGAGGTAGTGTGAAATGCGTGTGAAAAGTAGCTTGTAACGCGTGTGGAAGGTAGTTTTGGCTGGTGAGTGACTATCAGACTAGGATCGTCGATCAGGAGCTGGATGAACTCCTCCCTGGCCTGCCTGCCATCAGCGTTGAGGGACCGAAGGGGGTGGGCAAGACGGCGACGGGGCAACGTCGGGCAGCCACCCTCATCGCATTGGACGATCCCGTGCAGCGCGAGTTGTTGCGGGCCGATCCGCAGCGCCTCGACCGTCTCCCGGGCCCGGTACTCATCGACGAGTGGCAGCGGGAACCGACGGTCTGGGATCTGGTGCGACGCAGCGTCGATCGGGACTCGTCGCCGAGCAGGTATTTGCTGACCGGCAGCGCTACCCCCACCTCGGCACCCACCCACTCCGGAGCGGGTCGGATCGTGCAACTGCGGATGCGGCCGATGACTCTCGTCGAGCGGGCCATCGCCGAACCCACGGTCAGTTTGCGTGACCTGCTTTCCGGCCAACGACCGGAGGTCGTCGGCGAATCACCGGTGGGCCTTGCCGACTACGCCGAGGAGATCGTCCGGTCAGGTTTTCCCGCCATCCGACAATTGCCGTCGAGAGCGCGTCGCGCGCAACTCGACGGCTACCTTGCCCGGATCGTGGAGCGTGACTTCCCAGAGCAGGGGCATCTGGTACGCCGACCCGAGACGCTCCGGGGATGGTTGGCGGCGTACGCGAGCGCCACCGCGACCACCAGTTCCTACACGGCGATCCTCGACGCGGCGACGCCGGGCGAGAGCAACAAGCCCGCCAAAACCACCACCGTCGCCTATCGTGACGTGCTTTCCCAACTCTGGCTGTTGGATCCCGTGCCGGGCTGGTCGCCGAGCCGTAGCACCTTCACCCGGCTCGGCAGCGCCGTCAAACACCACCTGGCCGATCCCGCGCTTGCCGCTCGGCTGCTCGGAGCCAGTCGGGAAGCGCTGCTCAACGAATCAACCCCGGCTGGGGCCACCCCCCGGATGGGACCGTTGCTGGGTGCACTCTTCGAGTCTCTGGTGACACTGTGCATCCGGGTCTACGCACAGGCCGCTGAATCCTCGATTCACCATTTGCGGACCTGGGACGGCCGTCACGAAGTTGACCTGATCGTGCAGCGTGCCGATCAGCGGGTTGTCGCGCTGGAAGTCAAACTTGCCCCGACCGTCGGTGACGACGACGTCGCGCACCTGCGGTGGCTTCGGGACCGGTTGGGTGAAGACCTGCTGGACGCGGCGGTGGTCACCACCGGTCCGGCGGCGTACCGGCGCGCGGACGGAATCGCTGTCGTTCCACTGGCCCTGCTCGGTCCGTGACCGGTGGTCCAACGTCTGCGGCTGACCCGACGCGGTTGTCCGGTTCGGTAGGGTGCGGGGGGAGGTGCCCGATGGCCGAGCCGGCGAGCAACACCCAGCACCCAGCGGACGCAGCGGACCCTTCGGCGCATCCCGCCGACGGGCCGGCGAACCCCGACGGGCAGCCGTACTCCGACGAGACGCAGCCCGGCGGGCGACGCCCCTGGTGGCGGTCCCGCCCACGCTGGCAGCTGATCACCGCCGGGGTGCTGGCCGGGGTGGTCGTCCTCGCCGCCGTGACGGTCGTCGCCTGGCGGGTGCTGGCCCCGACCGAGGTGGTCACCCCGGCCGGCTACCAGCCGTCCCCGCCGACCGCCGAACCCGGCCCGGTGGCCGAGCTCTCCGCCGCGCCGCTGCTGGTCGACGGACGGTTCCGGGTGTACGCCACCACCCGTCAGGTGCGCGCCGACGGCCCGATCGACATGCGTACCCAGGTCACCCCGGCCTGGTCGTTCCGGCGCTGGCCGGAGCAGCTGACCGGCGTCGTCGCCACCGGCACCACCGTGGTGAGCCGCTGGACGGACGGCGAACTCGTGGCGATCGACGCGGGCAGCGGCAAGGTGGCCTGGCGGTCCGCCGGCCCACAGCCGGCCGACACCGGGTACGCCGGTCGGCGCACCGGGGCGCAGACCGTCTACGCGCCGTCCGGTCTGCACACCGCGGTCAGCGGCACCGACGGCCGGTCGGTGGTGGTGGCGCACGGCGAGTCCCAGCTGGCCGGGTTCGACACGGCGACCGGTCGGGAACTGTGGCGGACCATGCTGCCCGGCCAGGGCGACGCCTGCCGGGAC